>CAXGPR010000056.1:0-25625 GCA_964011675.1 uncultured bacterium
TCTTGATGTAGACGCCCAACGTTAAAAAAAAGACGCCCACGCCAACCCAGCGATGTATTTTTCCGTCAACTACCATTGATGTCTCCATGAGTTCGTCTAGCCGCAGTCCCTACGGGCGCTTAAAATATAATTTAGCGCATTGACACTGGTTGCGTCCATGCTGGGGCGTGAAAATAGATTGCCTCCGGACGGGGGGCTGTGTGTGCCGTTTTGAAAAGGCCTTGCTCCTGCTTTAGCTTAGCCGTTTCATAAGTCTATATTGATCTCGCAAATGAGGCACTTACATGATAAATATTATATACATCCACTCACACGATACGGGTCGCTATGTGCAGCCCTATGGCCACTCAATTCCCACGCCGCGCATTCAGCAATTCGCTGAAGAGGGCGCGCTTTTTCGACGTGCTTTTTGCGCGAATCCCACCTGTTCACCGAGCCGAGCCTGTCTCCTCACGGGCCAGTGGGCGCACAGTTGCGGCATGGGAGGGCTGGTCAACCGCGGATGGTCCTTACCCCATCCAGAACGCCTGTTACCAGCTTTTCTGAGAGAGCATGGTTATCAGACAGTGCGTACGGGTATACAGCACGTGGTAAACGATCCACAAGAGGGCGGATACGAGCGAATTGATGGCGGCGATGGTGGCGATATGGGGTCCGCTCTGCGCGCCGCTTCCTTTATTGCTGAGTCACACGACCGCCCTTTCTTTCTTGATGTAGGCTTTGGCGTAACTCATCGCAAGGGCGAGGGATTTGACGGCCCTCCCGAAGGAGTAGAGCCGGCAGATCCGCGCTACGTGCGGCCCCCGAGTCCACTGCCCGATACTCCTGAGACGCGCGCTGATATGGCGTTCTATATGGATTCGGCGCGAATGCTTGATGCACTTGTGGGAACGGTGCTTGATGCCGTAGACGCGCATGGACTACGCGACAGTACGCTTGTCGTGTGCACGACGGATCACGGCATCGCGTTTCCGCGCATGAAATGCAATCTGACCGACCACGGTATGGGCGTGATGCTCATCCTGAGGGGGCCTGGCGGATTTACTGGCGGACAGGTCGTTGACGGACTTACAAGCCATATTGATCTGTTTCCAACCGTCTGCGACGTGGCCGGTTTGGCGGCACCCCAATGGCTACAGGGTGTTTCGCTGCGTCCCTTGGTCGGGGGAGCGGATAGCGTGCGCGATGCGGTCTACGGAGAGATTAACTACCACGTTTGCTACGAGCCACAGCGCGCACTGCGGACCGATCGCTGGAAGTATATTCGACGTTTACACGAGCGCGCCTGTCCCGTTTTGCCCGACTGCGATGACGGTCAGAGCAAGAACTATTTAATAGAGCACGGTTGGAGCGAGCGAGAGGAAGCCGAAGAGCGTCTGTACGACGTGCTGTTCGACCCGGATGAAGCGCATAACGTGGCTATGGATACTGCCTATGCTGACGTGCTTAAAGACATGCGCCAACAGATGCAGACATGGCGTGAAGAAACGGGTGATCCCCTGCTCTCAGAGCCCATTTTTGTGCCCCCTGCAACGGCGCAAATTGCCGATCCTGGGGAGCGCTCACCGCGTAGCGCTCCGGCCCATTCGGCGCGGATATTTCTCGGCGTTGACTAACGCCTAAGTGCCCAACTCGGTGAGCATTTCGTCTAGCGTCCACAGGCGTTCCGATTGGTTGATCAGTGCGTCTATAATTTGCGGATGGGCGCGAATGGTGTGTGAATCGATAAAGGCATAGTCTGGTCGGATCGTGCCGTCTGCGCGTTCTGTTACCATGCCGGGGTCTTCGATTACGGTGACCTCGTCGGTCCGCCCCGTTGCTTCAATGTGGCGGTACTGTGTCATTTTGATACTCCTTTTCGTCCGTTTGTGGACTGTTTGTCTCATTCCAGCATCGGGAACGGTTATTCTTACCCAAAGCAAACAATATTCGTGCCAAGGTGAGGCTGATTGGGCCGATTATTCGTTCGTACTCTGCTCAGTACGGCCAGACGCGTGGCTGAGGTCGTTCGCTCTGGAGTTGGTGCAGGAGGAGCTGGTGGCGCAGCTGTCCACACAGGGCTTCTTGGGCGCCGTCGGCATTCAGGTCGTAGTAGGCCTGCCGGTCGTCGGGCAGGTAGTATAGCTGTTCGCTTCCGTCTCTGTTCAAGACGTAGCGATGGTCTCGGGTGCGCAGCGTTTTCCAGCCATGCATCTCTGTCAGCACGTGCTCTCGGCCATTCCAGGCGCTGGCTCTCAGTGCGGGCATTAGGGATTGTCCCTGCAGGTGGCCCGGTGCGGGTATGCCGGCCGATTCGAGCAGCGTTGGCAGCACGTCAACGCCTTCCACTAATCCGTTCTCCGTTCTTCCGGGCTGCTCTAAGTGTTCCGGCCAGTGCATAATGAGGGGTACGCGCGTTACGCAGTCGTGCCCCGGATATCCCTTGCCGTAGCGCAGGTGCTCGCCAAGCCATTCTCCGTGGTCAGAGGTAAAGACGACCAACGTGTCCTCGCGCAGCCCTAGCGCATCGAGATGGGCTAAGATGCGTCCTACGTGATAATCGACCTCGCTGACCATGGCATAGTAGCCAACGTGGGCGCGCCGCAGTTCTTCTTCGCTAAAGGCTTCTCCGTTGCGACGAGCTTCGACCTCTGGGGGATAGGATGGAATGGTTAGGTCCTGAGCATCGTATCGGTCGATGAATTCTTGCGGTGCCACCCAGGGCGAATGCGGCGAATAGAAGCCTGCTACGCAGAGAAAAGTCTCTTGTCGATGTCGCTCAATAAATTCCATCGTCTGGTCGGCTACGAACGCGGTATGGGTATGCTGACTATCGCCGCGGAAGGGGAGGGCATCGAGGGGGAACCGCTCTGCGGGATGGCGGATACCGTCTCGAATGCCCATTTGTTGTTGCCATACCTCGGCTGCAGGTGGCAGGCCAAGGCTGATGTGATCGAGCTGGTCGGGCGCCAGGCGCTCCACCCAGGCGCGGTAGGCATCGGGGTAGGGCCCGGGTTCGTCGGAGATTTCTAAGTGGTCAAAGCCGTACGGGGGATGGATCTCGCGGTGGTCGCGGCAGGCGTGGGGCTGAAAGTGGAGCTTGCCAATATTGGCGCTTCTGTAGCCATAATTGCGCAGGTAGTGTGGCAAGATGGGCATATCTTCAGGGACGGGTACCCCCATATTCGTTATGCCGAGGGTCGATGGATACTGACCGCTGAGAAACGATAGGCGCGAGGGCATGCATACGGGGTTTTGCACAAAGTAGTGGTCAAAGTTGACGCCCTCGGCGGCCATTCGATCTAGATGAGGTGTTTGAATATCGTCGTTGCCGTTGATGCCGAGCGCGTCGTGGCGTTGTTGATCGGTGTAGAGTAGTAAAATATTGGGTCGTTTCATCGGATAAATACCTCTTTTGCGATCCTAATTATGAGTGAGGTGCTAAGACCTCCAGATCAAAGCCCTGTATATCGACGCCTCCCTGGCCATTTTGCACGCGCAGCGTTACGGTGTGCAGGCCGAGATGGTGGGCTGCGGGTTTGAAAATCATCAGTCCGCTGACTCTGTCCAATGAGATAAAGGCCGGGCCTTCGTCTAGTATAAAAGACAGCGTATCAAAATCGCGTATGGCCGACTGGTAGCGGTGCGTTCCTTCGCTTATGCAGCGCAGGTCGCCTGCTCCCTGCAGGCTCTGTACGGCGTAGTGTGTTTCCGTTTCCGCACGTATATGCTGCGGCGGTTGAGAAAATATAAAGGGGCGCGGTGTGCACACTAGATCTGAAGGTCCGCTGGGCGTGCCGTGCTCGTCTATAGTGACAACGCGGTAGTAGCTCTTATTTGCCATCGAATTCTCTGCGCCCACGACCTGTAGCTCCGTCTGGTCCGTCTCCGCGAAGCGATTTCCCGGCCGCACTTCCATGCCGACGTCCCGCCCGCAGAATACTTCGTGTTCGCCGTCTCGCGCGCTGAAACCGCGCTCGTCGCTGGCGTAGACTATATAGTGTTCGGGGGCACTGCCCTGTGGGTTGGCACGCCATCTGAGCCACTGGGTTCGCGTCTGCCAGTCGGTATGTAGCTCGACGTCGAGTGGAATGCCCGGTGCGAAAGGTGTGAAAGATGCGGGTTCGCTCCAGGGCCCCCATAGGCCTTTTTCGCTGCGCGCTCGCACGCGCCAGAAGTAGGTGTGCTCTGGGTTGAGCTGTCCGTTTTCGGGCGGAGACCAGCGCGTTTGTCCAGCAAAAGGCGTGTTGGAGACGAGCTTTTCAAAAACGGGCGAAAGGGCGTGTCGCATGTCGTCTGACGGACTGAGCTCGAACTGATAGTCTACTGCATCGGGCACTGAGTCCCAGCAGAAGACCGGTTGGGTGCCAGCTACGGGTTCGCAGTTTATAGGTTCTGTTAGGCGAGGTGCAGCGGGAGGAATGAGGTCGTCGCGTTCGTTCCAGCTGTGGGTTATCACAATGGCTCGATCTGCGCTCTCGTCCGTATAAAGCAGCCTATTTTCTCCTAGGGACAAACCGGGCAGCGAGAGGGGAGCCATTTGCAGGTCCAACTCAACGGCGATGTGGTCAATGTGCTTGGCGACGCCTTCCATACGCAGATACAGGTCGTATGTGGCGGGTCCGTCACTGGGCAATAGGGGGTTGAGCGTTCCGTCTGGGCCGATGGGTTGCCACGATAGTTCGTCGCGTGAAAAGGCGCACTGAGCGGTCAAGTCGCCTGCGTATTGGATGAGTCCACCGACTATGACATAGGGTGTTTGCAGGCGGTAGACGAGAACGATGGGCTTTGACGGATCAACCGGATAGAGGCGGTCGTCTGTAGAACGTGCGTTGTCCGCCCTTACGCACCACTGTTTGAAGGTCGCATCCAGGCGCGGGGCAAAATGCCATGCCCCGTTACACATGCGTGGAGGTCGCTTTCCGTAGCCGTGATAGAGACCGCGGTCCTGCCACTGCCAGACCAGCGCCTCGCCGGGGCGCAGTGAGCAGTCCATTCGATGGGTGCCCACTTGGGGGCGACCTCCGCTGCGCGGACCTTCGTGTATAAAAAGCGCCGCTGCGCTCTCGTCGCTCTGGCGGTTCTCTTGGCTGAGCACGCCGTAGGCATGGCCTCGCTTAACCAGGTCGTGATCGCGTGCCAGGTCTTCCTCGCCGGCGACGGTTTCGTTGTCGCGCAGCAGGTAGAGCAGGTGTTCGTCGCTGTCGAGTAGGTGGTGCGCTCCGTCGTAAAAGACTTCGGTTGTGCAGTGTCCGTGTGGAACGCCGCGCCGGACCGGCAAGCCGGCTGCCTGCCACAAATTAGAAACCGTATAGGACTCGTCCCAGCACAAGGTATATCCGTAGACGTTGAGCATTTTGACGGTGTCTTTGACCTCGTCGTCGGCAGTGGTGCTGTGGTAGCGATGCCGGCGGGCAAAATCCCAGATTACCCGAGCCTTTTCTGCCTCGGTCATTTCGTCATTTAGCAGGTCGCAGACAATCTCTTCAAGCGAGTGCCAACGGTTAGTTCCATTCACAGAGATGCGTGGATTGACGACCACTTCACGGCCGACGTTTTCCATAGAGAGCGCTACGTTGTTTTCCCAGTGCTGTTGGTAATACCCATAGCCGACGGGGTCGCGCATACTTTTCCCGTCAGCTGTGCCGCCAACTTCAATGGTGTAGGCGTGCTCGTTGCTCTGAGGCGCTTCGCTGTGTCTGTGCATTAATCGCTCGCAGTTGGCTGTTTGAGGAACGAATTCAAATGGTTAGCCACGTCTTGGGCGTATTCAATGTGGGGCGCGTGTCCGCAGTGATCAAATAGGTGCAGCTGCGTATTGGGGATGTCCTCGGAGAAGCGCAGGGCAGAGAGCGGACTGATAATTCGATCCTCGCGTCCCCAAAATATCAGCGTAGGGACGTCGATTTCAGACAGGCGATCCGAGAGTTGATGGAGGTCGGGTGGCATGATATTGCGCGCGGCGAGCTGATACGCCATAAACGCGTTGGGCACCCGTAGCGCAGCAAGTGTCTCTTCTACTAAGAGTGGGGGAACCCTACGGGCGTCGAAAAAACAGCGCGCGACCGAGCGCTGTGCTCCGCGTGAGAGCAGGCCGGTTCTCTCACACAGGGAGCGCGTTAGCGGATGCTTTAGTAGCGATCCCAACCAACCTCCCATTTCGCGAATATATCCTGGTAAAGGCTGTCGATAACCCGCAGCGGCACAGAGCACGAGCGCACGCGTGCGGCGGCGAATGTCCGGGTAGTCCAAAAAGAGTCGGAGGGCGATGCCGCCGCCCAGCGAAGAGCCTCCCAAGACGATCGAATCGAGTCCCATGCGCTCGACAAAGTGGGACAGATAGGCGGCTTGCATGTCCGGACTGTAGCGCTGCTCGGGCGGCAGGTGAAAGAGCGAGGGGCGATCGCTCTGACCGTGTCCCAGTAGATCGGGGGCTACGCAGCGGGCGTCGGGTATGTGTTGGACGAGCGAACGCCAGGTGCCCTTGTGGTCAAAGATGCCGTGTATTAGGAGAATTGCCGGTGTGCTGTTTTGACCGCTGTCGGCATAGGCCAAGCGCAGCCCATCGCCTACGGTCGCGTACAGCGTTTGCCTAAACACGACGGGGCTCTATGGAATGGGGTGCTCGAGGCCGGACGGAAACAGAAGGCACAGGTGGATTATCTCGGCAGCGTGCGAACGTCTTCTGCTATCTCTCGCAGTTTGGCATAGAGCAAGTTGAAATCGCCGCCGAGTGAAATCCACTGCAGGCCTCGGTCTAGCCAGTGGGCGATGGCTTGGCGTTCGTATCCCATGGCGATGCCAATCGTTTTATCCGTCTGCCGCGTCTTCTCTATGACTGCTTCCGCTGCGGCTATAACCCGTGCATCGTTGACCTGACCTGAGAGCCCCATGGAACCGGCCAGGTCGTTAAAGCCGATACAAAGCCCGTCAAGGCCATCAACGGCCAAGATCTCGTCTATGGCTTCGACGGCACGGATGTGCTCAATCTGCACGATTACCATGATCTGTTCATCGGCATCGACTAAATAATCGGGATAGGGTTGGCCGCCAAAGCGCCGACCGCGGCGCGGTCCAAAACCCCGTATTCCGACGGGCGGGTACTTACATGCTGCAACCACCTGCTCTACGTCGGCGACGGACTGCACTTGGGGCACAATAATAGCGGCCGGGTGCAGTTCGAGTATGGGTTTTATTTGCACGGTATCCGTGGATGGCACGCGCACAAAAGGGGCTGCGCCGGTGCCGCGCACGGCCATGATGTGGCCGAGGGCCGTGTGGATATCGATGGGACAGTGCTCCATATCGACCCAGGTGAAATCATATCCGGCATCGCCTATGAGCTCGCTGATAGTCGGATCGTTAAAGCTGACTGTCGTGCCGACGCAGAGCTCTCCCCGCGCTATTTTTCCCTTGAAACGGTCCACGTTATTTATCGTCATGGCTCAACTTCCTATGGGTTGATAATGGGCATTCTGCGCAGCGTCGTAAGCATTATCCATCAATAGACCACGGTTACGATGCGATGTTGCACGCGTTTATAGGCATCGCCGCGCACCTGGATGCCCAGTATATACGTTCCGGGCGAGACGAGCTGACCTCCAGGGGTGCGACCATCCCAGCGAAGGCTGATGCGGCCGGCCGAAACGGATGCATCCGAAGCTGTGATTACGCGACGCCCAGCCAGGTCGTAAACCGTCAGTTCAACCGGACGAGGATCTATAATCTTGAGCAGGTCAAAAGAGAGGGTAACCTCGTCGTGAATACCGTCTCCGTTCGGCGTTAGCGTGGGCGAAGAGAGGGTGAGGTTGTCGAGTAGTCGATCGTTAGAAGGCAGAGCGACAAAGGTAACGCCGCTGTCGATGCGTTCGTCGGCATCGCCTGGGTCGACGGGTTGGCGAACTTGCGGGCCCAATGCGCTGTTTAAAAGGTAGGCGTCAAAGCGTGTCTGATTGAGAAAGATCGTGCTTTGGAAGTCAATTTCTACGAGAGCAGAGCGTTGCACCGGCTCGGTCAGCCTGAGCAATATACCTTGTTCTATGGAGGCGCTTTCGACGGCCTGTGCTTGCCCGTCAATGCGCAGGCTTTCGAAGGAGAGCCCCGCGCTGCTGACAATCTGTATCTGGTTAAAACCGCGGCTGGAAGAGGCCATTTCTGCGCGTATATAGTAGGTAAAATTACCGGTCTGACCGGGCTCTGATCGAGGGGGAAAGATCTCTGCACGTGTAGTCTGTGCCAGCGGTTGGTTATACTCGATGCGCAGCTCGTTTAGGGCTGCACTAGCTAGCGGTTCCTCTGAGACAAAGCGCAGTTCCAGTTGGACATACCGACGGGGAGCCGGTGAGAGAAAGGGCTGCCCCGAAGTATCGTAAGGTCGACTCCACGTGCTCCAATCGGCTCCCGGGGTGCGCAGTGTGTCGATGGCCCCTCTAAACGAAGGAATCAGCTTATCATATCGTTTTTGAGTAACCTCTTTACCATTCTTGTCGTAGAATACAAACGTTTCTTGTAGCGCGTTGCCCGTTCGGCTGCGAATTTCTAAACGGGCTCCGCGGGGGGTGTCTACGTCCCAGTGCAGTGCGGTGATGTGCTGAACGGACTGGAGGTCGAAAAGAGGCGAGACCGCAACGGCTTCAGCGGGGTGGCCATAGCCAAATACCTGCCACTCGGCCGTTGTTCCAATGCGCCCGTTAAAGGACTGATTGCCGTTAGACATGGGGAAGAATAAGCGAACGTGGCGCACCTTCCGAAGTGGGAAATGTTCCTCAAAGTGGACGATCCCCTGCAGGTTGCGCGGGTCGGAGGGTAGTTCACCCATGAGCTCCCAGCGCAGCGAGCCGTCAACCGAGCGCGACCCATCCGAGGTGTAGAATTGATACCAGAGGTAGTTGAACGTGCCGCCTCTATGATAGCCGGCTCCCCGGCCCGGAGCAATGCCCGATCCATCGCCGAGCATGCGTACGGTGTCGACCCAGAAGAGGGCACCCAGATCGAGTTCGAACTGTCCGAACTGCTGTTCGGGCTGGGCGCCTGAGCCACCCCGGTGTACGGTGCCCCAATAGGTTGTGATATCGCCGTCGACCAGCGTATTGCTGATACCTATGCTCTCGACTAGCTCACGACCAAAGGTCGAGCCCACTTCGGAGACGATGCTTACGCCGCCCCCGCGCTCCCAGATCCCGAGAGAGATATTGTCACCTATGCTCTGGACGCTCACTTCCCCTAGGCGGATATCCGAGTCTGACTGCGTGCGATCGGCTTCTATGCGAATATACTGGAGAGGCTTTTTCTCGAAGTCAATTACCACGGTGTGCTCGGCGTTAAAGCTGTAGCTCGTGCTCTTATTGTAGCGCAGTGTTCCCGGTATAACGGAATTGGCGTTGTTGAAGAAGGGTTCGCCATCTGATGTGAGGATGCGGAAGAATTCGAGCGGTGCGCTACCCTCGACAAACTGCAGTTCGATCCGCTGAGCAGATACCGCTCGTCCGAGATCGATCTCGATCCACCAATCTTCTATGGGAGCAACTGGGTCGGGCGCCCAGTAAGTGCTTCTATCGCCATCAATGAGGTTGTCGGCCTGGAATGAGTTAGAACCCACGCCGTGAATGCCTCCACCAAACTGGGCTGCGTTGGAAACGGCGTCGATATTGCGGCGAATAAAGCTGGGACTCAGGATGCCGTTTTCAACGGATAGCGCATCTCCAGGCCGCTGCCAGCGGTTCCAGTCCTGTGTGGTCGTGATCCGTATTTCATCGGCTGCTGCCGACTGGAATAAGAATAGGACAAGTGCTAGCGTGTAGCGCATGGAATAACCTCCCGTGAGGAACGAATCTACGCGTTTCTCTCTGAATCGCGGTTATGTGTGTGGGCGCAGCGTGTAGTACTAGCGGACTTTGCCGCGCGCGGCAATCGGCCAGACGTCGACTAGCTGGCCGCCGCGCATGGCATAGAGGTAGTCGTGTAGGTTGACTGTTGTGCAGCCGTGGCCTGGGATAAACTCCAGCAGATCGCCTACCTGAATATCGACGCAGTCCGCTTCGTCGAGTGTGCGCAGTCGTCCATGCTCCTCTGAGAGGGCGTGACATTCGAGGTCGCTGCGGTTCTTGACGAGGGGGAACCCATGCTCTGGCGTAAGGGATTTGAGCCCGGCATCGGTTATGACCTGTTGGGACGTTGGACGGCTGCCAACGGTCGTGAGCACGGTGAGTGCATTTTTAAAACCGAGACCTAATCGCCCGTAGGCTACGTCCATGAGCGCATACGATCCGGCTTGAACTTCTGTGATGCCGTCAAAGCGCGTGCTGATGTAGTAATCGCCTGTAGCCGATGAGGAGCAGATGCTAACGTCTAGGCCAGTTGCCTCGATATCAGCGCGCGTATCGACGAGCCGCTGCAGGCACTCGCTTGCTTTACTCTCGCGTTCTACATTGTCTTCAAGGTCGACTACATGTCCGGCGTAGCCCATGATTCCAGTAAAGCGGAGATGGGATGCGGCCTGGGCTCGCTGCGCTAGATCGACCGCAGCTTTTCCCGGCGCGGTGCCGCAGCGATTGTGTCCTATGTTAACTTCAACGAGGACTCTTAGGGAAACCTCGTCTGCAGCGGCAGCGGCATTGAGTGCATCCAAGTTTGCTGGATGATCAACGGCGACCATGATGTCGCAGCGTGTGGCCAAGTGCATCAGTCTCTCGATTTTCCTGGGGCCGACAACCTCGTTAGCGATCAAAATGTCGCGTATGCCGGCGTTGGCCATTACTTCGGCTTCGCCGAGCTTGGCACAGGTGATTCCCAAAGCACCTGCGTTGAGCTGAAGGTGTGCAATAGCCGGCGTCTTATGTGATTTGCTGTGCGGACGTAGATGCTTTCCTGCTTTGCAAAAATGGGCGGCCATTTTTTCTATGTTGTAGTCCAGTGCGTCCAGATCAACGAGCAAAACGGGCGTGTCGATCTCGTCGCGATGCATGCCTATATAGTCGCCTGCGGGCAGCTCCATAGGGTCTATCCTCTCATTGGAGATGGTTAGAAATGCAGCGGCAAATCGCCGCTGGTATCAAAGGGCATCGGAGCGGCTTCCTCGACAATCGAGAGATCTTCGCGTGCTTCAACTTCTGATCTATAGGCCTCTGAAGCAAGTAGTTCACCCAGGTCTAACGTATTGCGTATACGCAAGATTTTTTCCTCGCCTGGTTCGCGCAAGCCGACCGTTTGCAAGGCTTTTTCAATGCAGGTCTGATCTGTGTCAAAATAGAGCGGAATGTGAGCGCCGGACGGGTGATTGCCCGTCATGCAGTTGATGTATGTGATCTCGCGATCCATCTCATCGACGGCCCGTCGATGCGCATACTCGGCTGTGCCAATGCCCGAGGCGTTGCCGTGGGTCTCTGGCGTTAGACCGCGCACCAGGATGCGCGTAACTTTGGGATACTCTTTTTCGGCCGCGTGATTGTCGTGAAATTTACGCCCAACGACGTTGGTATCCATACCAGCACCAGAGATATTTTTACCGATTTCGTCGACAATAAGCAGGTCCACATGGTCAAATGGCAGGCGCGGCATCCACTTTTTAGCTATGACGAGTAGCTCTTTCTCGCGCTCGACAAACTCCTCGGGTGCGACGCCTTTGAGCAGAGCGGTTTGGTCGTATTGATTTTCGACGATGCCCAAACCTAATAAGACGCCGCATTTTTCGATAACTTGTTGGCCGACTGAGCGGATAATGCGGTCAAAGCTGTAGTGGACAATGGCCTGGTGATAGAGCGCGGCGCCTTTGTGTTTGCCAAGTCCGATCAGCATCATTTTGTGCAGGCCGCTCTCTATTTCGCCAACAAAGTCTGTGTGGGGTTTGATACGGCCAACGACGGCGACGTGGTCGGCTTCAAAGGCGTATTTGTCGAAAAAGACCGGCACGCCGTCTTCGGTCTGGCCCACTTGCACTGTTTCCATGCTCGCCTTGATTGGCGCGCCGACGTATTCCTCCGTGACGCCGTAGCCCTCTATGATTTCGCGCTGAGCCTCGGCGATGCCACCTCCGTGGCTGCCCATGGCCGGGACTAAAAAGGGTTCGAGTCCCAAGTTCTTCAATTCCTCGACGAGTGACTTGGTTATAAGCGCGATATTGTTGATGCCGCGGCTGCCTACGGAAACGGCTACTGACTGGCCCGGTTCAACGCGTGTAACCAAGTTAAGTCGAGAGACTTCTTCTCTGACAGATTCGGGAATGTCTTCTACCGTCGGTGCGTCAAAGTGTTGGCGTATGCGCATCATGTTGGGAAATGACATAGTGGGCTCCTATATGGCTTCGCTAAAGATGGCTTCTATATCGGTTTGATCCGTTTTACGCGGGTTAACCGTTACATTGCCACTGGTCATGGCAGCTGCACTCATGCGCTTGATGCCGGCTCGCTTTACGCCGTAGGCGCTCAGCTTGGTTGGAATGCGTAAGTCGTTGTTGAGTTCCCACACAGCATCGACTGCTGCCTGAGCTGCTTCGCGCATTTCCATGCTGTTCGTGTCAGCGCCTAGTGCCTGAGCAATCTGAGCAAACTTCTTGATGCGTGTGGGAAGGTTGAATTCCATTACATAGGGTAGTAGGATCGCGTTGGCCAGACCGTGATGGATGCCGTATTGGGCCCCTGCGGGATGAGACATGGCGTGTACGTTGCCCAAGCGCGTTTGCGAAAATGCCATGCCCGCGAGCATAGAGGCAATCAGCATATTTTCAGTTGCTCTAATCTCATAGTCGTTGGCACAGGCTAGGCGCAAGTTGGCGCCTATAAGACCAATGGCTTGTAGCGCTAGCCCTTCGGTGATCGGGTTGGCCAGCAGGTTGGTGTAGCTCTCGATGGCGTGCGTAAGGGCATCCATGCCGGTCGGACCGCCTACCGACAGAGGCAATGCCGCGCAAAGTTCGGGATCAAGGATGCCGACGAGCGGTGCAATATGCCAGCTGATCACGGGATCTTTGTTTTGCGTCTTGGGGTTGGTTAGGACGGCAAAAGGCGTTACTTCGCTTCCCGTTCCGTAGGTCGTAGCCAGACAGTACAGCGGCGGAATGGCTCCCGGCACTTTGTTGGTACCCAGATAGCTTTCGATGCGCCTGCCGTGGCCGATGACGACTCCGATCATTTTAGCTACGTCCATAGGAGACCCGCCGCCAACGGCGACGATGGCTGTGCACTGGGCTTTCTTGTAGAGTCGTGCTCCAGCGTGCACGCACCGTGCAGGCGGGTTGGGCAGGGCTCCATCAAACAAGACAGAGTCGATCCTTGCGCGCGTTAGCACGTCGAGCACTTGGTCGGCGACGCCAGCTTTTACCAGTCCCTTGTCGGTGACTACGAGGGGTTTCTGTTCGCCGAGAAATTCGGCCAGTTGAGCGCGGGAACCGGGACCGTGCACGATCTGCGTTGGGCTGCGAAATTCGAAATGTGCTTGCAGTGCCATATTATTACTCGATTAGAATTTTTGCTGTTGGACTGGCGCAGAACTTAGCGATCGCCTTGGCTAGATGTCAAGGAATAGAAGGGGTTATAGGACGCTGTAATGAGTGCAAATCGCTTCTACTAAATTGGGTATGCCGCTCCGTGCTGGCTGCACCTCTACCGTGAGGCCACGCGCGCGTGCCGCTTCGGCTGTAGTTGAACCCATGCAAGCAATGTCGTTTTGGTTCAGCAGTGCGTTGGCCTCTTGCTCTCCGAGCACCTCGTATGCGTGGTGGATGGCGGAGGGGCTGGTAAAGATAATTAGGTCAATTGGCTCTTCTCTCGTCAGTTGCGAAACCGTCTGGTCGACCTTGGGCACTCTGTTCTGATAGGCGATAACGCGCTCTACGTGGGCTCCTCGCGCCTCGAGTGCGTCAGGCAGTTCTGTGCGGCTTAGGTTAGAGGTTGGAAAGAGAAAGCGGAGGCCCTCTACTTCAAGATTTGAAAATGCACTGATCAGGCCGCGTTGAGACGGCTCCAGAGGAATGAGGTCCGCGCGGATATTGCACTCGGACAAGGCTTGAGCCGTTTTACTGCCAACAGCAGCTATGCGCACGTGGGATAGGACGCGTGCATCGCTCTGAAGATCCAGCAGGCGTTTAAAAAAGAATTTGACGCCGTTGGCGCTGGTAAAGAGGAGCCAGTGCCAGTTGGACAAGGAGCAGATGGCCTTATCGAGCGGTTGTAAGACATCCGGCTCTGATATTTCTATCAGCGGCAGATTATGCACTTGTGCGCCTGCTGCGGCCAGGCGTTCGCTCAGGTCGCCCGCCTGATCTGCGCTACGCGTAACCAGAATATGTCGACCAAAAAGAGGTTTGTGCTCTCTCCACATAAGCTGGTTGCGTAGCGTAACTACTTCCCCGACCACAATGAGCGCAGGAGAGGCGATACTGGCTGCAGCGGCTCTTTCAGCCAGCGTATCCAACGTGCCTTCTACTGTCTTTTGATGAGACCACGTGCCCTGTTGAATAACGGCCGCGGGCGTGGTAGGCGCGCGGCCGTGCCGCACTAGTGTGCGACAGATGGCCGGCAGCGTGCGCGTAGCCATAAAGATAGCTAGTGTAGCGTCCAGCTGGGCCAGAATCGACCAGTCTACAGAACAGGTTTCAGCTTCAGGATCTTCATTTCCTGTAACGATGATGGCGGCCGAAGCCGTGCCGCGATGTGTTAGGGGAATCCCAGCATAAGCGGTTGCACCGGAAGCGGCCGATACACCAGGAACGATTTCAAAATTGACGCCGGCTTGTTTTAAGTGCAGAGCTTCTTCACCGCCGCGACCAAATATGAGGGGATCTCCTCCCTTGAGACGCACTACGACCATTCCCTCGCGTGCGCGTTCTACCATGAGTTTGTTGATCGACCGCTGAGTATTACTGACGTGTCCTCTCCTTTTTCCTACGTATACTAACTCGCAGGTGGGAGAGACCAGGTCGAGGAGGCGGCGGTCGAGAAGTTCGTCGTAAAAGACGATGTCGGCTTCGCGTAGAGCTTGAGCTCCCTTAAGCGTTATGAGCGCAGGGTCGCCTGGGCCAGCGCCGACAATATAGACAATTCCAAGTGAAACAGAGATCGAAGAGCCGTTCATTCCATACTTTCAATAATCTGATCTGCGCCCAGTGCGCGCAGGTTTTCTGCGAGAGCAATGCCAAGCGCTTCGCTTTCGTCTATCGCACCCTTGAGCTGAGCGTGCAACAGGGGAGTTCCGCTGGAGTGGCCCACGCGGCCATCCAATACGAGCTGTTCATCTTCAACCCGTCCCCAAGCGGCGACTGGGGCATGACAGCCGCCACGCAGGTTTCGGAGCAGGCTGCGTTCGGCGCGCACGGCTTGGCGGGTGTCGGCATCGTTCAGGGCGGCGACGTGCTCTCTGAGCGGATGGTCTCCTCGCATTTGCAGGCCAAGAGCCGCCTGACCGGCTGCAGGTAGCATCTGCTCTGTGGACAGATACGCGCTGATATGATGCTTCCATCCCAGACGATGTAGACCGGCTGCGGCAAGCACGATGGCCGAGAGTTCCCCTTGGGTCACCTTATCTATGCGCGTGTTGAGATTGCCGCGTATTTCAGTGAGCTGTAAATCGGGGCGCAGGGCGCGTAGTTGGGTCTGTCGACGCGGACTGCCCGTGCCGACGAGTGCGCCTTCGGGTAAGGTGCTGAGCGTGGGGTGTGAAGCGCCGGAAACAAGGGCATCACGGACGTCTTCACGCGGTGGCGTGGCTACGATATCTAAGTCTGTATGAAATTGAGTCGGTAAGTCTTTAAGACTGTGAACGGCTAAGTCGACTCGGCCCTCGAGCAGCGCGTTTTCTAGCTCTTTAGTAAAGACACCTTGGCCCCCGAAACTGCGTAAGGGTGCGCGATTCTCGTCACCTGTTGTGCGAATAATTTCTATTTCTACTTCGAGATCTGCGTGTATGGCGCACAGTTGGTCGTGCATGTGACGCGTTTGTGTAAGCGCCAGCTGACTGCCCCGACTACCAATAATGAGTTTTGCCACGTATCTCTGCTCTGTAGAAGATGTCTATACCAAGAATTTTTGAATATAGTGAATCCAATATAGGCTGCAATACGTGGGTGAGTTGGTCGATGAGAAAGCATAAAAAAACGCCGCTCGATTATCACCTTAAAGCGTCGGGAACGGGGGGCAAGCCCGCTGTGATGAGCGCTTGAGCTGACAGCCGAGCGGCGTCGAATGCGGTGCGGGAAAGAGGTGGGATATTTAGTGCGCGCGACGCACTCCCCGCAGTGCGCCGCGCGCGATCCGGAAGGATTCTCCACTACCCACCGTTACTATAAATATTGGGAGAATCTAGTCCGGTTAATATTACTAGAAGCTGCGACCGAACGTCAAAAATGTATTTTTCTTATCAGGGTTGAGGATGTAAGAGGCAAAGTAATCGCCATGGCTGACGTTCAAACCAACAGCCGCGACCATCGGGTCTGTATCTGATGTGTACATTCCATTACCTAAACCTACGCTCAGACCTACATCGGCATCACCTAACTGGCCTAAGCCCATACCAGCTTCTACCCAAAGCGAGTTCTCTGGGTCATTGAGAACGTTGATGCCAGCTGCAATACTTATACTGCCTGCATCAAAAGCACCCATGACTTCGATTATGTGATTCCCATCGGTATCGAATGAGAAGAAATCACCACCGAAATAATAATCGGTGACGGTCACGGCTACGGGACCAGCGCTAAAACTCACATATAAATCGTTTTCATTTGCACCGTTTGCGGTGAGTCCATAGTTCGACCAGGCACCAATTTCAAAGCTGTCAGTGCTATAGGCTATTCCCGGTTGTACGGATGCTCCATCGCCTGCATCGCTGCCGCGCCAAACATAGCGGCTGACTACGTCTGCACCAATGCTTAAACCGGAATCATGTCCACCAGCTGTAGCGGGGATTGCAGTTAGTCCCATGCTAAATAGAACTGCGGAAAGTAAAAACTTCTTCATCGTAACTCTCTCCTTGGAGGGTTCGGTATGTAAAACGCCCTTTTGGGGCAACGATTGTGATACACCGAATATAACTACAGAGATGAAAAATGAGTAGCGGTAACGATCGGCGCGGCAAGGGGAGGGTGGTCTTGCCGCGCCGATCTATGTGGTGAATCAGAGGGCACTTTCCCCTGTCTCACCAGTTCGTATGCGCACCGCGTCTTGTATGGGCGAAGAGAAGACCTTACCGTCTCCCACTTTGCCCGATTTGGACGCTTCGACTATGGCGTTGATCGCACCGTCTTTGTCGTCGTCTTTCACTACGACTTCGACTTTAATCTTAGGCACGAAGTCAATACGATACTCAGCGCCTCGGTAGACTTCGCGATGGCCGCGCTGGCGACCAAAGCCGCGGATTTCAGTGACCGACATACCGACGATGCCGATTTCCCCTAAGGCTTTCTGCACGCCTTCCAGTGCGGAAGGGCGCAAGTACGCTTCTATCTTAAACATAACTATTTCTCCTTGTCTCAAATGCGCTTAGTTGTTGAGGTTCTGGAAGTCAGCGTAGGCTGGCTGACCGTGTTCGCTCAGGTCTAGTCCTTCGTTTTCTTCGTCTTCACCGACGCGGAAGCCGAAGGTTACTTTGGCGAGTAAGGCCAAGATGAGCGATACAACAAAGGCGAATAAAGCGTAGGACAAGGTACCGATTAACTGAGTGCTGAAAGAGTAATCACTACTGAAGATGCCAACAGCAATTGTTCCCCAGATGCCGCAAACTCCGTGTACGGAAATGGCGCCAACAGGGTCGTCTATCTTGATGCGATCGATGATGACAATGGACAGCACGACGATGATACCGGCAATAGCGCCAATGATCATAGCGTCTACCCAAGTCATAATATCGGCGCTGGCCGTGATGCCGACTAAACCGGCGAGTATGCCATTTAGCGCCATGGTTACGTCAGGCTTCTTAAGGAACAACTGAGACGTAATCATAGCTGCGAGACAGCCAACGGCCGCGGCTAAACTCGTCGTCACGAATACAACAGACACTAGATCGGGTTGAGCGCTTAGAACTGAACCACCGTTAAAACCAAACCAACCCAGCCACAGTAGGAAGACACCGATTGTAGCTAAGGGCATACTGTGTCCGAGGATAGGCCTTATTCCTCCATCTACATACTTACCACTGCGAGGTCCCAATATGATAACTGCGGCCAACGCTGCAAAACCTCCAAAGGCGTGCACGATGGATGAACCAGCGAAATCGTAAAAACCCATGCCTTCGAGCCAGCCGCCGCCCCATTTCCACGAACCAGCAATGGGGTAGGCAAAAGCTACGAGTATCGCGGCATAAAGCATGAAGCCAGAAAGCTTTACGCGCTCAGCAACAGCACCAGAAACGATAGTTGCTGCCGTGGCGGCAAACATAGCCTGAAATATGAAATCACCCCAGTAGGTATAACCAGGATTGTATGCACTCGACAGGTTGGCAACGACGTCGGTGAAGCCAATTGGCCCCATTATGGACAGAAAGCCGTTGAAGTCTCCCGGGTACATCGTGTTGAAACCGGTGAGCGCATAGGAGACTATACCGATGGAAATGATGAAAAGGTTCTTGAAGATGATGTTTACGGTGTTTTTCTGTCGGGTTAAGCCGGTTTCCAGTGTGGCGAAACCAAGGTGCATGATGAAGACGAGAGCTGCAGAAATGCAGATCCACAAATTGTTGACCACGAACTCCGCATAGCCTGGCGAAGCTTGGAATTCTGCAAGAGGATGGTTATCAGCGCTTGCTGGAGTGTAACCAACAAGTATCAGTAGTGCTGGAATCGCGAGTACTATCTTGTGGAGATTGGACATAAAATCCTTCCCTTGGCGGTGCGTTGAACCTAATCTCCCCCCTGTGACGCGCTTAGCGGGGTTGCGCTAAAGAAAGCGGCCTTCGGTGGGATGCGAATTGAGATAGCGCGCTAACGTCTCATCAAGAGTTTAGCAAGCCATGTGCCAGAGGGATTTCTAAGGGAATTTATGTGTGTAAGTGCATCGTCAGACTTCTCTTACACCAGTTGAGTGTGTAGCTTCTGTGCGAGCTAGAAGCTACATAAATGTGATTATGTAAGCGCGTAAAGCGACGATTATGTCATTTTTTTGAATTGTTTGGGTTCAATACGCAGTTTTTGTATGCGGTAGGATAGGATGCGCGTGGTCGTGCCCAGAACGCGTGCAGCCTTAGCCATATTACCCTTAGCATTTTTGAGTGCCTCGATCAGGATTTCGCGTTCGTATGAATTAACTAGTGCCTCAAACGAGCCCGAGACGGGGGTATTGGTTGCATCGGCTGTTTGTAAAGAGGGAGGCATGTGATGGCCGTGTACGACTCCATCCGTGCTGAGTATGACGGCGCGCTCAATGCAGTTTTCCAACTCGCGCACATTGCCTGGCCAGTGGTAGCTCATCATCATATCTATGGCAGGAGTGGAAATTCGGCGCATCTCGGCGTTGTGCTGTCGGCCATATTTTTCCAGGAAATGGTCTGCGAGCAAGAGTATGTCCGGCTTGCGCTCGCGTAGCGGCGGGACAAAGATCGGAAACACATTTAACCTATAAAAAAGGTCTTCTCGGAACTTGCCTTCTGAAACGGCTTCTTCGAGGTTGACGTGCGTTGCTGCAACGATGCGCACGTTGATGGGAATGGGTACGTCGCCGCCTAAGCGCTCAATTTCGCGATTTTGCAAGACTCGTAAGAGCTTGACCTGCACAGTGGGGCTTAATTCGCCAATTTCGTCCAAAAATATCGTGCCGCCGTCTGCTCGCTCGAACCGGCCTTCTTTACTACTCGATGCACCGGTAAATGCTCCCTTTTCATAGCCAAATAGTTCGCTTTCTATCAGAGTTTCCGGTAGAGCTGCTACGTGGACTTTCACAAAGTTGTTGTTGGCGCGTTTACTGTTGTAATGCAAGGCGTCTGCTATGAGTTCTTTGCCGGTCCCGCTCTCTCCTCGCAGCATGACGGTTGCGTCGCTGGGGGCAACTTGACACACAAGTTCGCCTATCTCCTGCATGGGACGTGAATTACCAATTAAGTTGGCGGGCTGAAAGCGGTCGCGTAATTCCTGTTTTAGTCGCTGATTTTCATCGACCAGCTCCATTTGTTGGTCACGTGCGCGCTTGCGAGCGGCTACGGATTGGCCAATCATGACGGATATAATTGTGAGCAACTGAACAGTTTCCTGTAGGGTGAGGTCGCTCTCATAGGGCGTGTCGACGCTGATCGTGCCGACGACTTTTTGCGATAGGGTGATGGGCACGCAGATAAAAGAGGTCTGCTCATTCTTATTAACGCGAGCTCCAGTCCGATTTAGGAAAAGGGGTTCGCTGCTGATGCGCGGCACGATAACGGGTTTACCTGATTCGACGACTTTGCCAGTAATACCTTCGCCAACTTTGTAGCGTCCCCGTTTCATTTCGCTTTTGGAAAGGCCGTATGCTACGTCGATTGTGACTTGATCGGTTTCTTCGTGTAGCAAGCTCAACGTAGCTAAGCTCATGTTGAGCCCTTCGCATACGGTCTTCAAAATTCGGTTCAGCGCGTCTTCAAAGTCGTTGATCTCGCCAAGAATATAGCCAATCTGGTGAAGAGCGGACATATGCTGGCGGGCATTGGATGTTGTGTTAGGTTGCGTGCTCATAGGGGCCTTTGTAACAATTGTGTTGTATATGCATGCTTAATAAACACAAAATTGTCTCTACTGTCCATTTTTTTGTAAGGGACGAGACTTACGATTCAATAGAATACTCGTAGGTTAAAAAGGTCACCCCCGTTCAGTAGAAAAGTTTAAGTTTTGTTGACATAAATAAGGGGTAAAGGTATCATAAGCACCAACTAGATGCGGTGCATAACGTATCTGGATGAAGGAGGAAAGGGTGAAAAAAGATATAACAGATCTCCTGCAGGCGTGGATATTTGATCCAGAAGCTAATGTACGCAGAATTGAAGGTGAAGACGGAGTCGAGAAAATACAGGTGCGTATCGACCAAGGTGCCTTTCAGGGCATTCTGCAACTCGATTTGGATGGACGACCGGATGGACGTAAGCCGTATGGTAACGCTTTTGCCCTAGATCATTTTCGCGAAAGACTAGAGCGCCACCGATATCAGCACAATGCTGATGACAAAGGATTCACTCTCGAACCGTCAGACTGTAAAGAGCTATTTGAAGAGGGGGCTCGACTTTACGAGCGATACGTTTTTCTGTTGCAGCTTAAAGATTATGAGCGGGTTATTCGTGACACGGAGCGCAATATGAATCTTTTTCGCTTTGTTAATCGATATGCGGCGCAAGAGGACGATCGGCTGAATTTAGAAAAATGGTGGCCCTATATTTTGCGTATCAACGGTACTGCGCGGGCCATGATTGCCTGCGCGGAAGAGGCTTATGATCGGGCGCTCGCTATAGTTGATGAGACGCGCGATCGAATAAATGCCTGCCCAGCTGTGGAGGCAGAAGAATTCCACGCTGAAATGGAACGTTCCGAAGAGGCGCTCAGTGAGCTACGGCGCGAAGTAGAGGAACTGCGACCACTGAGCCGTATAGAGCAGCTTCAACGTCTACAGGAAGAAGCTGTTGCCCGCGAAGATTTTGAACGGGCGGCGTTACTACGTGACGAACTGCGCAAGTTACAAGAAGAATCGTAGGTGAGAGAGTGGATGAGATAGACAAAGAACATTTGCTATCTACACTGCCTCATTGGCAGAAAATAGCGATTTTGATAGTTGCTCTAGGTGATGATCTGGCCGCGGAGTTGATGCGGCAGTTAGACGATAATGAAGCAACCGAACTCACGCGTGCACTCGTGGAGCTTAAAGGGGTGCCGAAAGATGTTAAAAATCGCGTCCTAGTTGAGTTCGAAGACGTACTCAAAGGCGAAGCGTCGCCGAGCGGGGGAATCGATTACGCACATCAGGTTTTGATGCGGGCGCTTGGTGTGGAACGGGCAGAGACTATGATTGAGCGTGCGGTCAGGGGAGAGACATCGGGTTTTACTCGACTACGTGAAATCGATCCAGCTATAGCGGCACCGCGTATGGCGATAGAGCATCCGCAGACTATCGCCCTAATTCTCTCTCAGTTAGAAGCTGCACATGCGGCTTCTATCTTAGTGCACTTTTCTGCGGAGCTCCAATCTGAAGTTGTCCACCGTATCGCTACCTTGGGGCCAGTGGATCCAGCCGTAATTGAAGAAGTTGAGAGTGGCCTGAACGAAGCCCTACAGGGTACCTCGGACGGGGGGCTATCGGTCGAGGGATCAGAGGCCTTGGCAGCTATTCTCAACGCGGGGGGTAGTATGCTGGAAAAGGGCGTTTTAGAGCGAATGGAAAATCAGGATCCAGAGATAGCCGAGTCGGTCCGTCGTCGTATGCTGGTCTTTACCGACCTAACCCGGCTTCCCGCTGCGGATATGCGGGTTTTGTTAGCACACGCAGAGGGGGACGATGTGCGCTTAGCGCTGCGCGCTGCTGACAAACAGTTACGAGACGCCTTTTTTGGAGCCATGAGCCAACGGCGCCGGGCGCGCCTTGCGGAAGATATAGAAGCCATGATGCCCACGCGCTTGGAAGATGTTCATGCGGCGCAAGATCGCATAGCCCGTCTCGCTAAAGAGCTTGAGGAGCGCAAGCTGCTACGCGTGCCGCGCTCCGGAGAAGATGAGACTTATGTTTGAGTCGGAGAGGGAAAGAGCGGATGGATCCGCAGTGCGTTGACATCGGCAACTGTATGTAAAAGGTTTCGATCGGACTTCGATGCGAACCCTTGATTTATGCTGTGATTGATAAACGAAAGCAGTGGGTTGAAATAGCCGCGCATATTGAGCAGAAAAAGCGGCTGGGCGTGGAAGCCTAGCTGAGCCCAAGAGAGGGATTCCGACAGCTCCTCTAACGTACCGAACCCTCCGGGTAATGCAACGTAGCATTGAGCGCGCTTGGCCATGGCTGCCTTGCGCTCGTGCATAGTATCAACTACGATCAATTCACTCAGGCCGGAGTGAGCCCATTCTCGTTCGACCATGGCCCGTGGAATGATGCCGACTACATACCCTCCCGCCGCGAGTGCGGCATTGGCCAGCGCGCCCATCATGCCGACTTCTCCACCTCCGTAAATCAGGGCGTGTCCGCTTTGGGCTAGCGCGGTTCCCAGAGCGAGTGCGGCCTCTGCGTAGATCGGGTCTGTTCCTGGTCGAGCTCCGCAGTAAATACAAATACCGCGCGTCGCTCTTTTACCCGCCAGTGCGTTCAATGATGCAGTCTCCAGTTGGGTCGCTGGTCTGATCGGGCCCTTTAACTTAGGAATAGAAATGACAACCGGTAGTTTTTCTGAGAGATCGCATCTCTTTGCCCCGGCCTGCGTCTAAAAAATGAAGACGCCGGACCTCTTAAAAAAAGGGTCCAGCGTCTTCATTTTTTGATACAAAAGAAGCGTGCGATCAGTATACTTCGGTTTCGTCCACAAGAGCGAGAAGAGCCTGATATCGGGCTGGATGACGCAATTTACCCAAGGCCCGCTCCTTGAGTTGGCGCACACGTTCACGGGTTAGGCCCATCAGCCCACCAATCTGTTCGAGTGTAAGAGACTCGCTGCCGTCGAGTCCGAAGTAGAGTCGGATGATGCGTAATTCGCGCTCGTCTAAGTTTTCGAGTACTTCTTCCAACTGGGCGCGAGCAGAGGTTTCCAACACGTGGCTGTCGGGTGTGGCTTGATTGTCGTCAGACAAGATGTTGAGCAGGTTGCGCTCGTCATCTTCTTCAAATGACTCATCTAAAGAGCGAACAGATCTTGCGCTCATCATGGTGTCGAGGATTTCCTGTTCTGGCATGTCTAATTCGCGGGCGATTTCCTCAATGGCTGGTTCACCCTCTCGGCCCTGGCCCAGTTTGCGCGAGGCTTTAGAGATGTCCTTTAGAAGGCTGAGTTTGTTAAGCGGTAACCGCACAGTGCGCGCGTGCTCGGCAATGGACTGTAGGATAGACTGCTTGATCCACCAGACGGCATACGAAATGAACTTATATCCTTTGGTGCCATCAAAGCGTTCGGCTGCAGTTAGCAATCCGACGTTGCCCGCACTGATTAGATCCGACAGCGAAAGTCCGCGGTTTTGATAGTTCTTGGCCACGTCAATAACGAAGCGGAGGTTGGCATTTACCAGTTCATCCCGAGCTACCATGTCGCCCTCTTGAATTCGGGCAGCTAGTTCAACTTCCCGCTCGCGGCTCAGAGGACGCGAGTCGGCAATATCGTCGAAGTATAGGCGCAGCGTCGTCTCTTCGTCGCTGAGGATTTCCTGAATGGTGTAGGCCATGGTATATCCTTCGGAAAAGGGTGAATAGGCGTCTTATTAGGCTGATTCCAGCAGCAGTTGCTGCATCTGTTCGGCCGATTCGGCCTTCAGAAAATCCAGTCTGCGCTGGTTGGAGTTGAGAGTACGCGCGAGCATACCCAGCAGGTTCAAATACAAATCAGGTGCATGAGCAGGTACGGCAATAAGGCAAATTAAGCGCACGGCGCTGCATTCGTCTCCGGAGGGAAAGTCTATGGGGGCCGGTGCGATACCCATGGCTAGCCCCAAAGAATCTACGCAGCTACCACGTGCGTGGGGGAGTGCGACCTCATTATTGAGAACGGTGCTCTGTAACTGCTCTCGCTCAAGGACGGCTTGGAGAAATCTAAGCCGGTCCGTTACGACTTGGCGCTCGTGCAACAAGTCAACGAGTTCCTTTATCGCACCAATCTTACTCGTAGACGTGAGTCGAGGGAGCAAGAGGTCTATGTCGGCGATGTCATCGAGCGTAAAGTCAGGTGCAATTTTTGCACGGTTTAAGGATGCGACAGTGTCGAAAGTCGTCAAAACAAGCCTTTTTCGCAGAGAGGCAAAGTGCACAAATTGCACCTATTCAACGGCTGGGCTGCTTTGTTGAACTGAGCAGCAGCGGTTGAATATATTTACAACATGCTTTTACTGGTTGTTTTTATTAATTCTTGTTAGTTGGTAGCAGGCAGAGACAACAACGGTGCGCGCTATCAACTAAGCAGGCATGGCAAAAGTAATGCCAGTCAATTTCTATGTTCGTTAAAGCATTGTTAAATTTAAACTTATGTGAAGTTATTTAGAGGAGTAATGCGATGCGGTGATAGATCGGAGGTCTGACGATGCAAAAATTGCACCATTTTAGGTCAGTTGATATTATAGTGCTTAATTTTATACTGCAGCGCGCGGACACTCATGCCGAGGATCTCGGCTGCTTGGCGTCGGTTTGCCGTAAGGCGCTGGAACGTCTGGCGAATCAATTCGGCCTCCACGTCG
Source organism: uncultured bacterium (assembly GCA_964011675.1). Taxonomy (GTDB): domain Bacteria; phylum Latescibacterota; class UBA2968; order UBA8231; family UBA8231. Next base: position 25,268 of record CAXGPR010000056.1, read on the forward strand.
GCTGCGGTCGACCCAAGTCGCACGCTAAAGTAACTCGGTGCTTCATTGCCGATCTCGGATAGATGTGCAGGGAGATGCTCGGGATGGACCGTGCGTCCTTGCGACGTTACTACGAGGCGTTGGATGATATTACGCAACTCTCGCACGTTGCCAGGCCAGGCATGTGCCAATAGACAGCTCATGGCTTCGCTACTGAGTTGTTTGTGTGGCTGGTCTTGTGCTCGGCATGCTTCATCTAAAAAAGTCTCGACCAGTACGGGGATGTCTTCTTGACGTTGACGAAGAGGTGGAATATCAATGGGGACGACGTTGAGTCGATAGTAGAGATCTTCGCGAAATAGTCCTTCGCTGACGCTGC
>CAXGPR010000057.1:0-25460 GCA_964011675.1 uncultured bacterium
CTGTAGTAGGATTGGTATCGATTGTTTCTCCGCTGAGCGTAGATCGACAACTGTTCTATTTTGAGCTGCCAATTATGCTCGCTTTCAGTTTAGTACTTTTCCCGTTTATGAAAACTGGCCTTGTGGTCAGCAGACTAGAGGGGGGCATCCTCTTGCTTGGCTATGGGCTGTTTATCTTTTCACTTTTCTAAAGGGATCTTTGCCGGCTTTTCTCTCCATGGAGCCCGGTATCTCCCTACTTAAAATTTTGCTATACGAAATACAAGGAGCTTGAAATGGATTTAGGTTTAAGTGGTAAGGTTGCTGTGGTGAGCGGTGCCAGTCGGGGTATTGGAAGATCTATTGCTCTATCGCTGGCTTCAGAGGGTGTGCATCTCTGCATTTGTGCACGGAACGCCGATGGGTTAGAAAAAGCGGCTGCAGAGATGCGCGAAGTCGGCGCAGAAGTAGAAGCGATTACGTTAGACGTTACGGCAACAGAGGGCGCTGAGGCGCTTATTGGTGCAGCGGTCTCGCGTTTTGGGGGTGTAGATATTTTGGTGAACAACGTGGGAGGCTCGGTCTGGACGCCTTTTGCAGAAATAACAGACGATGAGTGGAACCACGTATTAAACTTGAGTTTCATGTCCGCTGTTCGCGTTAGTCGCGCAGCGTTCCCAAAAATGGAAGAGCGTGGTGGAGGAAGCATCGTCAATATCTCCTCAATTTTTGGCCGAGAAACAGGAGGACCTATCTCTTATAATGCGGCTAAATCTGCCATGATTAGCATGTCGTCTAATTTGGCTATTGAAGGGGCTTCCAAAAATATACGCGTAAATTCAGTAGCCCCAGGTTCTATTATTTTTCCTGGCGGCAGTTGGGAGCGCAGACAAAAGGAAAACCCGGAGCAAATTCAATCGTTTATCGAAGCGAATTTGCCTTTTGGCCGCTTTGGTCACCCAGAAGAAGTAGCAGACGTGGTTGCATTTCTCGTGTCAGAGCGCGGTAGCTGGGTAACAGGTGCCAGTATTAATGTTGACGGCGGGCAATCCAAGTCCAATATATGATTTGACTATGGTTCTGTGGGTGATAATGGTGCTCTTTGGCGTGGGACTTGTTCAGCTGGATCCCGTTGAAGCCCAGCCGCGTAAGCCTACCATCGATTTTCTTAACGAGCGACTCAAAATACCTGAATCGTCTCGCTTTGTTGAGGCTGATTATATAGACAGCGGCGTAGGCGTGCCCTTTGGTGTTGATAAAAGGTTAAGCTACTACAGCGGAAATTATGCAGAAGCCGCAGAACGCTTTCTGGAATCCCTCAAGCGATACTCTTTTAAAGCTGAAATCTGGGTGTATTTGGCCCGTTCTTATTTTTATCAGAAAAAACCAGAGTCTGCACGAGATGCGCTAGAGCGGGCGACAACTACCATGCCCGATTTAACGGAGCGTTTTTGGGATCCGCTGTTGGAAAGTATGCTCGGAGAAATTCGCAACCGAGCCCTTGATCAGCAAGCACAAATAGATTTTTATACGCGCAGTCAAGACAAATATCTAGAACTCTTTCGCCTGTTTCGCTTTTTAGCTGACCAGCAGGGGATGAGCGGCATTATTGTCCGTGCCGATCGTAGAGCTGCAAAAATGGAGGTTATTGCTACGACGGTAGCTTCTAATGCGCGCGCAACCTATCTGAAAGACGCCGAGAAATGGGCGAACCTTGCAGGTCAAATGCGTGGTGAAATGCGCGAAGTTGGCTCACTTCCACCGGAAGCTCATCCTTTCTTTACATACAAGAGAGAAAGCGTCGTTTCAACCGACGTCGATATGCTTGAAAAGACGCACCAGCTGCAGCTAAAAGTCGATTTTTACCAGCCGGATTTAAACGATTTCAAGACGCTTTTTAGTAATTATATGACATTGAAAATGCCGGTTGGGGCCCGATTTGTAATTGAGGGGTTAGAACGTGAAGCTACTCGGCTTAGGTTAAAAGCAGATGTTTCAAACGACTTTGCAGAAGTTAGTAAATTGCAAGAGGAAGTGGCAGCGCTTGACAAATTGAGGCTCGAATTAAGTCAGCGTTTAGATAACGAGGTGTTTTGATTAGGCAGTTCGTCCTTATTGCCTTGCTGTTTGGTAGCCAAGTAAGTATAGCAAAAACGCCCTTAGAATGGCGTCAGGAATACAATGAGGTTGTTGCTGCAATAGATACACTTATGCGCGTGGAGGGTACAGGGGATTGGAACGAACTAGATCGCCATCGACCTACGATGCCCGAAGAGGTATCCATCATTCTCATTTTCTGGGCGGATGATGAAGCAGAGGTGTTTATCAATGGCTACCGTGTTGCTCAGACGCGACTGACTCCCGTGCAAGTTGAAGTACCCAAGCTCTACTTGAGGGAGCAAAATGTAATTCAGGCGCACTGTTGGGATACGGATGGGGTTGAGAGCGGTTTTATGGCAGGACTCTATGTACGGGATGAACAAGGCCGTCTTCGTCCAGTGTTGGTTACGGACGAGGGCCCTTGGCGCACTGATGAAAACGCTCTGGCTGAAGTTCGCTTCTACTCAAATGATCTACCTGATATACCCGGTGCATATGTAATATGGGGAGATGGTCTTTACGGCGAAGTGTGGCTGGAAGCTGAGTTCTCAGCGGATTCTATTGGAGATGCAGGCCAACGCCGTCCCGTTGAATGGGATCAACTGCGTATGCAGCCTATGCACACGCATCAAGTGATAAGCCGGATCGTTGGACTGCAAGCGCGCCAAAAAGAATTAAAGAAGGCGCTGAATGAGTCCTCTTACCAAAGCGATTTCCCTCGGTATAATGGTTATGTGACTAATCGGTTGGCTTTTTCTCTAGGGAGAGCTGGCCGGTTGGCAGAAAGCGAAAATCAATTAAAATATGAGGTGTTGCAAAAATGGGTAGATCGAATGCCTCTTGAGGAGCAAATGTTAATATTTCGACCGCCGCGCCCGTTAAAAGGAGTTGAAGCAGTGACTGCGAGGCAACCGTTGGAGGTTGGTGAGACAGAAGAAAAAGGTAGCCGAAGAAAAGACTACCTTCCTCCACCCGAACGGGGGAAAGCCGCCAGAGAGTTGGCAGTCCTGCCTGTCTCGGTTGGCCTTGATCCGAACCAAAACATATCGTTTTGGTGGCAATGGACTGTGCTGTTTGGGCTCGTTACCTATGCGGTCGTTTTAGGACGCAGTTGGTGGCAGTTGTATTCAGATGAGGTGTGGAGACAGTGAGTGCATTACTCGTAGTTTTAGGGATATTGTTTGTAGTTGCCGGTGCTGTAAGTGGCAGTCTAGGCCATATGGTGCGCGCCCGTAGGTTGCATCGGAGAGATAGGGAATATGGCGTGCGCGTAGACCATTTGCGCTATATCGCAGGAGGGTTAGGAGGAGTTGCCGGTATCGTTATAGGGGCGATGGCAGCCTATTATTTATCTCTTAATCAGCGAGTCGATTTTATAACGTGGGTAGGGCGGCTGTCTTATGTCCTTATAGCCCTTTCCGTCAGTGGTCACTTACTAACACTCATACATATGGCACTACATCTCTACAGAGAAGAAAAAGCAGTGGCTGAAGGGTTTTTTAAGGGATCCTCTCTGAGCGCATACCGGTTGGAGGTGTTGAATAGAAAGAGTGAAGAAAACCGGCACTATATTGACTTGAAGTCTAAGGATGAAGAAGCCTTGGACCACTTTATTGGCTTTTTTGCGGAACCATTACTCAATGCCCGTCGAGATATGGCGCGGATACCGCTGTACGGGTATCTAGGAACGGTGTGTGGTATATTGCTCATGGCACAGGAATTAGGGCAAATAGACGAGGCCTCTGAGACCTTTAAAGTGTTATCATCTATGGCTGAGGGGTTAGCGTTGGCTTTCAAGACGACTTTGGTGGCTCTCATGTCCTATCTACCCTTGCGTAAAACCGTTGATTATATGCTGCAGAGAGTTGCCACGATTGAAATTGCGTGGCGTAGGATGCGGGAGGATCGGTAGCTGTGAGCCGACTCTTGAAGCGGTGGGAGGAAGAGGTTGAAGAGCACGATATAAGTAAGGAGCTCTTTTTGGGCATCATGATGCTCATGCTATGCTTGGGCATCATGATACTCAATGCGACGCAACCCGTTTGGCGAGTGCATCGACACGATCCCAAGCCCAATGATATTGTTCTTCTCTATACGCGTGAAGGCGTTGGTTTTTCGGAAGATGGGTATACCGTGGAGCAGCCCCTAAGTGAAAGAGGTTTTGTGCGTTTGGTCGAAGGAATGGTTCGGGATCCAGAAACAGATTTACATCTGTTTCTGAAGGGGGGGAGTCGCGATCTTCTTGTGCGTCACGCTTCGTATGCAGACTCGCTGCTTTCTACTGATCAAGCAGACCAAAAAGTGCGAACAGCCGTATACGTACATACGTGGTAATTAGACAAGAAGGGCCCACCGATAGTGATCAGTGGGCCCTTCTTGTCAGGTAGTAAGTTTAGTTTTCCATTACGGCGAGTATATCGGTGCCTGTAATCAATTCATTTAGGAACGTAATGGTGGTCTGTCCGTCGGTCGTCGACTGGGTATAGTCGTCGCCTTTCTTAAGCGTGCCGTAGCGATCGACTAGTACCTTAATCTTACCCTCAATTTCAATATCAGTGCCGACGGGAGCCAAAACGACGGCAGGATCTTCCGGATCTACTTTCTTTACGAGCTTATACTGCTTGCGGAAGGCCCGGCCAAAGGGGCGGCTAGTGTCGAGATACCCATTCTCCTCCAAAAACTTTTCCCCTGCCGCGTAGAGGCGCACCGAACGCTGCGCAGCTTTAAGAGTCGAGACTTGGTCTTGTGTTTGAGCTAAATTGATTTCTAGCTGTCGTATATGATCGCTCTGACGGCGAATGGAGGTGTGCGCTTCAAGCAGGACTGAGTTGAGACTGTCCGCCTGACCGCGCAGGCCGGCAATGGCGCGGCTATCGGCCTGCTTGTCTTCTTTCATACGGCGGATCTCTGCTTGCAGACGGTCGTTTTGGACTTTCCTCTGTTCGGCTAAATTGCGGAACTCACGCAAGGATTTATTGAGCCCTTGTACATCGCGAATCAATTTCTCGTTTACGCTCTGAGCACTGTCAGCCTTGGCACGGAGTGCATCGAGAAGCAGGTTGGAGTCATCCAGCGTATAAGTGAGTGAGTCGATGGCGGCGGTAGCTGAAGTCAGATCAGTCTGAAGCTGCGCCAGCATCTGCTCCTGTTCTTCATTGGCGCATGAAGCAATAGAGAGGCCGGTGCAAAGAAGGGCAAGGCGACGTAGCATGTGAGCTCCTTTAGGGTTATTTAAACTCTTTAGCATATAGGCTATCAACTTCTGCCATCGTTTTGGTTAGGTCGTCGTAAAGAGAGGCCTGGTTTCTAGCTAAAGCGTCAATTTTCTGCGCTGTTAAATCCTGTATTTCGCGCGTGGTATTCACTTTTCCAAGTAGCGTGTTTTGCTTCGTTGCTAGCGCAGAGGTGGTCGTATTTAGCTTGCTGATGTCTTCTTGCACCGAACTGAGCTGTTTTTGAACGGTTTGTCGTGAGTGGCGGTGTGCTTCCGTCAACTCGCGATAGCGTTCGTCTTCTTTGGAAAAGCGATTTTCTAGCGAGTTATTAATGCGCTGCTGGTAAGATAAACGTGCTTTGCGCTCTGCGTCTAATTTGGATTGGAGCGCTCCATTTAACTGGCGCTGTTCGTCTAAGTCTTGTTGGGTAAGATCATGGTTGGTGCGTTCGTTCTGCAGGTCTCGGCGGACTTCGAATTCTGATTGAGTCAAGTTCGCTTTTTCTTCCAACTGCGCCGCAAGGCGAGCGCTGAGCGCATTAAGTCGCGACGAAAACTCCTCCATTTGGTTATTGAGCTCTTGTCGGTGCTCTTTTTGCCGCTCGTGGTTTGTGTAGAGAACGAGTCCCATAACGCTGCCAGCAACCAGTGTTGCATAGATACCTAGCAAAAAGACGTGCTTGCGTTCCAAGATATCTGCGATGCGGAGTAAGCCAAAAACTCCGGCCCAAATCAGCACAATTCCGCCGGCAATGGCTGCGATAATGACGTTCAATTTGAGACCTCAATAAGCTTGTAGTAGTGAATGGTTTCCCAAAAGTAACACGGTCCTTGTAGAGGCGCAAACAGGATAATGTGGCGTTAGTGGGAAGACGTTTTTGCAAAAAAGACACTACCACGTAATTTTATTTAGTTATCATTCGTATCGGACGTTTTGCTGTGTGAAAAGTTTCTAAGGAATCTAATGAAGCGAATATTGTTGTCTGTATATAGTGTAATGAGACAAAATTCAGGGTGGAAAGTCTCTTTTTTCTATCTTTTTCTTATGGGTATCCAAGTTTCAAGTGTGCACGGAGTTGGTATACAGTTTGTAGATGTGACAAGGGCAGTTGGTATCAACTTCATACACCACAGTGGAATCAGTGATGAAAAGCGATTGCCTGAGACGGATGGATCCGGTGCAGCCTTTTTTGACTATGATGGGGATGGAGATCAGGATCTTTATTTGGTTAATAGCGGAGATTTAATTACAGGTCGAGGTCCTTGGAAGAATGCACTTTACCGTAATGAAGGAGGGCTTTTTGTTGATGTAACAAGCAAGACTAATTCAGCAGGAGATGCCTATGGGATGGGTGTGGTCGCAGCAGACTATGATTCTGACGGAGATGCTGATTTATATCTGACAAATTGGGGTCCGGATATGTTGTATAGAAACGAAGGATCCGCCTTTACCGATCAGACTAAGGCATCGAAGTTGAGCAATGATGCCTGGGGGAGTAGTGCCGCGTTTTTTGACTACGACAATGATGGTGATCTAGATTTATTTGTAGTCAACTATGTAGACTTCACGCTGGAGACGCACAAGTGGTGTGGCCATGAGGCGTTGGACTTACGTTTCTATTGTGATCCAAGGCAACACAATCCCACTCCTGACTGGCTGTTTAGAAACGAGGGAGATGGGACATTTACCGAGGTAGGAAAAGAGTCGGGAATAGGTAGCAGAGGGAACGGACTCGGAGTAGTATGCTGGGATTACGATGGAGACGGTGATCAAGACGTGTATGTTGCCAATGATATGGAACCCAACTTTCTTTACGAAAATATAGGGGATGGGAAGTTTGACGAAACAGGGTTAATTTCCGGTATGGCTTTAAGCGCTGATGGGGCTTCTCAGGCGGGTATGGGAGTCGATACGGGCGATTATGATGCGGATGGAGATCTCGATTTGATCGTGACAAACTATCAGTTGGAAAACAATGCCCTCTACCGAAACGATGGGATGGTTTTTACAGAGGCAAGTTTTCAAGCAGGGCTTGGCGAGATCAGCCTGAACTACTTGGGATTTGGTACTTTATTTCTCGATGTTAACAACGACGGCTGGCTGGATCTATTTGTTGCAAATGGGCATGTGCACGATAACATCGAGCAGTATGATAAATTGGTGACTTACGAGCAAAAGGCACAGCTGTTTCTGAATGAAAAAGGTTTTTTTCGCGAAATCACGGCGCAGGCAGGTCCAGCGTTTGCGGCTTCTTATGTGGGGCGAGGTGTCGCCTACGGCGATTATGACGATGATGGCGATCTCGACTTGGTCATGAATAACTCAGAGCAACGAGCGGTTCTGATGAGGAATGATGGTGGTAATAGCGGTAATTGGCTGCAGGTTGAATTGCAGGGCACTAAGAGTAATCGAGACGCCGTAGGGGCTGTTGTTTATCTTGAGTCGAATGGATGGGTGCGCATGCAACAGGTTAAATCGGGGTCTGGATATCAGTCTAGTAGCCAGAAGGCTCTCTTTTTTGGATTAGGGCAGAGGGATTCGATTGAAAGAATCCGTATCTTATGGCCTTCTGGTATTAAGCAAGAAATCGGGGAAATAAAAGCCAATCAAAAAGTTTTTATTTTAGAAAAATAGTAGAAATAAAGAACACATACGTGTTTTAGATTATTTAGAGTGCGTTTGCCCTCTTATTTGCGAGCTGATAGGTCTGTTAAACGTTGCCCTATTTCTCTGCGAAGTGGGGAAGACTTAGACGTTAAATGCAGACTTTTTTCCCAAGCTACTTCTGCCTCTTCTAATCGGCCTGCGTTAAATTCGCTTAACCCCATGGCATACCAACCTCTGGGATCTTGAGGGGCAAGTCCTTGCACACGTTTATAAAATGCCTGTGCCTCTGTATTTTTCCCGAGCATTTCTAGCGCAACCCCTGCATTGAGTAGAGTTGGTATATGCTGGGGCCGCTGCTTCGACCCTTGTTGAAAAAGGAAAAGAGCCGTTTCTGGCCGATTTAGTCGGAGCATGTGTTTGCCCATTCGAGTCAGACGATCCAATTCAATTCCCGGAAGTTGACTTGTAAGTCTATACAGGTTTTCCGCTTCGTTTACGTAGTCGTGCTGAGCAAAAAAATAGCCTAACTTTTCGTGGTGTAATGGAGATTCTGGGGCATTCAGTATTGATGCGCGTAGTTTTTTCATTTGCTTTGGAATATCTGGGTCGCCGCTGCCGATTTGCTGTAGCTCTTTAAATCTAATCATGCTCGACCGGGCTAGTTCATGCTGGCCCACACGGCGTGCCAACTGTGCCATTCGATAGAAACATTCTGTAAATCCACTGTCTAATTGGGCTGCACGAGTAAAGGATTCCAGCGCAGATCGGGTCTCTCCCATACCTTCGTATGCCCTACCTAAATAGTAATTTAAGGTTGATGCCTGAGGGAAGAGTTCTAAGGCCGCTGAGAAATGGTGGGCGGCTTTATGAAAACGATCTGTGCCTAGGAACACTTCACCTAGTCTGCGATGAGTTTCTGGTTGGTTTGGAGCGAGTTGGAGTGCTCGTTGCAAGAGGTTTTCTGCCTGCTCATATTGACCTAATTTGGTGTAGATACCCCCAAGGTTTAAGTAGGTTAGGGCTTTTGTTGGTTCTAGGATGCGAATCTTATCTAGCGCCTCTATTGCGAGTGCGTATCGACCTTCGGAGGCATAAGCAGTTGCCAAGATATTCAATAGTATGACGGAAGTTGAATCGAGAGCCAATCCATTCTGGCATATTGTGACGGCTTTCTGAAACTTCCCTTCTGCCAATAAAGTCTGTGCTTTATCTAAAATAGAATTGTGTTCAATTTCTCTTGTCGAGACAGATGGTGGGTGGACAGAGACGGTCGGAGGTGTTTTTTCGGACGTCTCACTGCAAGCCGCACAAAGAGCTATGAAAAAAAGGGTTCCGAGTGGAAATGTGCTAAGCCTAACCAATGGTGTATTTCCTCTGTTAAAATTTGTTTGGGTGAAAAAAGTGCCTACTTTTCCCACACTTCAGCAAGTTGATAAGTTAAATATAGACCGCTGTGCATCCGTAGTGTAAGGAACCATGATAAGACTATGAGCAAGAGAAAACAAAAATTAGAGATGGTTCGTAAGGAGGAAGTGCGGAAGCGAGTTATAAAGTGGATTTGCTCTCTTTGTCTAATAGGGTTCGCAGGAATCGCGTATTGGAATTGGCAAAGCGAACAACAGATGCGGAAGATTGACGAGAAGCTTTCAAGGGGGGATTTCTTGATGGGGCAGGGTAATGAGCGCGGCGCATTAGAAGTTTATGCACGAGTAGCCGAGACTGCTCCCGAACGAATTGAACCATGGGTAAAGATGGCCTCTGTTCATGCAGCAGCTAAAAGATACGAAGAGGCCCTGCCATTTTATGAAAAAGCCCTTCAATTAGACAAGAGTCACTTCGAAACGAGAGTGGGATTAGCCATTTGCAAAGAAGGGATAGGTGACTTCTTGACAGCCGAAGAGCACTACAAAAGGGCTATTGAATTACGGGCTAACTATTCAGAAGTATACTATAATTTGGCATATTTATACCAGAAGCAGAAACTTTATGAGAGTGCGGCACAGCAGTATGAAAAAGCGGTTAAGCTGAAACCAAATTTTATACAGGCTCTTGCTAATTGGGGTTTGGTATGGGATCGGCTACACGATCCTGGGAAAGCGGTTGAGATATACCAACGGGCCTTAAGCGTGAAACAGGATGAAGCGCCAATTTATGTGCGTATGGGATCTAGCCTAATGAAGATGAGTCAATATGGGAGAGCTAAAGCCGCCTTCAAAAACGCATTGACCCTGGGGGAAGTCAGATGGTCTGTTTTCCATGATATGGGTGTGATCTATGAGCAAGAGGGGGCACCAGAAAAGGCGTTGACCTTTTATCGTCGTGCATTGGGTTTGCGTAAGGGAGCAAGCGAGACACATTTTCGTATTGCAGGTGTTCTGAAAGAGGTGGATAAGCCAGTTGAAGCTATGAATCATTTTAGACAGGCGATCTTATTAGATCCTGACAATGCAAATGCACACTATGGATTAGCTCAGTTACTATTGGCTCAGGGCAGCGTAGAAGAGGGGACGGAATTATTAAACGCGTTTTCAAAATTAAAGGAATACGAAGGGAGGTTGGTGCCGCTCAGAAGAGCGGTTGAAATGGCTCCGCGGGATCCACAAGCTGCGTATGACCTTGCTATGTTACACATGAAATACGGGCGTATGCAGAAAGGCTTGGATATACTCAGGAGAATACTAAAGCTCCATCCCAATTTTACAAAAGCCAAAGACTGGATAGAAGCTAATACATAGAGGCTGATTTGTATCTTTTATTTTAGATGGACTACCTCATGAGCGCCGTCTTGATGCACAACTAGCAGGCAGTTTGCTGGAATATCTTGAATTGTCTGCACGGATCCAGTTCTCCAGGTGATTTTCATAGACTCAACATGTTGCTCTTGGCCAAGTCCAAAATGGGCGCGAAGATCGCTGTGAGAAAGATAGCTGCCCGAACCATGAACCCGTCTCCATTGGTTGATAGCACCGCTGTTAATTTCAATCAGAGCTCCTACACCATCTGATGTATCCGTTGAGCCTATCAGGCGTACGTAAAGCCAGTTATTCTTATTCCCTCCGTCGTTTCGCATCAGCGTTGCCTTGTCGTCAAGATTGACGATTAAAACGTCCCAATCGCCGTCATTGTCATAATCGCCAAAGGCTGAGCCTCTGCTCACATATTCTAACGTTAGTGCACTCCCTGATTTAATTTGTTTAAAGCGACCTTCGCCCACGTTGACAAAGAGTTGATTGGGCTGTCGGTAGGGAGATCCCGTATCGATATTGTCTACTTGAGGGTATACGTGGCCGTTTGCGACAAAGAGGTCGAACAAACCGTCGTTGTTATAATCAAAAAAACGCGTTCCCCAACCCAATAGGTCAATGGTCGGTCCAGCTAATCCTGCAGTTGTTGTGGCATCGGTGAAGCGCTGTCCCCCCTCGTTCCTATACAGCGTATTCGTTTCGCTAAAAAAGTGGGTCACATACAGGTCTGGGTCGCCGTCATTGTCGTAGTCTGCAAAATCTACGCCCATGCCAGCTTCTGTATCTCCGTCTGCATTGTAGGCGACGCCCGCTATTAGAGCGACATCTCTAAATGTCCCGTCACCTTTGTTGTGAAAGAGCACGTTGGGGGTTTCGTCATTTGCGACAAAAAGGTCGAGAAAACCATCCCTGTTGTAATCTTCCGGTACTACGCCAAGTCCATAATAGCGATTGGCACTGCTGATGCCCGATGCCTCTGTCACGTCTATAAACGTACCGTTACCGGTATTTTGATACAGAACATCTGGTGCCCCAATAAGCCCTTTGGGACCACAGTAGACCTGTAGGCCTCCATAGAAAGTGCAAAGTTTGGGAGAGCGCGGTCGGTTTTCGGCATCAAAAACGACGTAATTCGTTGCATATAAATCTAGATCGCCATCGTTGTCATAATCAAAAAATGCGGCGCTGGCACTAAATTGATTTCCACCAACTTTGGCCTGAGAGGTTCCGTCAAAAAAGACGTTCTCACCTCTGTTGTAATAGAGTATGTTCACCCCGTAATTACTTACGTATAAGTCCCGAAGACCGTCGTTATCTACGTCGCCTACGGCAATACCCGTGCCCCAACCGGCATGAGCAGTATTGGTAGAGGTGCTTATATCTCGGAAGAAGCCTGTCTCAACCTGTTCGTAAAATACGTTACCAGGACCGGATTGATCCTTTAGCGTTGAAAACGTCGAACCATTGGTAATGTATAAATCGAGGTCTCCATCGTTGTCCGAATCAAAAAATGCGGCACCGCTTCCGTGAGCTTCCAAGACGTATTGTTTATTCTTCCCGCCACAGATATTAACGTAGTCGATTCCTGCTGTCTTCGTCTGGTCGCTAAATCGGATAGTGTCCGCTAGTGTGTTGTGGCAAGAGAAAATTAGGAGAAGAAATTGTAGTGAGCGATAAAGAGGTATGATGCGCATGGATTAGTTTTATTTGCTCTGGTATAATTCAAGAGATTGGTTGGCGGGTAGAGGGCCATACTTTTCCATTTTGCCCGAAGGCCAGAAGACTTTCAAGCTATCGACTTGTGTACGTTTTCCTAACCCGAACTCTAAAGAGTAGCTATCGGTCGACCCAAAGCCTCCTCCACTTTGTACCTCTGAACGCTGCACGTGGCTCCCACTATGCAATACGACTTGCCCCCCAATAGCAGAAGGGTTGGGGGCAGCTCCGTTCAGCTTGATTGTCAACATAGTTCCGGGAATACCATTATTTTCATACAGGCTATTTGGCCAAATATCGCCAGGGTAATGACCTCCTAGTCCGACGTAGAGATCCAAGTCGCCGTCTTGATCGTAGTCGGCAAAAGCGACTCCATGCCCCTTACCTTGATTGGCCACGCCGGCTTGCTCTCCTACTTCTATATATCTGTCTTGGTCCCGTAAGAAAAGCGCATCGGGTTCAAAGCGTGGCATTATAGGGCCACCGTTTGCTAGGTAGATGTCTATCTGGCCATCGCCATCCACATCCCCGTATCCGGCTCCCATAGAGCCAAAAGAGCGTGCTAAACCCGCATCCACGGCTCGCTCTTTAAATAAATCACTGCCATCGTTTCGGTAGAGATGAGCTCTGCTCCTAACGGCCGTCTCACCTTTTGTCACTGACTCTATATAATCCTCATAATAAGCCATTGCAGATACAAAAATATCCAAATCGCCGTCGTTGTCACTATCGAAAAAAAAGGGGACGTAGCTTCCGTTTCGGGGTGCGCTGACACCGGCAATTTGACCTATATCGGTGAAGTGTGAGCCCTCGTTTTTATACAGCCGGTTTGGATTGGCTACGTTGGCAACATAGAGGTCAAGGTCGCCATCCAGATCATAGTCTCCAAATGCTACGCCGAGTGATTTGGCGTTGTCATCTACCCCAACTTGGCGGGCCTGATCGCGAAAGGTTCCTTGTCTATCGGCGACAAAAAGTTTGTTGGCTGCCCCGCTACCCGTAACGCCATCTGCCACGTAAATGTCCAGCCAGCCGTCACCGTTTACATCGCCCCACGCTGCAGTAAAGCTATCGTCAGGATCTACCACACCGGATGCATTCGCCAGGTCGACAAAATGTCCTTTCCCGTCGTTTTGATAAAGGGAGTTGGGGCCGCCTCCTTCCCATGCATTTCGAGTGACATATAGGTCGCTGTCTCCGTCACCATCGTAGTCGGCCGCAATAGCTGCCCATCCCCCGGGTATTTGGTCTAAGGCGGATCGTTCACTAGGTGCTTGGAATCCTTGATTTGACTGGAGGAAAAAGCCATGGGGGGTGTCAATTCCAACGGTGAATAGATCGAGCCGGCCATCGCCATTCAAGTCAGCCCAAGATACTCCTCGTCCTCTGTCTACTTTGTCTACCCCTAACGCTGCGGCTACGTCGGTGAATTCAATCGGTGATGGGTTGGGTTGGTCTGCCGGGAATATGACGTATTGTTTGGCTAAGTGACCCGGATACACACCGTGTTCGGCAATATAGGCTAATCTTAAATTCCACTGGCGAATCCTTCGTTGAGGCGAAGATTTAGGTAAGACGTCGATGGATTTTTTATAAGCAGCAATGGCGCCTGCGTAATCTTTTTGCCAATGACGCGTCGTTGCTAGTAAGTATCCAATATATGGATCGCTGGGGTTAGCCTTTAGTAGCTCAATAAAATCACGTTCGGCTTGTTGGAACTGTCCCAATCGCAGCCTTGAAGCGCCGGCGCCGGCTCGTGCTTTACTCATTTCTGGATCGATAGATAGTATCGCCTCGTATTGCTCAAGAGCCCCTTCAGGACTTGGAGGAGCATCGGTCATTAGAACATCGGCATACGCCATACAGGCAGGGGTAAACGTTGGAAACCGTGCTACGATGAGCTTCAGTAGAGAGCGTGCTTGATCATCTCTGCCAACCATCCGGTAAGCTTGAGCAAGTTGAAAGGGTGCATCAACGCGCGTTGTATCTACGCGGATGGCCCGTTGCAAAAAAGGAATAGCCTTTTCGATCCTGCGCATACGCATATGGATTTCGGCCAGTCCCAAAAGAGCGGTATACTGCGTAGAATCTCTTTGGACGATTTGACCAAAAAGAATTTGGGCTGAATCCAACTTTGATTGAGCCACCAAATTCATTGCTTGGTCATATAATTGAGGAAGAGATTGCTGTGAATGTTTGGGAGATGGATCGCTACAAGCGAAGAGAAGAAAAACTCCGCTGAGAAGGTGGACCAGATAGTTTTGGTTAAAACTCATGGACGGTCTATTCGATTACGTATTCAATACCCGTTAACGTTCGTAGTGCTTCTTGTGCAGCGGTAACTTCTTCTCCTTGGCCGTACTTCAAAATGTCTACAAGGCCTTCTGCTGCAGCGGTGTCAGATAAGGCGAGGATGCCCCGAATTGCTTCAATTCGAATCCAGGGACTTGAGTCGTATAGGGCATCTCGCAATTTGCTTCGAGCTGTTTCTATGCGCCTTATGGCAGCGATTTGAGTAGCGATATAGCGAACCTTCTCATCATCGTCATCCATAGAGCGGAGAACCCCTTGAATAGACCTATTTGTCCAGATCCTATTGATAGAGGCGATGGCGCTTTGACGAACGAGGGCTGCGGTATCTTCAAGAGCGTTTACCAGCGATTCGCTGGCACTTGTGTCGCGGAAGCTAGCAATGGACTCCGCTGCTGCTGCACGTAGTTCAGGTTGAGGGGAAGTGTTTAGGATCTGCTCGATGGTGTCAATAAGTGCCGGAACGTGAATTTTTGATAGAGCGAGAATGGCTTTTTTTTGAACGTGTAAATTTTTATCGTGAGATAAATTGAGCAACATTTTTTCTGCATGAGGGGATCCTATACGCCCAAGAATTTGAGCACCGATGTAGCGCAAGGTGTCGGATCCCATCTCCATGGCTTCCAGTAAAGGAGGGACGGCTTGGTCGCCTTGATCGACGAGCCGGTAGCTGGCTTTGCGCCTTTTTTCAGAGGCAGAGTGGGTCAGATCTTCTATTAGTTGATCTGTTGGAAATGTTTCGCAGCTAACACAAAAGAGTGCTAAGGGAATAAATATGAAGAAAACCATGTGGTTGGTTGAGGACGTTGCTACTATTTTGATAAAGTGCAACGTCTTCAATATGGTGTCAGTTAACCATCTGCATGAGGCGCTGCGTCATAGAACCTTCTTGGGTGAGGGCATAGACGATAACGTTAATGGCCATCTGCATTTGTCGGAGTTTGTCTTGGCCCTCCACAGACTCAGTGTAACCCAAGCCAAGGCTGAAGTTGATGCCGACAAGGCGTCCTTTTATAAAGTGGCCTGTTGTATATTGCCAGGCGTTCTGGTTTTTATTGGAACTCGCGCCCCTTGTGGAGGTAGGTGCGCCTCCCTTGAACTCGAAATAGGAACTGAAAACGGGGTGATCGTCAGGTAGTCGCTCTGACCAAAAGTCGCGCCCTTCCACGAGGCCACCGTATTTCTCTAAACCTTCTGAAACAAATCCTATACCGCCGAAAATAAATCCACCAGAAAGGAGATATCTCGTCATTTGCTCGAGTTCACTCTCATTCGGTGCACCGGCTGGTAGGATTATGGGAATTTCTAAAAGACGGTCGTCATCGTAGGTCACGCTACCGATAAAATCGGCATTGATACCTGTGTATTCGTTCAGACCATTAACTAATGCCCGCAAGGCGTTTGTCGATCCAGTTGCAGTACCTGATGCTAGGGCTGCGGCTGAAACCACGCGCGCGAAATTTATGAAGCCTTTAATTGCTTGAGGATCGCCTTGTTCTTGGACCAACATGGCCCGGTAGCGTCCCGTATCCATGCTGTTAACGTCGAGCATGTCCAATGCCATATCAATTTTGTTGTCTGGCTGCCTTGATCCAGTAATGTCGACGGTGGTAAGTGTAGGTTCGAGGTCGACTCCTCCTACATCCACCGTTCGAGCAACCATCATAGAGGGCGTAGCGGCCATATTCAAAGCGGAAATTGTACTAAAGCTGGCGGTTGCTTTCACTTGATCCATGCGGGCTCTCGTAGTGGTCGTTTGGCGCTGGATCATCTGGCGCTTTGGCTTAGGCACCTTGCGCAATTCAAGGGGCTTCGTCAAACGAGGCTCACGCTTTATGAACTTGGTTGAAAGTGGGCGGGGAGTCGTCTCTACTGCCTCTTCCAAGGGGTCAATAATCGCTGCACACAGATGAACTAATACAGCTAATATAGCCGATATTAGTAGGTACTTATGTAGTTCCTTGAGAAGTATTTCCGGACGGAATGATCTGGCCGGCGAATTAAAGCGCCGGGTAATTTCCGAACTCATTTAAGGTCCCTTCTTGAATAATACACAGGGCGTTTTTTTGAAAGAACTTTGTCGCCCATTGCGATGCTTCCCCCACTCCTTCGTATAGAGCGGTCCAATTTATGCAGCCGAGCAACTGAAGTTGATGGTTCCACGGAGACTATTTTCAATTCTCCGACTTTCGTATCACTTAATCGTTTGCTGTAAACATCTATTTTTAAATTTACGACGATTCCCTGATTTGCACCAACATCCAGAGTATATTGGGGTCGATTTTTTCCATCGGGAGCCAATTCTGAAACAATAGTTCCGAACAATGGAAGTTGCGCATCGACCTGTGGTAATATATTTCGGACAATTTCGCCGAGCAAGCGCCCACCTATTGCACCATCTTTTTCGGCATCAGAAATATACCACCTGTCGGCCGCTTGTAACATACGCAGAGAAGAAGGACTGCGAAAGCGCTGCATAAGGATTGGGGCAACATACTCTTTGATGACTTCTGGAGGAGTGTAGCCAGGATATTTATCCACATTAAGAACATAATTATTGGAGTGGGGAAGTAATATGCTACTGTCTTGTAGAGTGGACCAGAGAACGCGTCTTTTTATTGGGTCAATTAAACGGACTTCAATCGCTGCGCTGAAAACAGGTAAGGCAAGCGTTTCGCCCGCCTGAGTATCTTCAACTCCCAAGCTAATCGCACTATTGGGATTTGAAAAATAAATTGTTTTGTTGCGAAACAATTTGTCTGCCCGACGCAATACCAAGTGCAACAAGTAGTCGATGTCATTTCTTGGCGTGTATTGGCTCTGTCCTCGACTGTCAAGCGTTGCTGCATGAGAAACAATCTTGCACCGAGATATTTCTTGGAAGTTCCGAAAAACCGCTTTTTGAATGGTCGCTATAGAGGACACGTAAAAAGAATTTAAATGAGGCCATCCCCTCATATCCGGCCCCTTTTCTTTTGTAACAGCAATGCCCACTGTAAGTGTAGTGGATGCATGCGCTATGGATAGAGAGATGAAAATTGAGAAAAGAAGGAGATAGGGTTTCCAGAGGTCCACGAGAAATCTCATCGAGGGATTGTTATTCTTTTTTTTCAAGGTTTAATTATTTGACTTCATTTTAGGAAAAAAACAGCCCGAACCACAATTGTGCCCATTAAAATAGTTATTTGCCGTGAATTCATAAAAATGAAAGATATGTCTGAAAATATTCAAATTTGTTTCTTGACATAAAACAAGTGTCAAATTAATTTTTCCCCAACTATTTTTTTCCTGCTCAACTTGAGTGTCGCCCATATGCAGGGTGCATAGGGTATGCTCATCAGTAATTTAATTACTGAGATTGAGTCCTTAAGGAGGTTTTTTCATGAGGAAATTGAGCTTAGCTGCAGCGGCTATTATCGGCTTGTCCGGCGCTGCTTTTGCTCAGGGCGATCGCGTTTTTGATCTGCCCAAGTTGACTCAGGCTCCCGTGCTTGACGGCGTCATTGATGGCGACGAATGGAACGGTGCTCTTGAGTTGAATTGTTCGCCTTCGCAGGTCCAGGCTGACGGCGCTGAGTATGGCTGGCGTGACATTGAAGCCCAGCAGAGTGAAGTCAGTGTGAACCAGTTGGTTCAGTCTGATGGCGAAGATGCATCAATCGCTCGCACAGATGCCGACTTCAATTCACGCATCTGGCAGGCTTGGGACGACGATGGCTTGTGGGTCGTTACGGCCGCAGCTGACAACGTCCACGACGTTGAAGGTGGTGACAGAGGTTGGGCATGGTGGGAGCGCGATAGCCTCTCTCTTTATGTCGACTTGCTGAACGAAAAGGAAGAAGCTGTGTTGAATGGCGAATACACCGCTCTCAACATCGTCAACTTCCAGGCGCGTCCGCTTGAGTCGAGCCCATACACTGTTTCTTGGGCCCGCACGGTTGAGAACGCTCGCTCTGACGAAGACGGTAACGATCCTGACCTCATCGACGGCTTCTTAAACGGTTACCGTGACGCTGGCGACGAGTTTGGCGGCGAAGCTGACTACGTTATCGAAATGTACATTCCTTGGGAAAACCTGCTCCGCTTCAACCTGCCTTCGACGCCTGTTGTTGGTACGGAAATGGGTTTCTCATGGTTACCCCCGGATCCCGATGGCGACGACGCCTACGGTGGTCAGTTGCAGTGTTGGGGTTGGGCTGATGACCCCTCCAACTACTCCACTTGGGTCTTTTCTGACACGCCTGCCGGTCCTTCGGGCGGTGGCACAGCTGTAGAAAGCGATTCTTGGGGTCGTATTAAGACGACGTTCCAGTAGAAGCTGTCATTTGCAGCATCTATTTAGTTGAGAGAATGGTCACACTGAGCAGAGATTGCTCGGTGTGACCATTTATTAGGTGGACCAAACAAAACTGTGAACACCTGTCAAAAAAGTAGCGCAGGTGATAATTGGATGATAGGGGGGCCGGTTGAGATCGCCCAGTAATACGAACGGCTTTTTCAATACGATCTGGCAACTTGCGCTGGTGTCTTCTTTAGCGCTTGTCGAAGGAGTTAGTGGCCAGCGACATCCCGAATCTCAGGGGCCACTGCCCTATTATCGAGATGCGCCGGGTGTACTTGCAGAACCGGAGTGGCTACACCGGCCTGACTTTATTCGTGGCCCTCGTGATCGATACGAGCGCGGTGCGAGTCGTCTTTTTTTAGCAACTGGTGATGCAGTACCCTATCTAAATTATGCTGAAGAGCGTTTTATTCTCTCACAGAGAGAATTAATCCCTTGGTTTCAGCCCAAAGGGCGTCCATGGAAATTCCGCAATACGCGCTGGGACCGCATGGGCAATTACATGGGATCTCCGAGTGGGCCGACAAACCCTGGTAGTGCTTATCTACGGCTTTTTTCTTGGGAAGAGACGCGTAGCGACGACAATGGTTTAGGTCGTAGTTACATAGATCATAGATCTCCTTCGCCGTGGGGAGCTCCTGCTGGCTATACCGATGCAACTCTACGCATCGGTCATTACAACTACAAAGATCTTCACTGGACAGCTACCGTTGGGCAAAGAGTGAGGAGCCATTTCACCCCCTTAACGCTTGCACAGAGCCATCTTTCAGTAGCCAGACTTGATTTTGATAATAAGTTTGGAAAGGATCGTGCGACGATTCTGTTAAACCGCGGACGAACAAGGCCGGGAGGGCTCTTTTCGGAATGGGCTTCTGTTGGTGGTGAAACGCCGGACCCAAATCCTGTAATGATGTATGGCTTTCACTATAAGCATAGATTTGGGCGCTACGCTCAGTTTGGCACCACGCTCCTCAATCAAATCATGAACCAGCCCGGTTCAGGCAGTAGCAGTCCTCTCAAGGGGGATTTGCCTTACGAAATGCTGGGTCCCAGGGTCATACGCGTTTTTATTGCCGATGACTCACCTGATGAAACCCGGCATAACGCTAAAGTTTATGGAGTCCATATCGTTGTTGAAGGTACTCGAGAAGAGGGACCTATCCGACTTTCGAGTATGGAAGGTGAATTTTACGATCCACGTTTAGAGCCTGTGGTCATTGGAGGCCTTCCGCTCGGGGGAGATGCTCGAGAGGCTGTAGGGGTTGAAGTAATTGTTTATGAATTCACCATTCCCAATGATATTACAGCTCTTTCTGCCCGTTTTCATGCTGACGTCTCAGACGATTATAAGATCGGCGTCCGCCAAATTTATGATTTTCCAGGGCTGAATCGTTCAGGTGAGTTGGATTTAAAAGAGCGTGTTTGGCCTGATGATTTCGTCAGCACTGAGGCTGGTACACGGCGGCCGTTCAAATGGGATATCGGAGAGGGAGAAGAGCCTTACTATACTGTTGTTCGTTCGGAGGGCTTAGGGAAAAACGGTTCGAACCGCCGAATTGTTCAGTTTGATCATGGAATACCCACAGGACAGAATTTGTTTTCCTTTGATGCTCAAGCTAATCTGGTGGGGTTGAAATTCAGTGGTGAGGTTGTCCGAAATAATCAGAACTACATATACCCAGTGGGCAATAATGACGGAAAAAGGAGGACGGATGAGGCGTGGGCCTATTGGCTCAACGTTAAAAAAGACCTCTCTTTCGCAAATCGTTTAGGTGCTCAACTAGGCGCTGAGGTTTTTCGTTTGGATCCCAATTATAGCGGAGGATACGATAGTCAGCGTGGGGGAATGGCTTTTCATATTGATTATCAAGACAAGGCGGGATCTAGAGTTAAATCTGATACACAAGAGTATGGAATTGTCGAGGATAACGATGACGATGACCAGTGGCCGGATGATTTTGTTGAGGATACTGCCTCTCCTGGCCGTTTATCCTACCCGGGATGGCCAAATGCCTCAGTTTATCCAGGGTTAGATGAGAACCTAGATAACATTCCCGATGTTGATCGGAATGAAAACTTTATTCCTGATTGGGAAGAGCCATTCCTCTCTTATGATGCAGATCCGCCCGAGTTTGTTTACGGTATTGATTTCAATAATAACGGCATGCCGGACTTTCGGGAGAACGATGACCTGCCTGACTATCCCTATCGTCGGGATCAGAAGGGTCAACACTTTTTTCTCCTACTTGATAAGTTAGGGAAATGGGGTGATTCTTTCACCGCTGGGTATTATAAGTCCCAAGAAATTGCCGGAGGTACTGAGGCTAAGAGTTTGTATTTGCGGTATGCACTAGCCAAAGAGCGGGATGGCGTTGGAAGTTTGCAATTTAACTTCGATTCCAAAATGGTGCAGGATAATATACGGGATGACAGTTACGTTTACATCATTCCGCCCAACGACGACGACGTCATTCCTTGGTTGAATAAGCCGGATAATCATCCTGGCGTCGCTGGACGGTATCGGCCGGCAACGCCGGATCCTCTCCTAATGCGTGACAGCTGGGTTAATACGGTTTACTTTGATTTTCGCTACATAAAGTTCGCAAATATTAACGTGCGTAACGCATTTTTGTGGACCCGTAACAACATGGCGGAAATCTCAATAGAAGGCGAAGATGCCGGCTTATTGCAGCCAGAAGATGTACGGTCCCGCTTTATTCTCATCAATAACATCGACAAGACGTGGACGTATAATTCTCTTGCGATATCTACAAAGTTTAAACACCGACTCATCTATGAGAATGTAGAAAGTGAAGAAGATCCAAAGACCTCAGCCTCCGACTTTATCCCTATTATCATGGGGGAATACTCTCTAACGCCCAAAACGCGGTTTGTCCTTGCTGCACAGGGTATGCCATTTCTACCCTCTAAGCATTGGGAGAGAGTTCACAAAGACGAAACATATAGTCAGACCGACTACGCTTTTATGTATAAAATGCGTTCGGAATATTTCGGTTTTGAAAACGATTTCTTCTTCGGCTATTTGCTCACCGACAGAGAGCATACTCGATTGAAAGATCGAGACTTTAAGCGTGGCACATTCTTTGTCGAAGTCATAACGCCCTTTTAAAATGATGCATACTATAACCAACATATCAGGTGTAATTTTGCTATTCATTGGGCTTTGGGGTTGCTCAATTCCACCTCAGCCCATTTTGGAATATTCGGTAGAAGCTGCTCCCGTCCTGCCCGATGGTGAGACTGTTTTCTATGAAGATCTCGTTGATAGCACCGTTGTTTGGAGTAAAGATGGACTTCAGTTAAAAGTCCGTTTTTATAACGATAAAATGTTGGATGCTCGTTTCAATCCAAGAGTTAGCCCCTACACGCTTGCAGGCTGGACAGACCCCGTTTTAGGATATACGCCCCCGCTTTGGACCACCTTTGAGGTTACGGTTATCAATCGTACTCGAGAACGTGTGGAACTCGATCCAACTCAAGCTGTTTTGCGACTAGATAACGGCAACTATTTTTACTGTAGCCAAGGTGTTGGCGTTTGGAAAACACTACCACACTACTTTGACTATAGCTATTTGAAGTGGGGAGGACGCGAGGGCAATGTCGAATTTTACGCAAATACCGACCGCAACGATATTTGGAACCGCACTTCGTACCAACGCGAAAAACCTGTACGCAAAGGGCGTAAATACACAGGTATGTTGACCTTTCCTAGACTGCCCAAAGACGTGAAATCATTTACGCTCGAGATCAATGATTTCATCTTGGCTTATGACAGTGCTGAAGCAGGATTTGGTAACCCTACTGAGTTTACGGATATCCACTTTCACTTCACCGTTGAGCAGGGCGTTGTAACTGTTGAAAGGGGTCTGTAATGGATGCCTTGATTCGTTATGCTTGTTCATTCATAGGCATCTTGTTATTGGCAACCGTAACGGGTTGTGGGAACCTGAAATACATGGTTTTAAAAGGGACGAGTATTGAGAATCCGCCCGTAGAACGCGTTAAAGTTTACGTAAAAGGTTTCCCCGTCGTTAGTAAAGCAAATGTAGTTGACCCCAATGCCGCGCTGGGAGATAGCGAATATTCACCGGGACGTTCAATAAATTCGCTGGCCGAAGTTGGCAATGCTATCATGGTAATTTCACGACCCTCTCGGATTGAGGATTTAACGCGTTCTTTGCTGAGAGAGTTGCGCCTGGATCAACTTCGCATCTTTGCTGAATTTGATCGCGTAACGAGCTTGGCTAATGTGCGGGAGATGCCCAACCCGTTTGAGTTAGTTCCGCCAGAAGATGAGTCCGCTCAGCTAGAAATAAGCGGGTCTGTTTATTTGTTGAGTCAGCGCGTTGAGCAACGTTTTTCTCAAAATAGTACTAGTGCACGTGTTGAGTTGGTAATAAAAGACCTTGAAACGGGTAAAGAAATCACCTTACCCCCAGTGACAGCCGGTATAAGTATGACCTTTAATTCCAAGGAATTAGAGGAGGCCATCGCTGTTTTTATCTCGACCTTACTGACTCAAAAAACGCTCTTTTAAAGGCGTTGATTACATTGTTTTTTCTGATTTCCTTCTTGGTTATTTTAGCACAGTCTGGAACGGTAAGAGGGCAAAGCCAAGTCGCTAATTGGCTCTGGAATGAAGACAATGCGGCACAGTTGTCGAAGCATCATGTTCGTCTGACTAGCGATGCGGGCCTTGAACTTGACCTGTTGCCGTCCGATAAGAATGTGGCTTTGGGTGAAGTGGCAAAAAATGATTTTGGCCAAAGAGTGCCTCTGACAGACGGAGAAGTTTCTCTGGTTGCCAGCGAATGGATTTCTAATACTCCCAACGTTTTTGGGCGGTATTTTACGATTGACTTAGGCCGTAATAGGGCCATCACGCGCCTTAGAATGCTACCGGGACAGACTGCTTTAAACCAGCCTGAGTACTTCGTGAGAGGATATAGAGTTGAAGCTGCGATGGCTGACGAAGTAGACATTTGGCGATTGTTGGCTGAAGAGCGGAATAATTTTAATTTGCTGATTGACACGCAACTGGATTCAACTTGGCGTGTTACAAGCAAAGATGAGCCTGTCTCGAGGGTTGGGCAGCACGTGCGATTTACAATTACCCGGCAGGACCGGAGTAACTGGGTCGCGTTAGGTGATATCGAAGTGTTTGCCGAAGGATTCGAACATGAGGGCAGCGCAGTGCTCGAGTGGTCTTTAGAAGAGCCCATTAATGTGGGACGTATTCGGTGGCAAGCACAGGTCGTTGATGAGACCGTGTTTAGGCTTTTTGCAAAAGGCCAAAAAGACACGCGCGACTGGAACACTGTTTATCCGATGGATCAAAATGGTCTCTTTACGGGGGCCGAACCAACCATGAGTTTGCAGATGCTTGGCGAACTTACAACTGCAAATCCTTTTGCCTCGCCTCGTTGGCAACAACTGGAGGTTGAATACGACCGAACCTTAGTTGCGGCTAGTGCAAATGGATCGGTGTCGCCCAATTTGGTTAGTAAGGGGCAGAATACAGAAGTGACCTATTTGATTGAATTAGAGATTGATAATGACAATTATGGCGCTGACCGGATTGTCCTTGATGGGGCTGCTATGGATGTTGAACACGTCCTAATTGATGGCGTGACTTTAGAAGAAGGCACGGATTTTTCGTTTTCGGCAAGCGACGAAGATGCTCAAACTGAGATTTATCTGAAACCGCTCAATAAGGTCGATAGAGATGCCACAATGCAGATTGTAGGTCAAGTCCTATTCTTGAATGAGTCTTACACGATTGGTTTTCGAGTCGGTAATACTGTTCAAGAAACTTCCGATGGCTATCTCAACTGGCAAAATGGGCGGGAAAAATTTGCGGGAAGTTGGACGGTAAAGACTGAAGGACAGCCTGGGCAATTGCTGAGTTCTGTGGAAGTTTCTCAGCTCCCATTTTCTCCTTATGAGAAAGATGCATTGGAGTTCCGTTTTGTTGTGTCAAATTTGAATAATCCGACCGATGTTGTGCTTTCGCTATACGATCTTAATGGTAATCGGGTTCGGAGCGTTGGCCAAAACGGAAGCGCCCGCCAATATACGATTAAATGGGATGGGAAAAGTGAAGGGGGCTTAACGGTTGATCCAGGTCTCTATTTATACGAGATAGAGGTGCGGGGTAGCGGTGATAAAGGTAGGCGACGGGGAACATGCGTTGTCGCGTATTAGGATATGGAACATAAGTTGGGTTTTAGTGTTGTATGCCGTTCAACCAACTTTTGCCGCTTTTGAAATTGGTGGTGGAGGGGCTTATTCATCGGCTTTGGCAGGGGCTTTAAGCACTTCGGTTGAGTCCGTAGAGAGTGTTTGGTTTAACCCCGCATCTTCTGCTAGAATTGGTACTTCCAGCGTCTCCTCGACGCATGGAACGCTCTGGTCTGGGTTGGAAGA
>CAXGPR010000058.1:0-24906 GCA_964011675.1 uncultured bacterium
TGGGAGGCCGTCGTGAACAGGGGGCATCCGCTACGGGCTATGTGCACCTTGTCGGCGGCGATCTCTTCTATTGTATGCCCCAGTGTGCCAACGTGGTCTAGACCGACTCGCGTCAAGATGGCCGCACGGCTATCCCAAGCGTTGGTCGCGTCGTAGCGGCCGCCCAGCCCGACTTCAAAGACAGCCCATTCGACTTGTGCCTTAGAAAAGAAATGTGCCGCTAGGGCGGTTAAGGCTTCGAACTTACTGAAGACCCCAAGCTCCTCGCATTCAAAGTCACGTGTGGCGTCATATAGCGCAGAGACGGCTTCGGCCCAGTCGTCCTTGTCTAATATCTCTCCGTTGACGCGGATGCGTTCGCGCTGGGTATGTAAGTGGGGCGAAGTATAGAGTCCAACGCGACGCCCGGTGTGTTGGGCTAGCGACGCGACTAGACTCGACACGGTTCCTTTGCCGTTAGTACCGCCGACAATCAGTGTATGGAAGGTGTGCTGTGGGTGGTCGAGGCGCGCTAGCAGGGCGCGCATGCGCGGAAGATAATCCGCAAGCGGGCCGCTTGGAGGCGTGCCCGTTTCCCAGTCGGGAAGCGTGTCTAAGAATCGCTTGGCGCGAAAGTAGTCCATAGGGCCATTAAACCTATACAGAAGGGGCGGCTGCAGGGGTTAATTCAGTTTCTGCGCATCTGATAGATGGGCTAGGCGCGTTGCTTAACCACCGCGAGTATGCATTTCTCGGTGGGGATCTTCGCGCAAATCGTCGATGTGGAACAGCGCGCCGCGAACAGGCGTATTCAGACGAACCTCTGCGCCACGGTCGCTACGTTCTGCCCATGTAGAACGGATGTAATCGACTAGGGCATGGTTGTCGGCACCGCCGCGTAGATACGTGCGCAGGTCGTATCCCTGGTTGGCGTATAGACAGAGATACCAGAGTCCGTCAGCCGTTAGACGACTGCGATCACAGGCACTGCAAAAGGGTTGGCTTACCGATGCAATGATGCCAAATCGCGTTCCGTCCTGCAGGCGAAAGCGCGCGGCTGGTGCGGCACCCTGCGCCCCTTCGGCGGCGATGCTCCCGTAGTGCTGCTCGAGCCGGGTGAGGATCTCACAGCGGTTAATAACCTGCTCCTGCGCCCAGTGAGTGGCTCCGCCGACGTCCATGTACTCGATGAAGCGAATCTCCCCGCCGATGCGTTTGCTGTACTCTATGAGGTTGACCAGTTCGTCGTCGTTAAAATTGCGCATCACAACCGTGTTGATTTTGACCGTGTCGAAGGTGGCGGCTGCCGCGTCGATTCCTCGCAGCACGTTGTCGAGGGCATCGCGCCGGGTCAGATGCTGCAGGCGTGCTTTGTTCAGTGAGTCAAGACTAACCGTAACGCGGCGGAGGCCGGCGCGGCGTAGATCGGCGGCGCGCCGGGCCAGCTGCATGCCGTTGGTCGTCATGGCCAGATCGGAAATGTTCGGCACGCGCGCAATGCGCTCTATGATTTCTTCCAGCTGAGCGCGTAGCAGAGGCTCACCTCCCGTTATGCGCACGCGTTCAATGCCCAACTTGGCGAAGGCTGATACGGCTTGCTCTATCTCGTTGGCGCTGAGCAGATCGTCTTTAGGCAGCCAGGCGTAGTGCTCTTCGGGCATACAGTAGCGGCAGCGCAGGTCACAGCGGTCAATAACAGAGACGCGCAGGCTGCGTAGCGGGCGTTGCAGGCGGTCGATTGCCGCGTTTGACACGGTCGGGTCGGCGGTAGAAGTGGACATGGACCATCCAAAAATGGGAGTATGAGGACGAATTCAGAATATAGGAATTCCGCGCGGCGGAGCAATTTTGCTAGCGCGTCGCATACACTGCTTAGTGACCGTACGCGACGCGTTCGTCTGAATGGCTTTGCCGTGTGCAAGTTTGAGGAACTGTCGGCGCTTAGTCGCGCGTTAACTGGCGGTAGTGCACTCTCTTGGGAATCTCGGCGTCTACGCCGAGTCTTTGACGCCGGTTTTCCTCATATTCGGAGTAGTTGCCTTCGAACCAGTAAACCTGGCTGTCACCCTCAAAGGCGAGAATATGGGTGGCAAGGCGGTCGAGAAACCAGCGATCGTGGCTTATGACGAGCGCGCATCCGGCAAAGTTTTCCAATCCTTCTTCCAGTGCGCGGAGTGTGTTTACGTCAAGGTCGTTGGTCGGCTCGTCAAGCAGGACGACGTTGGCGCCTTCTTTGAGCATCTTGGCGATGTTAACGCGATTGCGTTGCCCGCCGGACAGTTCACCCACTTTCTGTTGCTGATCGGAGCCGCCGAAGTTAAAGCGACCCACATAGGCCCGCGAGTTGACGGTGCGCTCGCCGAGCTCGATTTCGTCTTCTCCGCCGGAGATTTCTTCCCAAACGGTCTTATTTGGATCGAGCGTTTCACGCGTCTGATCCACATAAGCCAACTGGGCCGTATTGCCGAGTTTGAGTCCGCCCTCATCAGGCTGTTCCTGCCCGGTGATGAGGCGAAATAGCGTCGTTTTACCAGCGCCGTTGGGACCAATAATGCCGACTATGCCGCCCGGGGGCATCCGGAAAGACATATTTTCAAATATAATGCGTTCGCCGTAGGATTTACTCAGTCCATCGGCATCAATAACGACGTCGCCCAGGCGCGGGCCGGGTGGAATATAGATCTGCAGTTCTTCGTTGCGCTCTACGAGGTCCTGGTTGAGGAGCTCCTCATAGGCGCGCAGGCGTGCCTTGTTCTTTTGCTGTTTGGCCCGCGGAGTCATGCGGACCCACTCCAATTCGCGCTGTAGCGTTTTCTGACGGTCGCTCTCGCTTTTCTCCTCCTGGCGCAGGCGATCTTGCTTCTGCTCTAGCCAAGAGGAGTAGTTGCCTTTCCAAGGAATGCCGCGTCCCTGATCCAGTTCTAATATCCAACCGGCGACGTTGTCGAGAAAGTAGCGATCGTGCGTAACGGCGATGACGGTGCCCTGATACTGCTGCAAGTGACCTTCCAGCCAAGCGACCGTTTCCGCGTCGAGGTGGTTAGTCGGCTCGTCGAGCAAGAGAATGTCCGGTTTGCTCAACAGGAGTCGGCACAGGGCCACGCGCCGTTTTTCACCGCCCGACAGGTTGTCTACTACTTGGTCTTCGGGAGGACAGCGTAGCGCGTCCATAGCCATCTGGAGGCGACTGTCTAGATCCCAGGCACCGGCAGCATCCAGCTTTTCTGCAACTGTCGATTGACGCTCAATCAGCGCGTTCATGGCGTCGTCTTCCATCGGTTCGGCGAACTTATTGTTGATCTCTTCGTATTCTCGTACGAGATTGACGGTTTCCTGCGCGCCTTCCTCAACTATTTCCCGCACTGTCTTGCCGTATTCTAACTGCGGTTCCTGTTCCATATAGCCGACCGTGTAGCCCGGAGACAGATCGGCGTTGCCCTCGAACTCTCCGTCTACTCCGGCCATAATTCGCAACAGCGTGCTTTTACCCGAACCGTTTAAACCAAGCACGCCAATCTTGGCGCCGTAGAAGTAGGACAGCGAGATGTCTTCAATGATTTTTTTGCGGTTGTAGTGTTTGCTGACGTGCCGCATGGAGTAGATTATTTTTTCTGCTTCATTCATGAACGTTTCTCCTAGAAATCTTTATAGGCTTCAAATACAATATTCAAATCGCGCTGGGCCTGTGCAAATCCCGACCGCGGCATGCGTGTGGGGTCGGTTATACAGGCGACAAAGTCGCGCGCTTGTGCGTCGTAGCCCATTAGATCGCGCAGGCCGGGAAAAAAGAGCCCACTGCGCTCGGGTGAAGCGAGGCGGACATAGAGTCCGTTGCTCTCGAACAGGACGTGTCCTGTCTCGCCGTCGATGCGAGAATGCTGGAACACGCCTTTAGTTAGACTGGGCACGTTCCACGCATAGTGCAAGGTTGCGTTCAGGCTATCGCCGTAGTCCAGATGCACCTGTGAATGGCGCTCGGATTCACCGTCTATCCGACGGGGGAACTGCGCGCTGACGCCGAGAGGAGTGCGGCCGACGAGTCCAGATATAAGGGCGATAAAGTGTATGCCGCCTTCAAGCAGTGCCCCGTATTGGCTTTTCCATCCGTCGGCCGTTTGCGTGAAGCACTTTCTAACTTGGACTGACTGTAGGGGCCCAATAAACTCCTGCTCAAGGATCCACTGTAGTTGTTTGAGTAAAGGCTTGTAGTAGTAGTTTTCCGCGACAAGAAAAGGCACGTTTGGACGATCTGCAACGGTCTGTGCAATTTCGGCGAGGCCCTCTTCACTCACGCATAAGGGCTTTTCTACAAGCACGCCTTTTTCGTGCTGTAGGGCTACAAGTGCCTGATCTGCGTGGAGTTCGGGAGGAGTACAAATAACGACGCCGTCAATCTCTGCCTGCAGTGCTTGCTCGTAGTGATCGTAAACGGTTGTGCCTCCAAAATCCGAGCAGAACGCCTCAGCGCTTTCGCGACGCCGGCTGACAAAGTGGAGTTCGGCTTTCTCGCGCAGATGCTTGGCGTGGACTCGAGCAATGGCGCCGCAGCCGACGATGCAAATTTTTTTAGAAGACGCTTTCCTCATGAAAACCTATTCATTCGTTTACCATCTGTTCGGCAATCCGCAGTGCATTGGCGGCAATGGTTAGGCTGGGATTGACGCCTCCGGAAGTGGGCATGAACGAGCCGTCCACGACGAAGAGATTGTTCACGTTCCAGACGCGACCGTAAGGGTCTAAGACGCCTTTCTCTGGGCTGTCCGCACTGCGTAGCGTGCCTACAGCGTGTGAGAAGGAGTCGATGGGATAAGTGTAAGACGCTAGTCCGCCCGCCTTGCGTAGCACCCGGCGCGCGCGCCGTAGCAGGTAGGTGCGGCGCCGCACATCCGCGGCACTGTAGGTGTGTTCCACTTCGATTGAGGGCAGACCCCAGGCGTCCTTGCGCTGACCTAATCGCACTCTATTTTGCATTTGTGGCTCATCTTCGGCAATACACAGCAGGTTCTGCATAAAAGGGGCAAAGAGGCCGGCAACCCAGCGACTTCCAGGGGGCGCATGATGTCGTATGACTTCTGGAGCCGGCGTGTAGATGTCCTGAATAACGCCCACTGCCGTGCCTAGTTCATCGCGCAGGTCTTCGTAAAAGTCGCCAAAGCAAAGCTGCTTGTGGAATAACTGCTCGGGGTTTGTGCGAAAGGGAAAGACATAGCTGCACACCGCGTTGCAGTGGCGCATGAGGTGGCGTCCTAGCATGGGATGCTCTAAGCCGGATCGCAGAAGCAGGGCCGGACTCTGGATGGCGCCGGCTGACACGACAATTCGATCTCCCGTGACGCTGTGTTCCTGACCGTTCTCCGTGTCGAGATATTGTACGGCGCGTGCGTGCTCGTCCTCAACCGTCAATTGCTGTGCGAGTGCGCCTGTGGCTACGTGTAGACCGCGCCGCTGTGCGTTGCGCACGACCGTTGCTGCTAGGTCGTTCTTAGCTTCAATGCGGCAGGGAAAGCCGTCACAGGTGTTACACCGCACGCAGCGGGTGCGCCTATCGTCGCTGAAGTTGATTGCTAAGGGGATGGGGAATGGCTGGTAGCCCAGGCTGTCAGCCGCGTCCTGCAGGCGTTGCGCGGGATTGCTTAGCTCAGCGGATGGGAATGGATAAGCATGTAATCCAGGTGGTTCATGTGGATCTGCACCGGCAGTGCCGTGAACGCCGAGTAGAAGTTCAGCCTGCTCGTAGTATGGAGCCAGTTCGGCGTAGGAAAAAGGCCACAGGTCAAAGTCTGTTTCGCGCAGTCGAAGCGAAGCACCTCCGTAAAATACGGATTTCCCGCCAACCGTTTCGTTGGGGTACACTTCGCTGAAGCGGTGTGCACCATACTGTTTTATTTGAACAGGGGTCGGGCCGCGATAGCGCTGATCTATCAGTATGTTGCGCTGGTTCCAATCGTCGGCGTCTCGGTGAGGCCAGCGTCCCCGCTCTATGAGCAGGACGCGTTGTCCGGCGCAGACTAGCGCGTGGGCGACCAGAGCACCACCAAATCCTGAACCGATGATTACGGTGTCATAAGACGCCGAGTTCATAGGCGTAGAGCAGCGCGAGCGCGGCGATAATGGCGAGCGCGGCGAAGTGAAAGCGCTCACGCGTGTCCAGCTGTTTTTGGATGCGCGGTAGGTCAGGGCGGAACTTACCCGACATATTGCGCTGTATGTACGTTTTATAGTATTCGACGGAGAAGCGCTCTAAGCCGCCATTCATGTAAATGAGGAAGCCCAGCGGCAGCGGGTTTTCTGGATCGGCAAGCGAATAAAAAAGCGGGCTAAGCACTGCGAGCACTGTACCAGATCGCTGGAACTTGAGGGGCTTAAACCCTTCGAAGGGCGCGTCTTTATAAGCTCCGCCAAGGGCAACGATACAGCCTGTTGCATAGGCTACAGTCAAGTAGGACCAGAATCCGGTAATGGGCAAGTCTACAAGGAGAAACGCAAAGACGACGGCTACAATGACGGTGCCGACGCCGTAGCGCAGAAGATCACTTTCAACGTAGCGGCCAAAAAAGGTGATGCGCGAGGGCACGAAGTATTTGGACTGATCTTCGGTGCGGAAAAATCCCTTGTAAATCTCGGCTAAGAAACGCTCTATTCCCATGACCAGAAAAAAGAGCTGTATTAAGCCCAGATGTCCGACGTGCGTACTGAATATGGGCAGGAAATAGAGCGGTAGAAAAATGGCAACGTGGAAGTACACGCTGCGTGGGAAGGTCGTCGGCTTGAAGCCTTCGTAGGGTCCGTCTTTAAAGGCACCCCACAGCGAAGTATATGCACCCGAGACAGCAATGACGGCGAACTCTATGGCAAAATGCATGCGCTACTCTCTGGAATAATAGACGCTTAGATATTAGTGTAGGTCGTCTCGTGCGGCAAGGCATTGCCCCGCTTCTCTCATGTATTAGCTTTCTGCAACCCCTATGCGAAAGGAAAATCTTATGCGTCTTGGTGTCTGTGGTATGATCCCCGGTGAATTTGTTCAGACGAGTGGACAGGATTTAGAGGCGATACGAGCGCTCGGACTTAGCGGTGCCGCTTTTCACTATGCAGGAGACAAGATGGGCCAGTTGAGTGCCGACGATCTGCGCACCGTGCGCCAGACGTTTGAAACGGCGGAGATGGATCTCGTGCAGTTTGGCATTGGTTTCGGTGAATGTCTGTTTGATCCGGACGCTTCCATTCGGCAGCGCGTTATCGAAAAAATTGAAAGCGGTATTGAGGTAGCACGCCAACTCAACGCCATGGGCTGTTTAATTCGCACGGGTAGCCTCAACCCGGCGGGTTCATATGTGCCGGCCAGAGAAAATCGAACCTCAGAGGCGCGGGAGCAGTTGGTCAATACGCTTAAAACGATTGCCGCAAAAGCAGAGATCGAGGGCGTAGACGTAGTGATTGAAACGCACGTGCTGACGATTATGGGCACGCCAGAGATCAACAGGGATGTGTTGGCTGACGTTGACTCTGCGCGTATGAGCGTTGTCATGGACTATGTAAACCACTTTCAGAACCTTGACCAAGTGTACGATAGCACGAAGCGTATAGAGCACATCTTCTCAATTATGAATCCCATTTCGATATTGGGTCACTGCAAGGATATTAAGATGAGTCCGGGCCTCGTACTACACATCGACGAAGAAATACCCGGAGACGGAGAGCTCGACTTGGCCACGGCGCTGCGTCTTTGGCACGAAGCACACCCCGATGGCTATATGCTGTTGGAACACTTGCCCAACGAGCAATACCCTCGCGCGGCAGCCAACGCGCTTGAGGTTATCCGTGCAAATAACATCCCGCTGCACTAAGCGCACGCGAGTGCGCGCACTATTCTGGCGGAACGTAGGATAGGTAAACGAGGAGGTTGAGTATGCAGTATCGCAATATGGGACGCACGGGTCTGAAAGTCTCGGAAGTCTGTCTTGGCACGATGACGTTTGGTCACGGCACGGATGAGCGCGCGTCAGAGGAAATAGTTGACCTTGCTTTTGATTCGGGTGTCAATTTTTTTGACACGGCCAATACCTACGGAGACGGGGCCTCGGAAGTCTTGCTGGGAAACGCGCTGAAGGGGCGTCGTCGAGATGCGGTGGTCGCCACCAAGGTCTTTAACCCCTTTGGACCGGGCCCCAACGATTCGGGCATGTCGCGCGTGCACATTATGAATGCGGTGGAAGATTCGCTGCGTCGCTTGCAGACCGACTATCTCGACCTGTATTACATCCACCACGTAGATACGCAAACCCCGCTCGAAGAGATGTTGCGCGCGCTAGACGATCTGGTACGACAGGGCAAAGTCCGCTATACGGCCTGCTCTAATTACGAGGCTTGGCGCCTGATGGAGGCGCTGTGGATCAGCGATTCGGAAGGCTGGGCGCGATTTGATTGCTACCAGCCTCAGTATAGTCTGGTGGTGCGCGATATTGAAGAAGAGTTGATTCCAGTCTGCGAACTCAAGGGCTTGGGAGTCGTCGTGTGGAGTCCGCTGGGTGGCGGTTTCCTTTCGGGCAAATATCGGCCAGGCCAGCGCTCGGTCACCGGCAGTCGATCCGAAGAGGGCTGGGCATACCCTGAACGCTACTTTGCCGACTGTGCCGACGATTCACTCGCTGCGTTGCTCGATATGGCCGAATTGACGGGGTATTCGCCGGCGCAGGTAGCCCTGCGCTGGGTCCTAGAGCAGCCATCTATCACTTCGGTAATTATTGGTGCACGCACAGTAGAGCAGGCGCGCGACAATATAATGGCCGGATCATTCTGTTTGGAAGGTGAGCACGTGCAGCGTCTAAACGCCGTTTCTGCGCTGCCTCCTCGCTACCCGCGTGCTATGGAACAGGACATGCACGAGCGACGCAACGACGCTGTCGACATGCCCTCCCTGTGAATTGGCTATGCAGCTCAAAGGTAAGGCTCTTAACGGGCGCCGCTATTTTGATGGTGGGCATACCGGCATCTCTAATGTTCAGGCGCAATTCGACAGCCTGCTTCGGGCCGGACACCGTGCACGGGCGATACTTGCCGACGTATCGGATGCTCAGCAGGTCCAGCAGACCGTAAAAGCGTTTGGGTGTCTGTATATTGCGGTGACCTGTGCCGCCGTTCAGTATCATGACCGCGACTTCATCCTTGATGCGTTAGACGAATCTGTTTGGGAAGAGACGTACGCGGTGAACCTGCGCGGCGTGATGCTCACCTGAAAGTATTTATTGGGTACATGCTTGATCAGGAGAGCGGAGGCGCGATCGTAATAATATCATCGGTGGCGGCGATGGATGGGGGATCGCCTAACGTGTCGTATCTGACGTCTGAGGACGGTGTGCTCGGTCTTAATGCGCATATCGGTCACCACTATTGCGAGCGCGGTATTCGCTGTAACTGCATTTGTCCGGGGGTACTGGAGCAAACGCCTAATACGATACACATCCTGATCCGAACGATCGCGCTGCGCGACTGGAGGCATCTATTACGCTGTGCCGCCTCGCAACGCCTGATGATATCGCTCCGTGGGGCACCTTTTTAGCCTCGGGCGAAGCCCGCTATGTCAACGGCGCCCATTTCCTAGTCGATGGGAGTCTGTGTGCGTAAGGGCGGATTACATTGCGGTTGTCGGTAGATCACTTTTGCGTTCTATGTGCATGCTCGTAATTTGATAGGTAGGAACCCATCTACTTCAATGCGACGGTTCAATAGATGAAAAGGTCGTTTTTCTCATACTTAATCCCCTTTTATATACTGGCCGCCTGTGGTGATCGCAGTCCGCTGCCTACGGCCCATTCAAATGCTGCGCCGACGCTTGAGCAGCCCGTAGACGGAACGACGAACTATCCGAGCGGAGCGCTACGAGAAGAGTACCAATACTTTGTTGAGCGAGGAGAGCCGGTTTGGCATGGCGCATACCGGGCATTCTATGAAGATGGCACCGTCCAGACGAAAGGGTTTTTCGCTCTGGGGCAAAGAGATAGCACGTGGGCGTTTTTTGATTCCACGGGGCGCAAGACGCTAGAGCATACGTGGAAGGAGGGACGGCGTTGGAATGGACCTTTCACTTTGTATTGGCCCAACGGAGAGATAAGCGAACACGGATTTTATCGCGAGGGTATTTGGCACGGAGCGTATACCAGTTATTTCCAGAGTGGACAGATTGAGATCCGCACTCAGTATGTCGACAATCAGTTGCACGGTACGTATGCGGAATACTACGAGACAGGAGCTCGCAAGCTCGTCGGCAGATACAAAGACGGATTTAAGAATGGGTTGTGGACGCACTACGACGAGGTAGGTAATGTTACTCTGCGTGAGCGCTATGAAGGCGGTCAACTTAAAGGGATAGAAGAGACAAGCGTTGAATTATACGACGATGGCTCTGTCAAATCGACTGCACCGTTAACCGATGGAAAAATAGATGGAGTGTACAGCGAGTATTGGCCGAACGGCGCCCGCAGGGAAGAAACGACCTACGTTCGCGGCATTGCTAACGGCGAGAGTGTTATTTACTGGAACGACGGCAAAGTTCGCGAAAAAGGCAACAACCATAATGGTCGCAGACAGGGCGTCTGGCTGACTTTTACGCGCGGAGGTAATCTATCTATCCGTGCTACATATTCGTCGGGCTTACTTAATAAACAGTACTTTTCTTACTACCAGAACGGTAACATTAAGTGGCAAGGTGTTTATAACCGTAATCGTAAAGACGGTAAATGGACCAATTATGCTCCATCAGGAGAAAAGCGTTTAGTGCAATATTGGGATAATAATCGACTAATTAACGGAATTGACTGTCGGAAAGATCCCGGCGCCTGCGAATAAGAATGTTCACGTTGTCCAAGCTCTTAATAATCTCTTTCTATGTCTAAAGTCTTATCTGCTAAAACGTGCGAGCTGCACGTACATATCGGCGGTTGCTTAACCGTTGAAGATCTGTACGAACTGGGAAGTGACACATATAATCAGATCGACTGGTCGCTTTTCGTAAATAGTTTTGAAGATGCCTATGGCGAACGCCCAGATCCACCGGCGCTGTACCGACGAGCCCGAGCGAGGGAGGGCGGTCAGGTGCTGCGACCATATTGCGTGTATGGACGAGAGGACGGTGGTGATTTTGCTCGCTTTCAGGCTAAGTTCAACTTCGGCATCTGCGTTTTTCGCCACTGGTGGCACGTTCTTGACCGTCAAGACGAGCTGCTCGACCGCATCGTTGAGCGACACCGAAACGAGGGGCTGCGCTACGTTGAGTATCGCGCCATGGCCCCGTTTGACGCAGAAGACGCGGACGACTTTATCGATTTTCACTGCACCATGGCTCGGGCTATGCTCAGAGGGCAGCGCGCCGACTTTCACCCGCGCTACTTAATAAGCCTGCCGCGTTGGCAGCCGTTGAAGTCATATCGCGTAGTCCGCCGTCTGTTAGACGAGCAGCCCGACTTGATAGACGTGATTGTCGGCCTTGATTTTTGCCATTTTGAAGAGGGCCATCCGCCCGAATCTACGCGGCCCTTTTTCCAACGGCTGCACCGGGACAATGCCAATCAGCCTGCGCAGCGACTCGACGTGGCGTACCACGTTGGCGAAGTGTACTTTGACAAGTCGCTTGAGAGCGCAGTGCGCTGGTGTCACGAAGCGGCTGAACTAGGGGCTGCGCGTTTAGGACACTGCACGGCGTTAGGCCTCGATCCAGCGGTTGCTATCGCACGGCGTGATCAGGCACATGAACGCGAATCCATATTGGAACGTCTAGCACAAATCCGCTACGATCTGTGCCACGCTGAGGCGCTACGGGCCCACGGTGTTGTCATCGATTGCGATGCGCTACAGACAGAGCAGGCAGATTTGAGCGCGCGCGATGATGCGATCCGCTATCGCCGTCCTTATGATGAGATGCGCGTAGAAGAGATTCGCCTGCGTCAGACCTTTGTGCTTGATTGCTTGGCTCAATTGGGCACCGTTGTTGAGACGTGCCCAACGTCTAATTTGCGCATTGGCGCGGTCCCTTCGGAAGCAGCACACCCCGTGCATAACTTTCTAATTTCGGACGTTCCTCTAACCGTTGGTGCCGATGATCCAGGCTTATTCGACTGCAGGTTGGACCAGGAGGTAGACTGGGTGCTGCGTCATGGCGGGCTAGACTCTAAGAGCTTGGAGCAGCGTTTGGGCGATCCGTATCGCTTTCGCTGCGGTAAGAGACGCTCTGTCTGACTGCTAAATGACTCACGTCCTTTTTTCTGGACAGCCCATATTGATTTTGACTTATTTCTTCCTCTCTATTTACTATGAGGTTTGCTATGAAGATTGTGGATGTAAAGGTCACACCCTTTTCCGTGCCGCGTCGTACGTTCCACGCTGGCAAACTACTGCCCGAGTCGAATATTACGCAGACTTTGACTCGAGTTCTTACGGATGAAGGAGCGGAAGGCTATTACTTCGGCGGTTCGGGACATGGAGATATGGACGGTATGTCCTCCGAACAGCGGGCCGTACTCGAAGGCCGTTTAAAAAGTCTCGTTGTTGGCCAAGATCCTTTCGATCGAGAGAAATTCTGGCACTGGATGTGGACGGCTCATAGGATTCCAGAAAACCTGATGAGCGTGCTCGATATGGCGTTGTGGGATTTACAGGCGCGCCTCTTTGGCGTTCCTCTGTATAAGTTACTGGGCGGATGCCGAGACAAGGTAAAAGCCTATGCCAGCACCTTCCCGAATATGGGGAGCCCGCAAGACTATGCAGACCACGCCGCGGCTTGTAAGGCGGAGGGCTATACGCACTATAAAATTCACCCCTATTATTTTTGGGATCCGGAGACTGGTCGGCCAGACCCGGGACGTCCTTCGCATATCAAACAGGATATTGAGGTATGTCGTCTGGTGCGCGGCGCTGTAGGCCCCGATATGATTCTTAGCTATGATCCTTGGGGCACATACCGAACTTATGAAGAAGCTTATAAGGTGGGACGCGTCCTTGAAGAACTCGATTTTTACTGGTATGAACACCCGATGCCCGAATACCGTGTCGCCCCTTACAAGAAACTATGCCGTGAGCTGGAAATTCCCATTCTCTCGCCAGAGATCGTCGAAGGAAGCATCTATTCGCGCGCAGATTGGATCTTGCGTGGTGCATCTGATATGACGCGCATTGATGTGCTGCGCGGAGGTGTGACGGGTGTGAAAAAAATGGCGGCGATTGCTGAGGCCTACGGTATAAAATGCGAAGTGCATATGAGCGGGTTTGCTAATCTACAGCTGTTGGGGTCGACCAGCGAAGATGTATGCGAATACTATGAGCGCGGTCTGGTTGCTC
Source organism: uncultured bacterium (assembly GCA_964011675.1). Lineage (GTDB taxonomy): Bacteria > Latescibacterota > UBA2968 > UBA8231 > UBA8231. The sequence goes on from CAXGPR010000058.1 coordinate 13,309, forward strand.
CGGGCGTTGATTGCAATGAGCCACCGCCCTACCTCAACGCGTTGGGCGATCCAATTGATGCTGAGGGATATGTGCATTTACCGTCGCTACCGGGTATGGGATACGATATAAATTGGGACTATATAAAGGCTCATCAGATATAGAGAGCGTAACTCGACCCACTATCGTTGTTGCGTGGGGAGCGATAGGACAGGGCAAATAGGGTTGGCCTTACGGTCGCCTGCAGCGTTTGGAGATAGATATCATGGCACGTGTTGGTCTCATAGGCTTCGGCTATTTAGGATCGTTTGTATATGAGCAGATGATCGCGCGCCCCGAATTGGGGCTGGATGTGGCGTTTGTTTACAATCGATCCGTGGAGCGTTTACAGGACGTTCATCCGGAACATATTTTAGGCGATCTGCATAATTTCGCAGAGCGAAACCCTGATCTCGTTGTCGAATTGGCCCACCCTGATATCAGTCGACAATTTGGTGGTGCTTTTTTGGCCTGTGCTGATTATATGCCGCTCTCCCTTACCTGCTTGGCTGATGTGGATCTGGAGCGATACCTGCTGGATACGGCGGGGGACAACAGCACGCGTCTGTGCGTTCCACACGGTGCAGTGATCGGCTTGGACGCTCTTAGTGAAGGGCGCGATATGTGGGACGAAGTATCCATCACTATGAAAAAGCCACCGCGAAGTATAGACTTTTCTGACTGCCCAACGTATTGTGCCGAAGACATAGAAGAGGAAACCGTTCTTTATGACGGTCCCACGCGACGCGTATGTGCGCTATTTCCGCGCAACGTAAACTCGCATGCAGCCACGGCTATGGCGGGCGTCGGCTTTGAGCGCACTCGCTCCGTGCTGGTGGCTGATCCTGCGCTCGATGTATCTGTCATCGAACTCAGTGCGCGCGGTCGGGGCGTGGAAATTGACATTCGTCGTGCCAACCCCATGCAGGGCGTGAGCGGTGTGCTGACCTTGCTGTCCAGCTTGGCCAGCATCGGCCGAGCTAGCGGCCCTCGGGATCCTCTTTTTATCTGCTAGGTTTGCATCAAACAGAGTAAATAACGCTATGGAAGTTCGACCAGACTTATTGACGCTGCAGGATGGCCGTGCGGCGACTGCATTAAACTGGCGTCAACGTCGCGCTGAACTGAGCGACGTAATTATTCCTTCTGCCTACGGCGGTATGCCGCCGACGGGTCGGGTTAGTGAGCCGCTTCTTTTCAGCTCGGTAAGGGTGCATGATTGGGAAGGTGTCGTGTATGAGACATACGAAGTCCGCACCGAGTTTGCCGATGGGAAAGAGCATAGGATAAGGCTTTCCCTGTGGGTCCCTCCGGGAGAAGGCCCTTTTCCAGTCTTACTATACGGCGATGATTGCTGGCATATGTTGCATGATGAAACTGTGCACCAGGCGTTAATACGCGGCAATATTGTCGCGGTTTTTGACCGGACGGAAGCGGCGGCTGATAATAGCGCATGCTATCGGAGGACCGGCCTATATCGCCTGTATCCAGAGGCCTCTTTTGGCGCGCTGTCAGCTTGGGCTTGGGCCTATCATCGTTGCGTAGACGCGCTCCAACAAATGCCCAACGTGCGTGCTGATGCGATCGCGATCAGCGGACATTCGCGCGGTGGAAAGACCGTGCTGCTTGCTGGAGCGTTAGATGAGCGCATTGCGCTGGTAAATCCCAATAACTCAGGCATCGGTGGAGCGGGTTTAAACCACTGGAAGGTTGACGGGTCCGAGACCATCGACAGCTTTTTCGGCTCGGGCAATATTTTTTGGTTTGGCGATTTTTTTGCTCGCCAAAGACATCGAGACAACCAGCTTCCCTACGACCAACACTTCTTGCTGGCAATGGTCGCACCGCGCCTCCTACTGCTGACAGAGGCTTATGAGGATCGCGCCGCCAATCCACCGGGCACCTATGTGGCCTGTCTGGCGACTCAGCATGTTTATGTTCTATTGGGTCGTCGCGCCCACATTGGATGGTCGTTCCGCGAGGGAGGACACGCGCACAGTACAGCAGACTTTATCGCACTGCTAGATTATATGGATGTGCATTTGCACAATCGTACTGTGTCGCGTGATTTTCAGCGCGCACTGTTTCCCGATATTGACTCCGTTCTGCGACCAGCGCTAGAGCAATCTACCTGAGTGATAGAACCGCGCACGAGGCTACTGTTGCACGCGTGGGACTGGAGTCGTTGGGTATTATTGTTGAAGTAGCCTGCACTTTTGCAGGGTCTCTCCCACATGGGTATGTGTTGGATCATTTATATCAATCAGTTTGCCGTCTACATACAGTCTCCCGCTGTCGGGCGCTACCATGCTGAAGACGATTTATATGAGCGTATAATTACTCGCTCCATTATCGCCCACTAGGGCGAGTATTTACCCTGCATGGACCGACAGACTCGCCTTGGAGGAGTGCTTGAACTGCCGCAGTGCTCTAGCTATGTTTGACTGCGGCGGGTGACAGACTGGATCGCACGCCGTATGGAGCGCCCCCGCTGCCACGTGCTGCAGGGGCGTTTTGCTTTGTGTAATAGCGGCGCATCTCTTTGATCGTAAGCTATAAAAAAGTGACAGCTACAACCATCAGTTGACGTATGTGTCGAGAATGGATGTTTTTCTCGACCGAGCGCCTGACAACAGAGTGTGCATACCAAAGAAAGGACAGGGTGTTGACCAACTACGACGAAGCGCTCGTACCAGTGTATGAGCTACCTGACCCGCTGACGTGTCTTGATGGCACACCCGTAATGGATGGAAAGATCTGGACGAGCAAGCGGCGTGGTGAAATACGCCAACTCTTCGACGAACACGTATACGGTGCGATGCCGAGCGCTTGCGCGGATATGCATTTTGAGCTCCTTGAAGAGGGTTCAGCACTCGGGGGACAAGCGGTGAGGCGCCAGGTAGTTATACGATTCGGTCAAAACGGAACGCAGATGGAATTGTTGGTCTTTTTGCCTGCCGACAAAGATGGGCCGGTTCCGCTATTTATGGGACTTAACTTTCAGGGGAACCACAGCATACACGATGATCCGGCTATACGCTTATCCACTGGGTGGATAAGCGGTGACGGTCAGGGCGTTGTTAACAACCGATCCACAGAGGCTGCACGCGGTGTCGTGCGTAGTCGCTGGGCCGTCGAAGAGATTGTGGCGCGAGGCTATGGCGTAGCCACGGCCTACTGTGGCGATCTCGATCCAGACTTTGATGACGGCTACGCCAATGGAGTGCATCCGCTCTTCTATAAACCAGATCAAACGCAGCCAGGCGACGGAGATTGGGGTTCTATAGGCGCTTGGGCATGGGGGCTGAGTCGAGCGCTCGACTACTGTGAACGCGACGAGGAGATAGACCATCAGCGCGTGGTGGTTATGGGGCATTCACGCTTGGGTAAGACGGCGCTGTGGGCCGGCGCATGTGACGAGCGCTTTGCTATGGTCATCTCCAACGAATCCGGCTGCGGTGGGGCAGCACTTTCGCGCCGCTGCTACGGTGAAACGGTTGGTCGTATCAACCGAACGTTCCCCCACTGGTTCTGCAACAACTTTCGCCATTACAACGATCGAGAAGATGCGCTACCCGTTGACCAACACATGTTGATTGCTCTGGTTGCCCCGCGGCCAATTTACGTGGCCAGTGCCGTTGATGACCGCTGGGCAGACCCGTACGGTGAATTCCTCGGGGCTCTGCACGCCGATCCAGTCTACCGGCTGTTGTGTGGCGGTGGGCTGCCCACCCAGATCATGCCCCCGGCCGACGAATCTCGTATGGGTCGCATGGGTTACCACGTGCGTTCGGGTGGTCACGATGTGACCGATTTAGACTGGCGTCACTTCTTGGACTTTGCTGACCTCCACTTGGCCATTACACCCAGAGCAAACTGCTGAAGCTATGCGCGTAGAGATCCTGAGTTCGGGTGGTGCAATCAGCACGCCGCGTGCACTGTGTGGATGCGATCTATGTTGTCAAGCGCGCCAGAGGGGCGTGTCATACAGCCGCAGCGACCTCAGTCTTTTTGTCCATGATCCCGACCTGATTTTCGATACGCCAGAAGATATCATTGCTTCGCTGGCGCGCTCGCGTGTCGAACGTATTGAGGTGGGGAACTATTCCCACTGGCATCCGGACCATCTGATAAGAGCCCGCATGTGGGAATCGCTTAATGGGGACTATACGGGATGGCCTCCAACTCATCAGAAAACGCCGCTCTATTTTCCACGGCGCGTTGCTGAGGACGTGTGCGATCGACTTGGCATGTGGGAGATGTTCACCTTTTTGTCGTAGTCGATGAATTGTTTGGTTGGTGTCCACCCGAGCGGTTAGGTCACTTTAACATAGCCGTGTCGCCTTTGGGTGTGGTTGAGTTCAAACCGCTGAGCGGTCAGCGACACTACCCGTTAGATCATCCCGTGCTGAGCCGAGAGGCGACCCTAGTTCAAACCCTAGACGTCGTGTGTGCGCTGAATGCCGATCGGATTGTGCTGACGCACATTAGCGAAGCTGATCAGCTTCGCTATGACGATGTCATATGATGGTCTATTGCTTGAGGTATAAGCTGTTTCTACTTGCGTGTTTAACGCGCTGCTGAGATGTTTGTTACGCGGCTGATAGTGCGACAAGGTGTGTGGAGTGCTAGCCGTTGATGGACCGCGTGTTCTATTGATTTGGCCAATGCCCCACCGGCTGTGTCTCATAGTCTATGATCGATTAGTTGTGTGCATTCAACCGAATAACGGGGAGTCTCATTATGTCCTTTAGTGTCAGTCCGCAGCAGATAGTGCAGTTTCGCGCAGATGGCTTTCTCCTTGTCGAAGATCTATACACGGCTGAGGAAATGGACCTATTGTTGCAGATCGGCAAGACCGACACGGAAAAGAATGAAATGGTGCATGCGCCGCGTGACGCACAGGGGCGCGAGAGCAAACTGTGGCTGACGTCTGATACAGATCGCAGCGACATATACAATGCGATCTGTCACGGTCGGCGTATGGTAGATACGATGGAAGCACTCATGGATGATGAGGTGTATCTCTATCACTACAAGATGATGGTAAAAGAGCCGCGCATTGGCGGGGCATGGGAATGGCATCAGGATTACGGGTATTGGTATAACAATGGAGCACTTTATCCGGATATGGCCTCCTGCATGATTGCAGTTGACCGGGCTCACGCGGGCAACGGTTGTCTGCAGGTGCTTAGAGGATCGCACAAAATTGGGCGCATAGAACACGGACGGTACGGCACGCAGACGGGAGCGCACCCAGAGCGCGTCGCGTTGGCAGAGCAGCATTTGGAGCGGGTCTATTGCGAAATGAGTCCGGGTTCGGCTCTATTCTTCCATGCAAATTTGTTGCACTGTTCCGATGCAAATGAGAGCGCAGATCCGCGCTGGACGCTCATATGCTGCTATAATACGCGACACAACCCATGCGATGATAAACCAGGTCATCCTAGCTATCAACCGCTAGAGAAATGGGACGATGGGCGTGTGGTAGAGATTGGACGACAGCAGTATCAAGCCATGCAAACGGATGAGTGAGTATGGATCCTACAGACCTTCCGTCGAACATATGCGTTGATCCTACGTCCATACCAGACAGTGCTTTTGTCGCTTCGGGTGCATGTGTAATAGGCGATGTGCGACTTTGCATAGACTCTTCTATTTGGTACAATGCAGTCGTGCGGGGTGATATTAATTACATTGAAATAGGTGCTCGTAGCAACGTGCAGGATGGTTGCATTGTGCACGTTACAAACGCGCAGCCCTGTGTAGTTGGAGCCGATGTGACGGTTGGTCATGGCGTCAACTTGCATGCTTGCACCGTAGAAGACGGATGTTTGATTGGTATGGGGGCAATTATTCTATCCGGTGCGCACATAGGTCGGGGAAGCGTAGTTGGGGCTGGCTCCGTAGTGCGCGAAGGCGCTGTTGTTAAGCCTTTCAACCTCGCCGTCGGTGTGCCAGCGCGCTCGGTTCGAACTCTGCCAGAATCGACATACCAAACGCACTGTAAGTGGGCACAGAAATACGTTCACCTCGCGCGTGCCCACGGAGACACGCAGTGAAAACCTATGATTTTTCGCCTGATGTAAGTCTGTTTCAGCGAGTCCTATTCGGCCTATGGGGAGTGGTTCAGTTGTTCGTAGGCACAGTTGCATTTCAGCGTCAGGGTTTTGTGCAGGGACTGGGGATAATGCTGTTCGGTATGGTCGCTTTTTGCGCGGCGCTTTTTGTCGTATTTCGATTTAATAGGCAGAGTATCTCGGTGGGAGATGTGGCTATCGTAATTGAAATGGGACCTGCGCGCTCGCGCTCGGTTGCGTGGGACCATATTGAAGGCATAATTCGGGGAGAGAACGGGTTTGAGATAGTGCTTAAAAGCGGTGATCGATTGGATTTGCTGGGTCTGAATTCTCCTGATGGAAAAGGCGGTGCAGCACTCGATGCGCTGTGGGAGCAGATACGAGGTTACGCGATCGAGCAGCGTATTTCACTGGAACAAATGTAGGTTGCCGTGTAGATTTTCACTGTGTTATCCGCTGAGTGGTATATGGGTGTTTGAACGCTATTTCGATTATGTTAGTCGTTTCCGGGGTGCTGATGCGTGTGCTTATCTCGATGGGGGAACACTTTCGATTAATCCACCCTTGGGTTATTTTTCCAGTGGAGTAACCATTAATAGTATATACGAATGCCACGGAAGCGATGGCTGATATAAATATTGTTGTGTTAAATGGAGCCTCTTCTTCGGGCAAGACAACGCTTGCCCGCGAGTTGCAGTTGACGTTTCAAGAGCCGTATCTGCGGTTCGGCACAGATACGGTTCATTCTATGTTGCCCAGCCGCTTTGCCGGCGGAAAAAAAACGCAGAATGAAAACATTGTGCGCACAGCGATACTCGGCATGAATAGCTGTGCTGCTACGTTTGCCGATGCGGGGAATAACGTTATCGTCGATACGGTAATGCTCAACAGGGAAAGTGTAGCGGAATGCGCTCGTGCACTTGTGCGCTATCGAGCGTTTTTTATTGGCCTTTTTTGTGACGACGGTGAACTGCGACGACGTTCCTCTGGTCGAGGTCGAGATATGGTCAACATTGCGCTGCAACAGGCTCGCTATGTTCACACGCACAGTATTTATGACCTAAAGATTAGTACGGAAGGCAAGTCACCCAGCGTAATGGCTGAACAAGTGCGAAATTTGGTCAATAGTCGCACGAAGCCCGAAGCATTTAAACGCTTGAACGACCAGTATACTCGGTCTTCATAGGGTTTTGAGATGGATCTGGTCACGCAGGGTATCGCGGGGGCGGCCCTTGCTCAGGCGGTAGCGCCATCAAGCCTAGGTCGTCAGGCTGCTTTAATTGGTCTATGCGCTGGCCTGTTACCCGATGCCGATGCGCTTATCTCCAGTGCTGCAGACCCTCTGCTTCAACTAGAATATCATCGTCATTTTACGCATGCACTGGTCTTTGTTCCGTTTGGATCTTTGCTTGCGGCCGTACTCTTATGGCCTTTGTTTCGCGGCCGAATGCTCTTTCGCACGCTTTGGATATTTGCCGTATGTGGCTATGCAACAGGCGGTGTGCTCGATGCCTGTACTAGCTATGGAACCCATCTGTTCTGGCCTTTTTCATCTGAGCCGATTGCTTGGAGCCTGATTGCAATCGTCGATCCTGTATTTAGCTTGGCACTTGCGGTGCCGCTGGGGATTGGGCTGCGCCGCATGAAGCCGATGCGTATAGGGCTAGTCTTCGCAGTCTCTTACTTGTTGTTTGGTGCAGTTCAACACGAGCGCGCAGCAGATATGGCTCGTCAAGTGGCTGGGGAGCGCAATCACGAACCACGACAGGCTATTGTGAAGCCTACGTTGGCCAACTTGCTGCTGTGGCGAAGCGTTTATATCGTGGGTGACAGCGTATATGTTGACGCGCTTTACTTGGGCGAACCGTCGCGCGTGTACACGGGAGGCGGTGTGCACCTGTTAAATCCTCAGCGAGATGTTTCTTGGGCTCCAGATGGCTCACGGGTGCGAGACGATCTGAGGCGATTCTCTCGTTTTGCACGCGGTTTTGTCGTTGCCTCAGAACGCGAGCCGCACTTTGTGGGAGATGTGCGCTACGCGATGTTGCCGCAGAGTCTTGAACCGCTGTGGGGGCTGTATACGGATTCTGCAGATCCGAATGCCGCTACGCGTTACGAGCAGAGGCGATCGTTTACGCCGGCGCTCCGCGACTCTTTTCTCACGATGCTGATGGGAGGCACGCTTTGAAAATCTCCGTACTGCGCTGTGCCATATTCCACCTATGTGAACTTGTTTTGAGACGCTCAATAGTTGGCTCAGAAGAGCGTATGCGATCAAAGCAAAGGGAGATATAATTTTTATGTCTGATTACATCGTTCGCGCCGCGCACTGTGAGCATACAGCTAGTGATGACGCAGTGTACGAGGCGTTGGTTCGCGCTACCGATCCGCTTACCGATAGTTGGGAACGCCTGGCCAAAGCCAAGCGAATCGGTATCAAGATCAACCAAGATAAGCCAGTTGATCGGTGGGTTCGTCACGAAGGACAGCTTCAGCAGCTTGTTAGCGAAAAAGTCGTGCGGGCCTGTTTGCGCCTTTTGCGCGAGCGCACGTCGGCTGAGATTGTCTGTTCCGATGTGAGTTTTTACGCAATGTATCAAGGGACAGATCCGCAGGAAACGAGCACGGCTCTGCCGCTACTCAAAGAATTCGAAGTCGCGTATGTAGACGCTACAAAACCGCCCTACAGACGCCAAGAAGTGCCGGGTGGTGGCCAGATGTTTAAGCACTACATGTTGCCGGAAAGTGCGCTCGACGTCGATGAGTTTATCTCTCTGGCCAAGATGAAAAACCACGCATTTATGGGCATTACGCTCAGTCTGAAAAATCTTTTTGGCCTCATGCCGGCTGAGCCGGAATGGCATACGCGCACCTATTTCCACCATCTCGTGCGCATGCCGTATATGTTGGCTGATTTAGGACGTATTTTTAACCCGGTTCTCAATATTGTAGACGGGCTCGTAGCACAGGCGGGTCAGGAGTGGGGAAACGGACTCGAAGAGGGACCGGCACGCACTGCCAATACGCTGCTCGTGGGTAATAATACAATTGCCACGGATGCATGTGCTGCTCATTTGATGGGACACGACCCGCAGAGTGACTGGTTAACGCCGCCTTTTCTACGCGATCGCAACTCACTGCTAGTCGCTGCAGAAGAAGGATTCGGCACGGTAGACATAAATGATATTGATTTTGCCTCAGAGTTGGACGGTCCGGTAGGCGCGTTCTATTCCAATGCGACCGATTCGCACGAAATGGTCGTCTCGTGGCGGCGTACGACCTGCGAGCAGGGACTCTATTACCGAGATAACAGAGATTACTTTATCGAGCGCTATGCGGGTGAATATATCCTCCTGCAAGAGGGAAAGGTGCGTTGGCACGACCGTGTAAGTGATTTAAAGGGAAGCCGTCGCACGCTTTCTGGCGATAAGCCCGAACAGGCCATGTGGCTCAAGTATGTGGATCCGCAAGAAAAAGAGGGGGAACGCTTTGAAGTATATGAGCACGGATTGGCTCACCTCCAATCTGCTGAGATTGAGGCTGCTTGACAATGAATAAAGAGGAATTTAACGCGCACGTGCTGCGGATGCAGTTGGACGGATATACCGTGCTTCCCGACGTGTTTAGCCAAGAGGAATGTGCTGAGGCGCAGCGGCAACTAGAGCGTCTGGCAGCCGAGGGCGATTCACCTTCTCTCGAGTGCCTATTTAATAAGGCTCAGGTTTTTGAGCGCATATACCAAGTTCCGCATCTGCTCAAATTCATTCGTTTTTTTCTGGGACAGGACGCGTGTCTCAGCGGTGCGTATGGTAGTATACGACGGCCGGGTGACGGCAATGGCGGTCTACATTCAGACGGGTCTATTACGGGCCATAATAGGCGTCAATCCATGGCTGAAGCCGACGGTGGGCAGCGTATTACAAGCCACGTGCTCGGTTTAAACGTGATCACTTGTATCAGTGAGTTCACTCGCGATAATGGGTCTACTCAGGTTGTGCCAGGTAGCTTTACCTTTCCAGCGCTCGATATACCTTCGCCACCCTTACCCTGTTTACGTGTGGTCGAAGCGCCACGCGGTTCAGCAATCGTGTTTAACATAAACACGTGGCATGGTCCGTCTGCTCATACGGGAACGTCTACGCGCTATGCGCTGCTAACGCCTTGGCGGCGTAGTTGGCTGCGCGGTGAATACGATTTGGCCACAATGGTTGATCCTGAGGTATTGGAGAGAGCGGGTGAAGAGGGCGGCGCTATTTTCGGGCTTAGTTCTCGCATACCCTATTTAGAGGGATGGCAGTGGGATCGGGCAGAGGGAATGCCTAAAGCAGAGTGGTCTTACTTGCGTCGCTAAACAAAGAGAAGGCCCGTGCACACGGTGCACGGGCCTTCTACGAATGTGTTACGTGCCTTTATTGAAGCACGATCACTCCATCAGCGGCAGGGCCTTTCTGGCCCTGCACGACTTCGAATTCCACTTTCTGACCTTCGGCCAGCGTGCGGAACCCATCGCCGCGAATAGCGCTGTAATGAACAAAAACATCAGCGGCGCTCTCGCGTTCAATGAAGCCGAATCCTTTGGATTCATTGAACCACTTGACGGTTCCATTTTCGCGATCTGCCATGAGCAAATCACCTCCCGTTAATAATGAATGTGTTGGGCATTCAAACCAACGACTGGTAGGGGATCTACTTCAGGCGGATCAGATCTACGGCTGGTAGGATCTACTTCTTACCTTCGGATAGGAATCTACTAATCAGGTTGGAACGACTGCCAACTATGTTAAACGCTTCGCTCTAAGGCGAATGCGTACAATATACGTCGGTACGTTCCGGAAATCAATCAACTTATACAGTGTCTGTATTATTACTCTCAGACGGCAAATGTGTATGATATAGCCGATATGAAGGTTCGTTATTTTACGATTGTGAACATCGTTCACAGTGCGCTCACTTCCACCATTCCCCCGCTAACTTTGCTGCGAATTACTGGAGACGACAATCGTTTTCAATGCGGGTGGTGCTTGCGTCAACCTCTTCAATCATGGTGAATTCGGGTGTAATGAGGTCAGTGACGAAAAGCTCGGATGGAACTTTTCGTGCAAGTTGAGTTCTTTTCGATAGTTTAATATTACGCTCAATCACCTGCGATAGTTAAAGATCGACAATAACTTCGTTTTCTACGATAATGACGTGTTTCAAATAATCGTCATTTTCAGAAAGCGAACAAATAAAGCAATTTGGATATATAGGCGATCCATAAACGGGCTTAGTAGTCACTATGTTTCTTAGCTGAGTATGTGTGTAGATTACTTGAGTTAGTGAAACTACACTTGATAATATTTCGTGCATATTTTCTGCTGATACTGGAGGTTATCGATAGCGCATGCCATGACCACTTGCTATTGTTGGATAAATATCTTTTTTTGCTGAATGCGATGTGTGCCCATAGCTCAGCTGGATAGAGCATCTGCCTTCTAAGCAGACGGTCGCAGGTTCGAAT
>CAXGPR010000059.1:0-23924 GCA_964011675.1 uncultured bacterium
GGCGTGCGCTCGTTGAGAGCAAGGCAGATTTCGCGCGGATCTGATAGGGTGTTTGACAGCGACATGAAACCTTTCCGCTGGGTGAAACGGCGACGAATGGGCCGTTCAGGGAGATGGATATCAATTTAGATTATAAGGGGGTACTGGTCAAGGTTGAGCGGGTGGGGTGAGAGCGTTGTTTGGGTTCGTAAAAATGCGTAAAAAGCGTATTTTTACATGGAGCTATAATTTAAAGAGGGATTTTATGGAACTAGCGGGCAAATCGGCAGTGGTAACGGGGGCCAGTCGCGGTATAGGCAAGGCGATTGCCGAGGCGCTGGCCGCTGCCGGTGCGCAGGTGGCCCTTCTCGCACGCAATGAGTGCGCACTGCATGCAGTGGCAGACGGTATTGAGGCAGACGGCGGACGGGCGCTGGTCATGCCGGCAGATGTTGTTGACGAAGGCTCGGTCAGTGCGGCGTTTTCCTCGATTCATTCAGCTTGGGATAGCGTGGATATTTTAGTGAATAATGCGGGGGTGCAGGGCCCCATCGGCCCGCTGCATGCGGCTGATAGTGAGCAGTGGTGGAAGTCGGTCGAGGTCAACCTCAAGGGGTGTTTTTTATGCTCACAGCATGCTCTTCCATACATGATTGCACAGCGCGGCGGCAAGATTATCAATCTATCGGGTGGAGGCGCCGTCAGCCCTAGGCCTTTTTTCAGCGCGTATAGCGCTTCCAAAGCGGCTATTGTGCGCTTGACCGAAACGCTGGCTGCCGAGGTGTGTGACCACCGAATCGACGTTAATGCGATTGCTCCAGGAGCGGTCAAGACGGAGATGCTCAAAGAGCGCCTAGCAGCTGGTGAGCGGGTCGGCCGAGCCGAGATCGAAGCGGACCGGCAGTTGCTTGAAAATGGGGGTGCTGACCCGCAGCGTCCGGCAGGGTTGGCCGTCTATTTAGCTTCGGCGCGATCGGATGGTCTCAGCGGTCGACTGCTGTCTGCCGTGTGGGATTCGTGGGAGGACCTAGACGTTGATGCGGTTATGGCCAGTGAAGCCTTCACAGTGCGTCGACTCAGAGTAGAGGAAAAGTGATGGGATACCGAATTGGGGTCGTAGGCACAGGTTTTATCGGTCGCAAACGGGCGGAGACTGCGCATGCGCACGCAGACTGCGCCGTCTCTATGGTATGCGATACAGATATCGAGTCGGCGCGTGGGCTCGCTGCGGACTGCGGAGCGGCCGTGGCAGAATCGTGGCAGGAGATTGCCACAGGTCCAGTGGATATTGTCGTAGTCGCGACCACGCATGACGCACTGGCGTCTATCAGCACGGCGTGTTTAGTGGGTGGGAAGCACGTTTTGTGCGAGAAGCCCATGGGACGCTATCCGCAAGAGGCGCGGCGTGCGCTGCGGGCTTCTATCGATGCGGATAGATTGCTCAAGGTGGGGTATAATCACCGCTATCACCCCGCCGTTCAGCAGGTGTATGAAGCATGCGCTTCCGGTCAACTGGGTCCGCTGATGAATATTCGCGGGCGCTATGGTCACGGTGGACGGCCCGGCTACGAACGCGAGTGGCGCGCTATACCCGAAAAAGCCGGCGGGGGTGAACTCTTGGATCAGGGTGCACATCTGATTGATCTGGCCAAGTGGTTACTCGACGACTTTGCCGAGGTTAGTGGCTACGTGGAGACGCACTTTTGGGATATGAAGCCGCTGGAGGATAACGCCTATGGGATCTTTCGCACAGAATCGGGGCAAATAGCTTCGCTCCACGTGAGTTGGACGCAGTGGAAAAACCTCTTCAGTTTTGAGGTGCACGGTCGTGATGGGTATGCGATTGCCGAAGGATTGGGCGGGTCGTATGGTCCAGAACAGGCTCGGATCGGTCTACGTAGGTCCGAAGGCGGGGCGCCCGAGGAAAAGATTTTTTCATTTACCGGTGAAGATGACTCTTGGGCGCTGGAGTGGAAAGATTTTTTGAGGGGTATTGAGCAACGTGGTGTCCCTTATGCGTTAGGAAGTGAGGCGCTTGAGACGATCGAATGGGTTTACAGGCTGTATGAGGCGGCGCGAACGCGGCAGGCAGTTGATGTTAGCTTTATTCCAAGTAGCTAATTTTAAAGCGTTTCAACGACTTTTTTGTGCATGGGTTTTTTTTTTTTTCATCTCGCGTGTTTTTTTGTTTGAAAATTACACAAAAAAATGCGTAGATTATCTGGCGTGGTGAACGGAAACAGAGTCCGTTTACCTCCTCGTTCCGCTTTTGAACGGGAAAAGAGCATTCTATCGGATAGATCGATACGCTGTTTGCAGGCCAACGATCACAGTAGTGTAGAGAATGAGGAGGACAAGTAAGTTGCTGGGAAGTGCTACGAGACAAGATAAAGACGCCGCTCAATCAGAACGCGTTGCATTAGCCTATCGACGTTTAGCTAACGCTATGATTCTTAGCACCTTGCGTGAAATCTCTAAAACGGATGGAGTTGATGAGATCGACGAGGATGCGCCAGAGATTTCTTTTGTTGAAAGTCGACGGATAGACCCTTGGTGCGAATTAGCTGGAATTGAGCCAGAAGTGGTCAGACGTGCAGCTAGGCGTTTGGTGGATGAGGAGCCGTTTTAGGTTATAGCAGAGTAAAGAGAGAAGAAAAACCCTCGGAGCCGCGATGCACTGGGGGTTTTTTGTTTGAATTTAGCGGCGCGCACTGAGTTCTTTGCTACGCGCATAGTCTAGTAGGCCGCGGACTACCTTTTCGGCATCGCGGTGACGGAGTTCTTCAAAGCGTAGTGCCCATACGTGGTCTTTATAAGCCATGTTGCGCATTTCTATTAATACTTTTACATCGGCTGGATTGTTGCGCAGGACGCCGAGTCCTTGGCCTCGTGTGCGTGCACCTGCTCCCAGAGCGCTTAGCAGGCTCTGGGCAAAGCGGCGCGAAGGATCGTCCCGCTTTTTGCGTATGCGATTCTCGTAGTATAAAACGAGGGGGGCTTCCGGGGCGTTGTGGTCTATATCAGCGTGGAACGAGAGAAATATGCGGCGTCCCTTGGGAGCTTTGGAGAACGCCGCGCGCGCAATATGCACGCGCGTAGAAAGGGTGCCGCCGCGCGGCCAGTCTCGCACGGTGTTGCGGCGGTTGTGTGCCAGTGAGTTGTATACTTCGTTTTTCTCGTTTACAAACGTTACGGCGGGCGGATTATTTTGGCGAATCAGGTGATTGGGGCTGAGCATGGTCATGGTGACTTCGGCTCCGTGTAGGCGAAGCAGCACGTATGTGCGCAACGCGATATCAAAAACGTATTCGTCTTCGGCGACGTAGAGTTTGTCTCCGTTCCCGTCGATTGTCTGAGCTATGGCGCCTGGATCGAGACCGCCGTGGCCGGGATCTAGTACGATATGCCATCCTTTTAAATGGTCGCTTAGTTGGCCCATACCATTGATTTTTCGCTGAAATTGTTTCCAGAGCTTTTCTGCTTTGCGATAGGTCTTCAGCGGTGAATGTGGATGGTTCTCGTAGTATGTTTTGCTCTGTTGCGTCGACGCTTTAGGGCGCGACCCGTAATAGGGTCCGTTGGGTAAGTCGAACGTTTTTTCGTGTGCTAGGCCGAGTGCTGACCAGTCAATTTCAGAAATTTCCAACCAGCGCAGTGGCCGTACTTTCAGCTGGTCGCCCGGATAGATCACGCTGCCTTCTATGCCGTTTAGCGTGCGGAGTTCGGCCAAGCTCATCTGGTGTAGGCGGGCAATTTCTCCTAGGTAGTCCCCGCCCCGAACGGTGTATGTCGCATATTGAGGGGCTGAAGCTGCGCTGAGTTTGAGCTCTTGTCCTGGGTATATCTGATTGCTGCGCAGATCGTTGAGCACTTTTAAATCGTCGACGTGCAGACCGTAGGCCCGTGCGATCTCCCAAAGTGCGTCGCCGCGTTCGACAATGTGAACAGTACTTGAGACCTTGCGTAAGCGGAGTTTTTGTCCTGGATAGATTCGATCGTCTGAAATCGCGTTGATGCTGCGCAGTGTCGATAGCTCAATGCGATAGCGCAGGGCAATTTGCGAGAGGGTTTCTCCATTCTGTACGACGTGGACGGCTTCGTCTAGTGGACTGGGACGCAGGCGTAGCGTTTGGCCGGGGTAGATAGCATCGCTTTGCAAACTGTTGATGCGCCGTAGGAGACTGAGCGCGATGTCGGCACGCTGGGCAATCTCGGAAAGCGTGTCTCCGCGCCGCACGGTATATGAGCCTTCTCGAGCCTCGAATGAGGGCGTTGGCGTAGGGTCTTGTATGTGCAGCGTTTGTCCTGGACGTATATCGTCGTTGCGCACGCCATTCCATTTTCGCAGATCGGCAAGACGAACCTTGTATTTTTGCGCTATGCGCGAAAGCGTGTCTCCCCGTCGGACGGTATGAGAGGATGACTGTGGATTTGTCGACGGGGAAGCCGGCGGCGTATCCCGCAGGGTGAGCTTTTGTCCAACGATGAGATGATCGTTGGACAGTGCATTGTAGCGACGCAGTGTGGCTGTGCTAGTAGAGAAGCGCTGGGCAATGCCTGAGAGGGTATCCCCCGAGCGAACTCGGTACCAGTCGCCACTCAGCCAGAGCTTGAGTCGCTGTCCGGCGTATATGCGATCTCGGTCTAGGCGATTCCACGTAGATATCTGGGCCACTCTTACGTCGTAGCGTTGGGCGATTTCCGAAAGTGTATCA
This sequence comes from uncultured bacterium, assembly GCA_964011675.1. Lineage (GTDB taxonomy): Bacteria > Latescibacterota > UBA2968 > UBA8231 > UBA8231. Next base: position 4,695 of record CAXGPR010000059.1, read on the forward strand.
CCTGAACGGACTACGTGTACAGTGGACTGCGCTTCTATTGCTGCAGCGGAGACGGTATGCAGCAGAATGAGCGCGAGCAGGTATATTAAACGCATCATGAGACTGCAATAGCGGCGTGTAAAGGGGTTAGGCGGGGGGCCTTTGGGGACAGATAAGTATAGTGTCATACTCGACATAGTGCAAAGCTCAAACGCTCATCTTGCCACGCACTTGGGCTGCATATAACTTTTATGGATATGAGTGAATTTCTTAGACTTCTGCCTTCAGTTGATCAAGTTATGGGTGCTGATAGCTTGGTTGAACTCGGAATGCGCTATCGGCGCGATGCCTTAGCGGATCTGGTCCGCGATATACTGGATAACTGGCGTACACGACTGCGCGCGGGGGAGGTAGTTACCTCCAGAGCTGAGCTTGTCGAGGCTATTTGCACCGATGTTGCCATGCGCTGTAGCGGTTGGGAAGACCCAAGCCTAAGGGCTGTTATCAATGCGACGGGTGTTGTACTGCACACCGGGCTTGGCCGCGCGCCTCTCTCAGAATCAGCCCGACGCGCGCTGGCTGATATAGCTGGCTATGCTAATTTAGAGTTTGATTTACTTAGCGGACGACGCGGCGAGCGCACGGCTCACGTGGAGGAACTGCTCTGTCAACTGTGCGGAGCGGAAGCCGTCGCGCTTGTTAACAACAATGCAGCGGCCGTTTTTCTTGCTCTCAGCGCGCTGTCCCGTGGTCGTAGTGTGCTGGTTTCGCGTGGTCAGCTCGTCGAAATCGGCGGTTCGTTTCGCATACCCGATGTCATTGAATCGAGTGGCGCGCATATCCGTGAAGTGGGGACGACTAATCGCACTCACCTGCGGGACTACGAGGCGGCTATGGACGACCAAGTAGGAGCGATTCTGGTTGTCCATCCGAGCAACTATCGCGTATGTGGGTTCACCACCGAAGCCCACTTGGAAGAACTCGCAGAACTCGCGCGCGGTAACGGCGTGCCGTTAATTTACGATTTGGGTGGCGGCGTGTTGGAAGATCTGACGCAGTGGGAGTTGCCGCCCGAACCCGTCGTGCGGGATGAATTGGGACGCGGTGCCGACATTGTCACATTTAGCGGAGACAAGGTGTTGGGGGGGCCGCAGGTTGGAATTCTTGCTGGTCGCAAATTGCTCATCGAGGCCATGCGTACGCATGCGATGATGCGCGCGTTGCGCTGTGATAAATTGACGTATGCCGCACTGGGAGCAACGCTACAGCACTATCGACTAAAGCCCGATCTATTGTGTCAACAGATACCCGTATTGCGCATGATGCGTCAATCGCATGCAGTCGTACGAGACCGGGCTCGCACATTGGCGTCGGCTATCGATGCACTGGACTTAGATCAAATTGACGTCGACGTTGTCGAGTCACTAGCGCAGGCTGGAAGCGGTGCGTTGCCTCTGGAGGAATTGCCTAGCTTTGCAGTAGCTATTACTGCGCTGAATACTAGCGTGGAAGAATTAGCTCGGAGAATACGCTGTGGAAGCATTGCCGTCGTAGGCCGCATCGAGCACGAGCGGTTGCTTTTGGATCTGCGTACTGTGGCGGATAACGAGGTCGACGATATCGTCTGCGCTATAGAAGCAGTGCTCCAGTGAATGTTCTATAGGCGGCTTGTCTGTTGCTGAGTGCCTGTGGAAGTAACCAAACAATAACTCCGTCGGCCGCGAGTCCGGGGTCTAATAGAGGGAATACTAAGCCATCCGGTAGGATCTATTTATCCAATGAAACGCCATATGTCGTAGAGATCCCCTGTGTGTATGAAAGCGATAGCGGCCTGCGTCTTTTTCGATTTCTTATCGATACAGGAAGACGTAAGCAATTTCTGACGAAGTTATTCACGTCAACGTTCACATTGATTAATACTTTGTGCTCCAAGTGTCGTTGGACTTGGGCCGCGCGTTCGGCATAAGGCTCTGGTTGAGATCAGAAGCAATGTGGATCTGCGCGCATATCTAGCGGCAACGGACGATTCTTTCTCTCTATTTTCGAAAGGATGGCGGAGTAATTCACCACTCTTTACACATAGGTGTCGTTGGGCGCTTCACGTACGATGGTAATTTGTCCCTGTTCCTCTAATTGCCGAACTTTCTGAACGATGCGCAGCTGGATGTTTTCGACTTCACTCAGACGCATAGGACCGAGAAATTCCATTTCCTCTTCTACATAAGCACGCACGCGCTCTGACATATTATCCAGAATCTTGTGTTTTACCTCTTCGCTAGCAGTCTTGAGTGCGACGACGAGATCGTGCTGTTCCACTTCGCGCAGTATAACCTGTATTTCACGATCGGTAAGAATGTGTATGTCGTCGAATACGAACATCATGTTACGCACGGCTTCTGCGACTTCCGGATCCTGTGTGTCGAGCTGTTCAAGCACGCTTTTCTCAATACTTCCGCCAGTTAGATTGAGCATGTTGGCTACTACCTTGGGTCCGCCCACATCTTTGTGCCCACCGAGTATGTCTTTTAGATTGGTCTCCAGGCTCTCCTCAATCTGCTTGAGGATGTTGGGTGTTATATTGTCGAGTGTAGCCATGCGATAGGCGACTTCAGCTTGCACGCTCTCGGACATGTGACTGAGTATGCCGGCTGCCTGTTCGGGATCTAGTTGGGATAGGATGAGTGCGATCGTCTGTGGGTGCTCGTTGGATATGAAGGGCGCCATCTGTTCGGGCCGAACGTTCTTCAGCACGTGAAAACCGGACGAACTGTTTGAAGTGACTTTGTTCAGAATCTCTTGGGCGCGTCGCGGTCCCACCGCCCGCTCTAAAGCCGTTCGGGCAAAGTCTACGCCCCCCTGATTTACCCACTCGCCGGCCAGGAGGTGATGCTCAAATTCCTCGAGCACGCGATCCTGCACGTCGTTAGGTAGACTTTTTAACGCGGTGATAATGTGCGTTAGGTCTTCAATCTCGAAATCGGCGAGGTATTTCATGATGTCTCCAGCCGCATCTTCGCCCAGCGACACCATTAGAATAGCTGCTTTTTCGCGTGCCGTCAGTTCGTCCTTATCGCCGAGGTAATATTTTTTTTCTTCTGAGTAGTTCATGGGTTGTAAACTCCGAGCTCTTGGGGAATTTTTTTCTGTTCAACCGATTATTAACAAATGCTTGTTGGTCTGTAAGTTGTTGCACGGTATGTCTTTGGGTCGCTTGCAGTAGAACCTGTAGGCTGCCCATGAAGGCAATACTTGCAAAATAGAGGCCATGGTATTGTGTCTTGCTTTATTGAGCGGATCCTTTTATCTTAAGACCGTCTTTAAAGAGGAATACCCCTTCTTTCTTTCTTACTTGCTCCTCCCCGGCACCAACACGTTCGTATCAAATGGGTGCTGATAACACATATTCTATAGTCGAAGACTTTTCTTCTTTGCTGGATGCGTTGAATTCGGGTGCGCAACAGTGCCTCCTGAGTGAATACGTGAAAAATCCGTTTCTTGACGACGATGCGCATGCACTTGCTCTGCGTGCGGGTATTGCTCACCAAGAAGTGGGATTGATTCTGGCCGAACTGCGCCAAGTGGGTTTATTGCAGAGTGCCGGACGGCGCGGCAATATGCTTGATGCGCAGACGGTTAGAGAGACGTCGGCGAGCACAACCGATCCGTCGCCTGTCCATAGTGAGACTGAAGCACTGCCACCGCAACCCTTTACCCCTTTGCTAAATGCGCTATCATGTGGGGTCGCGTTAATTGATGTCGATACGGGCGCTGTAGAGGCAAACGAAGTGTTCAGACTGCAGCTAGATTTGCCGTCTCAACGGCTGGATGCCGAACGGCTCGCCGAGCATTTAAAGTGTGATTTGCATCAGATCGCGTGCGCTCAGGAAACCGTGTTTCGCGCACTTGAAAACGGAGTGGGTGTCGAGTTGCATCCTGGAAAGATGGGTCTGTTCAGCGGCTTGATCGCTGTAATGGATGTTGGCGGCGGCGCGGGGGAGATTTCTAAAGCACACGTGCAGATCCAAGAGGATCTCTTTGCAAAGCTACGCGAAGAGGTCACTCATCCGGCTAAGTTCTTGCAGTCTTTCCTTGAAAACCCAAAAAAATCTGAGCTCGGGCAGGCTCGGGCAGCTATTGAGCGTATAGGCGCTTTCCTGTCGCTGTATTTGCTGGACGATTCTTCGGATTAAGTGCCCCTGTCATAGACGAGGTTTATCGATGGTAATGGATATGCGCTACTTGCGCGATGAAGAGACAGCGTCTGATGCTCCAGAGACCGTAGATGCCGTTGAGGTCGAACGTGAGCTCGGGTTAGTGGATTGGATCGAGGCGTGCGTTGACGCGAGCGATCCGGCCGAGAAAGCCCGCTTTATTACGCAGCTACGACTCTGTGTGCCTAGCTATGAAGGTATCTCGCTGCTGCGCGGTATGGTTTCTTCGGCAGGGGGGGCGCGCGCGCTGATAGCAGCTCAGGTGCTTGGACACCATCGACCGTGGTTGTCGACTACTGCCGGCGTTCGGCAGCATCTAGCCCTGGCGTGCGCGAGCCAAGAGCCCGCTGTTATGGCAGCTCTTGTTTGGGGACTCCGCCAGCGCGATGAGGCTGCTGAATTTATTGTGCATACTGATTATGCGGTGGCGCGCGAGGCGGCGTTAGCTACGCCGGTTAGTCGCCGTACTATCTCTCCCATTCTGGCTGGCCTACGCGCGGGTATCAGGCCAGAAGTGGAGCGTATTTTGCTCCACAAGCTGCACCAGATACACCCCTCTTTAGTGCGCTATCTGGTCGACCTACTGGTCGAGGGGTCGTGGGGCGAAGAGGCATTGCGTGGTCTCTTCGCCTCGTTACCGCAAATGGCTCTGTTTGAAATCTTTTTAGATACGCGTGACCCAGTGGCATGGTCTCTGGCGGATGCCGAGAGCGCTCGTTTTTGGCAGCGCCTAGTCCGATTGACATCAGATGTTTTGGTTGCAGGGCCTGGTTGTGAATTGCTGCGCCATCTCCTTAGTCGCAGTGGGGACGACGAGGCTTTCGCACGGCGTCACGGCTCGTTTCTCCGCGATGCCGTGCGTCGCGCTGACGTAAATTTAGGTGTTGATTTAGTTGGACACGTCGAACGGTTGACGTTCGGCGCTTCGGAGGAAAAGGTTGCGCGCCTTGCTCAGTCGCTCGTTGACTTAAGCGCGCGATTGGACGGTGCTGCGGTAGACAAAGTGCACATTTTGTTCGAGGAATGGAAGAGTCGTTCAGCTGATCTCAAGCTTAAAATATACCACTTGGAACAGGGTATTGGTTGAACTGAGTACGTAACCCTCTGGAGCCGTCCGGTTTATGGCTGGGCGGCTTCTTTATTTGTGAGCGCGCCAGATGAGTGTAAAGGTTAGTAGTGCAAAAAAAATGTTGGCAATCCAAGCACCTAACCAAGGGGCAATGACCTCGTTCCAGCCTAAGGCTTGTCCCGCTTTTAAACTGCTGTAATAGGCAAAGCAGATCAGGACGCCTATACCGAAACTGTTGGCCATCCCGGTGCGCCGTGCGTTCGCGCCCAGCGTCGCGCCCAGCGCGATTATAATAAAGCAGGTCAGTGGAAAAGAGACCTTCAAGTGTAAATCGACGCGCTGACGTGTTACGTCTTCTCCGTGCTGGATTGCCCGATCTATAAAGGTCCTTAATTCGGTGTAGTTCATCTCTTCGGGATCTTTGTGCTGGCGCGAAAAATCAGACGGTTTTAATGAGATTTCTTCCAGCTTAAAAGAATCAAAGAGAGTCTCAATTTGTCCCTGATCGCCGAAGGCGTAGTGCCGTCCGTCGTAGGCGATCCACAGACTGTCTTGCCACTGAATATGTCGGGCGACTAGGCGTTCGGTGGGGACGCCCTCGCGCAGGCGTTCCCAAGAAACCTCATCGGCTCGCAGTTGTCTTGCATCGTAACTGCGGGCAAAAATCAGCTGTCCGTCGCTGTCCTGTAGAAGCACCTGTCGCCGCGATCCGTCACTGCGTTGCTGCGAGCGAATCTCACGGTTGATTCTATTGTGCTGTAGCGTGGCTTGTGGAACTACGTAATCCGTGAAGAAGAAGGCTAGTGCGCTCAGAACTGTTGCGCATACAAAGACGGGTACTAAGATGCGAGCTAAGCTGATCCCCAACGTTTTCATTGCCGCGATCTCACTGTAGCGTGCGAAGCTAGTTAGGGCAAAAAGCGATCCAAGTAGGGCGGCAATGGGGAGCGTGAGTATAGCCCAATAGGGCAGGCGGTATACGTAATAGAGCGCGATTTGCTGAGGTTGGGCAGAGAAGTCAATAAATGTGTCTATGTTTTCAGTCAGGTCGATAACGACCGAGATGAGGATAAGGCTTACGATGGCCAGTCCGAGGCATAGAGCCAGGCGTCGCACTATGTACCAGTCAAGCGTATTCATCTTATCCCTTCTTTAGCGGCCAGTTTTTCCACGAGCGGTCGTGCGTCACGCCGTAGAGCAGAAACAGTCCGATGCAGAGAAACGCGATATTGGGAGACCACATGGCCAGTGCTGGAGCGATAAATCCGCGGTCGGCCAATTCTTCACCGCCAATAAGGAACATCCAGTAGATCCAGAAAAACGCTAGACTTGTGCTTACGGAAACAGCTGCTCCGCGGCGCCGTATGATGGCTCCCAAGGGAGCGCCAATCAGTGCAAATATCATACAGGCTGCTGGGATAGAGAACTTCTTGTGAATTTCGACTTGGAACTCGTCGATTTGTGCTTGGCGACTGTCGATGAGCCGAACAGATTTTCGCACTTTCTCTCGGATGAGAGCGAGTTGGTCAAACGAGTTGGTAACTATCGAATCCATCGTATGTGCGTCGGCGGAATCTGTGCGGTCTGACTGTTTTAGTATAACGAGCATTTCCTGAATTGTGGTGTCGATATCGAGTCGCGCTTTTTCCTGTTCAGCGCGTTTTTTTTGCACGTGCTCACGCATGCTAGCTATATCCATCTCCCGGTCGCTGCGATAAGTTGACTGGCGTCTTTCAAATGCGCGCTGCGGATCTTTGATGTGCAGTACTTGGCTTGTGAAGCGGCCTAGCATAGATCGCTCTCGGTCGTCGTGTTCTATGCGATGATAGTAGCCATTTTCAAGGTTTAGACGAGCATAAGACCCGTTGTCAAATAGTTGTAGCTCGCCCCTTTGGGCGTGTAGGGCGACGGGTGGTCCCGGACGCAGAACGTCGTATAGGGTAATGCCACTCAGCGTATTGGTTTCTTCGTCTACTTGGCGAATCAAGAGATTGTAGCCGCCTAGAGCGCGCACAAAGATTCCTTCTTTTTGTTTGAGAACGAGAGCGGCTTTGGTGCGTTGTAAGCTGGAAGAAATGGTTCGAGCTCGGTGGTTCCAGTCGGGCAGCACGCTATCGTTGAAGATGATCATGATAAAAGATAGGATAGCGGCGGCTAGGAGAACGGGTCTCAGCAGAGAAAAAAAGCCAATGCCGCATGCCTTAGCTGCTAAAATTTCGCCATCTGCTGCCAGCCTGGCAAACGCCATGAGCACAGCTATAAGCACGGCCATCGGCACGGCGAGTGCAATAATCCACGCCAGATTGAAAAGCAGCAGCTGCAGCGCCATCGCGATCGAAAGCCCCTTGCTGAGCATGCGATCCATAAACTGCAGCGCTACGTCTATGAGCAGAACAAAAACAATCAGCAGGAAACCCAATACAAAGGGCCATGTGTGTTCCTTGAGTAGATAGCGAGATAGTGCGCTCAAGGCATGCGCTCCATCGGGAAGGGTGTTTCAATGGGGTGACAGCGCATAACGACTTGTTTACGCACGGTTCGTGAGCGCAGCTTGAAGTTGGTAAATATAGGTAGTGATATATGCATAAGTATCTGCAAATATAACGATTCTTGTGATATTTACGAAAAACCGCGCTGTGTATTTTGCGGGCTGTGCGTCTTGAAATTATCGATGCGTCATGCTATGTTTCCATACGTATGCGGCCCTCCTATGATTGTGGGTAGCCGCCGTCGCCTTTTTACCGACCTTCGGAGACCGCTTATCGCGCTTAGGTACTGCGTTTTAGCCTTTGTCCAGTAGGGCACCGTACACCCATCTGTTTGTAACGCGCGTTCGGAAGGTCGAATTGTATTTATTTCGCTTACAGTGGATTTCTCTTTGGTCGGCAGTATGGTTGCTGGTAGCATTCGTGCAGCCTGCGCAGGTGTTTGGAACGCCCAGCGTACGCTTCGACCCGTTATACGGTCCTTTGAGCGATTCTTTTCGGCAGCCGGTTCCATCGCTAGGCGCGGAGCGACCCCTGCTCCCGCTGCGCGGACGGCAGGAACTTATATCTCATCAGGTTGTTGTCGATTCGCTCGGTGCCCACTACAGCCGATTAGTTAGTGGGTTTTCCGCTGGTCCACCTACAAGCATCTCGATAGATCAATATCTCATCCTTGAGTATGATCAGCGCCGCAGCGACCTATGGCAAAAACAGGTTCGTCGCGCGTTTCGCCAGACTTCGTTACAGCAGCGGCGGCAAAAAAGCAGTCGTTTTGAATGGACGGTGCCCTTTAGCGCACCCAAGCCCCTTCGTCGGTTTATTGGGGACGAAGGTCCTAGCCTGCGTCTCAATGGTTCGCGCACCATTATCGTATCTGGACGCAGTGAGTGGACGGATGGAGAGGTGCAAACCTCGATTGGTCGTCCGTCAAAATTTCCCTCGTTGAGCATTGATCAAGAGTCAAAATTTTCGGTTGAAGGCAAAGTTGGCGAGCTGATTAACGTACGCATTGATCAAGACACGGAGAGCATTGGATCAGCTTTTAGCAGTAGTTTGGGTGATGAAATTGCCAACCAGATCAAGCTCGATTACAAGGGCGAGGACGATGCGATTTTCCAAGAAGTGCAGGCGGGTAATACTACGTTGGAACTGCCTGGCACGCGATTCGTCGGATTTCGCCAGCAAAACAAGGGACTCTTCGGCATTCGCGCCAAAGGCCACCTTGGACCATTGGCTTTTACGACGGTGGCCAGCCACGAAAAGAGCAAGAGCAATCGCCAGACGTTTAAAGGAGGAGCGAGCGTAGACACGCTCGCCCTGCGCGACTACCAATATCTCCGCAACACCTACTTTTTCCTGCATGAATTTTATCGCGCCAATCTACCTGACTTTCGCGCACTTAACGAGGGGGCTCAGTTCGGTTCTGAGAGCTTTGTCGACGTCAACGCCCTCGAAGTCTACGTAAACGACTTCAATACGAATAACGACGCTGAGACCTATGCCAAACCCGGAGCGGCCTGGGTCGACCCGTCCGATACGTTGGGGACTGCGGAGATACAGTGCTTTAGCGGAGCCGGCACTCGTCTGCAAAATAGCGGCTGTTTCGAAACCGGCACCTGGCAACTGCTCGACCCGGATGAAGACTATACGATCGTGGCTGAGGCGGGCTATATCATTCTCGAGAGGCCCGTATCCGAAGGTTATGCGCTTGCAGTTAGATACCGTACCCTCGATCCGAGCTTTGACGGCCCCATTCAGCGTGAGATCGGTCGTTTCTCTTCGGCTTCGGGCGATAGTTTGCAGCTCAAGCTGATAAAAGCGCGTAACGCGCGGCCCGGTTTTCCGACTTGGAATCTGGAATGGAAAAACGTCTATCGAATAGCCTCGGGGTTTGGCGCTGGGCGCAAATTTGACCCGAGATCCCTGCGCGTCGATATCGTCAAGGAAGTGTCTGGTCAAGAAGATCAACCGTCACAGAGCGGTAGTGCCTATATCGGACTTATGGGTTTGGACGAGCGTGGTCAGGATCCGGGCAGTCCTCCAGATCGAATTATTGATGCGGACTACATTGGTTTAGACGACATACGAGGCCATCTAATTTTTCCAGATCAGCGGCCTTTTGATCCGCGCGCGCCGAGATACCGTGGGCGTATTAATGACGTTATCTCAGAGGTCTACGACAGCCAGCAGCAGCGCGATCAGACAGAAGCCAGTCGCTATAAGATTTTGGTGCGCGCCTCATCGAGTGAGCAGCGCATTCGCTTGGGGGGTGTTTTTGGCGGCGTGCGACCTGAAACGGTTGAAGTGCGGTTAAACGGTCGTGGCCTGACGCGTGGGGCGGACTACAACGTCGACTTTATCGGCAACGTCACGTTCGTAGGGAACGTGTCGCAGGAGGTCGCTGATCCCGGTGCCGAGCTAGAAATCTCGTTTGAGTCAGAAGATTTGCTGGGCTTGGGAAGCCAGCAGAAGACTCTGTTGGGTTTGCGGACCGAGTACGAGTTTTGGGGTGGAGACGGGAGCCTCGGAAGCACGATGATTTATAATAACGAGCGTTCAAGCGAACGGCGAGTTCGCGTAGGAACCGAACCTACGCGCTCAATTATATGGAACCTCGATTTGCGCGCACGACGCGAAGCACCTCTACTGACGCGCATGGTGGACATGATGCCTCTGTTGAAAACGGCCGCTCTATCAGAAATTGTTCTCGATGCCGAAGTTGCGCAGAGCCGGCCGAATCTTAATACAAAAGGGCAGGGATACATAGATGATTTCGAGGGAAGTGAGCGGCCGACCAGTATTAGCATTGGCCGCACGCGCTGGGTTCCCTCTAGTATGCCAGTGGCTAAGCGCTATAGTGAGGAGACGCGAGGCAAACTGAGCTGGTTTAACCCATTTGACGGCGTGTTGCGCACGGATATATGGCCGAACCAAGAGGACCAGCTCGAAGCGCAAAACCGGAATACAGATGTGCTTGCTCTGTCGCTGCAACCGCTTCAGGATGTGCCCGAATCTTGGGGGGGAATCATGACTGCGCTGACGTCTGTAAACGATTTTTCGCAGTCCAAGTTTGTAGAGATTTGGGTGCGGGGTGAAAAGGGAATTCTACACCTCGACTTAGGTGATCAGATCAACGAAGATTTTGTGGCAAACGGACGTTTAGACACCGAAGACAAACCTTTCCCGGGACGGACAACAGGAGATGGGGTAGTCTCAAAAGAAGAAGACATAGGGGTTGACGGTCGCACAGATGAAGGGGAGTTAAACCATTATCTATTACTAGCTGATACGGCTTTTGACACGACGCTTTCTCTACGGCAGCGAAAAGAGGCATTCAATCGGCTCTATCCGATGGCGGATTCATTGCGGCCAACCCGCTCTGCCGAAGATCCAGAAGGAGATAACTGGCGTTACGAACCGCAGCGCAATAAAAACGACTACAGCCGCATTAATGGAACTCAGGGAAACAAAGTCGATTTAGAGACGGGTGACCGTCCCGATACGGAAGACCTTAACAACAACGGTGTGCTTGATCAGCGTAACAACTACTATCACTATCAGATCGATTTATCCCAAGATGAGTACGAAGTGCCCGGGACGCAGAGCAACGGCTGGCGTCAACTGCGGATGCCGCTTTATGGAGACGCGGTTGAGCGTGTTGGTCTGCCTGACTCCACGCGCATAGAATTTGTGCGGCTTATGTTGAGCAGCGGGCCCCTATTAGACGACGAAGCTACAGTTCAGGCAGAAGTCGCGTTGATTGAAGTGGTAGGAAACGAGTGGCAGGAAGACGATATCGCCCGCCTGAGTGAACGGTTTATCGTCTCGCAAGAAGAGACGTTGGATATCACTGTGATCGGAACGGACAAAAGTCTCAGCTATAGGCCGCCGCCCGGTGTTAAGCTGCGTCGCAATGCGCAGTCGCGTACGCGAGAGCGCGAGCAGTCTCTTGTGCTGGCCTATGAGGGTATAGAGCCGGGGCATCAGATGTCTGCGACTAAAATACTTAGCCGAGCCGCAAACTACACGAGCTATGAGCGGTTGCGCATGTATGTGCACGGGGATACCGTTAACGCCGAGTACGCGCAGGGAGACTCGAGTGAGTTAGAGCTCTTTGTGCGTTTTGGCGCTGACAGTACTAATTATTACGAGGTCATCAGTCCTATTTTTCCAGGCTGGGAGGGCGGTCGCTCTGGGTGGGATGGCAACAAGGTGGATGTAGACCTATTGGAAATATCTCAGCTCAAAGCGATTTACGAGTCACCGAGCGCTATAGAAGGAGATCCGCGCTATCGTCATGTCTACCTCGTTGTTGATGCGCGTAGTGCTCCGCTGGACGGAAAAAAGTACATCCAGGCAGAAGAATTAAGTGCACTACGTGCGGCCGGTTTTGATCCAGAAATTCGGGAATACGCTTTTGAGCAAGACTATAGCCGGGCCAGCGTGCGCGATGGAATGAACGCAGTTTACAGAGTCCGCGGTCGGCCTTCCTTGCAGTCGATTAAGCAGTTGAGCATCGGATTGCGCAACCGGAGCAATAACCAGCGCTATAGCGGACGCATTTTTGTAAACGAACTACGCTTGGACCAAGCGCGCAACGATCCGGGCGTTGCCGCTTATGCTCGGATCAATACCAAGCTAGCCGACTTCATGAATGTGGACTCGCAGGCTGAGTGGCGAGAGGAAAATTTCCGCACGTTTAACGGTACAGGCGGCAATAGCACAGATCAGAGTGCTAGCGTGCAGACGACTACGCAACTGCACCAGTTCCTACCTGGCAGTTGGGGGTTCTCTATTCCCGTCAAGTTCAATGTGAGTCGCTCGCAGAGCTTGCCGCGCTTTGGTGCTGGAGCGGATGTCGAATTGACTAAAGAAGAGAAACGAGAGCAGAAGGCCGTGCGCAGTAAAGAGTTTTTCGATTTATCGCTCAGCCGTCGGCCAGGGAAAAACTGGCTTCTTCGTTGGACTATAGACCAGATTAATATGCGTCTGTCTCACTCGAGTGAATCGTCGGCCGATCCCGTTCGCCTAATTGATCGCCAGAGTTCTCAGACGTTTAACTTTGGCTATCGTATGCCGCTACCCAAGCCTTCTTTTCGTCCGTTTGCGTGGCTACCGTCCGCTGCCCCAGATAGGCTGGAAGAGTTGCGTCTGCGCGTGCTACCTTCAAGCATTAACTACACGGTGGCGGGCAGTCGTCGTGCAATGAAGAAGTTGCAGCGTGGGGATGCCGATACGACGCGCCAAGAGACCTTTACCGTTAACGAGACTTATGCTGCCAAACTTAATCCGCTGACAGGGCTATCTGCAGACTACAACCTGCGCATCAATCGAGATCTGCGAAAGAAATTGGACCCACGTGCGATGAGCTTTGGGCGCGAAGTTGGCAGAAAGCAGACGGCTGACGTCACTTTTACCTTACGTGCGGTGCAGTGGTTAGATCAAAATTACACGTTTAAATCTACCTATAATGAACAAAACGATCCGACACAGCGTCGCAGTACGACGCTCATCGATTCCGTTTCTGGGCGCGTTATTGCCCCGTTAGATATCGACACGCAGCACGACTTATCGGCTCGATTCAGCGTAAAAGTACCGACCTTACTTCGTGGACTGAGTCGCAGTAATGCGTCATCGAAAAAAAGGGAACGGAACGTTGAAATGGATTTGACCGAGCGCAGCGCGCTCGGCCTTTCTGCTTCTGATACGTCCGATGTGAGTACATCGCGCCGCCTCAGTCCGTTTATTCTGCGTAGATTGGCTGGTTTTCTGGGGAATTATGCAGAGCCTATCAATGCCAACTGGCGGCGCAACATAACGGGACGCCGCTTTAACTTGGTCGAACGTCCGTCTATTTCTTATCAGTTTGGTTTAGATGACTCGCTGCGCGTCGCCCGAGCGGCTGTAGGGTTGACTAACCAAGATAGCTGGGCGCGTAGCGTGCAGCGAGAGGCAAACACTGGCTTGCGTCTGCCGCTGGGTATCAGCGCTAAGGCCAACGTGCGCGACCAGTTCGGAGAGCGCAGCGGCAGCGCACAGAGCCGCCTGCGCGTTACCCAAGAGCGAATTTATCCTCGTCTCAACTTTACGTGGGGTCGTGCTGATCGCCTGCCGTTTATCAAAAAGATTCTCAATAGCGCACAGGTAAATGTACAGTTCGAGCGCACGGAAAACAGAGAGGGAGAAGGCAGTCTCAAACCCGGCAAACTACTGACTCGGGGCACGAGTCGCGAGATGCGTTTCTCGTGGAATGGCCGCTGGCGCTGGGGTCCTACGACCACGGTAGAGCGCGTGCTGTCTTCTTCTACGAGCGAGGATTTTGAAGTTGTTTCTGACGATAGTTCGCTGGTTGGTCCGTCTCCTTTGCGCGGAACAGCCAGCAGCGAAAGAGCGTCGACAACTTTCAGTGTGAAATACGATTTGAAGCCGCGAAGCTTACCACTTTTTGGCAAGTTAAAGAGCAATGTGACGCTGAATTTTGAGATTGGAGTTTCTAACGAGAGTCGGGCGAACGGCACTGGAAATGAAGCACGCACACCGATAACGGATCAATCTACGTTTAAGACGCAACTCTCTCTCACTTACAAGTTCAGCGAGAACTTCCGAGGTACGGGGAATTTCCGCTGGGAAGACAACAATAACAAGCTGACAGACAAGCTGCGTAAAACTCGAGAAGTAAAATTCTCGGGCACCTTCTTCCTGCGCTAAACAAAAGTCATTTTCGATTTGCCCATCGCCTTGTCGAGAGGTATTTTCCCGTATTCAATCAGCGTGAACGGATGACGTTGATTCGTGTCATGATTGTCCTGTTTATCGGCGTGGCCATTGCGTGGTTTGAGTAACGGTAACCGGAGTCCTTAAAAAAACTTTCGTGTAATGCCTGCTTCAGTAGACATTCCGCTGGTCGCACTGAATCTGATGTACGATTTGAATTCGGCTTTCATAGGTGAGCTTAAGAAGATACTTTTATAGGCGAAAAAATGGCAATGCGCATTACCGGGTGCCAGCGCGTAAATGGCCCCACTTTCAAACGTTTCGACAACTGTAGCAGGTCAGAGGTATTGGGGTCACTACCCTAGGAGAAATAGCGCCATTTTTATGGTTTGAATAGATAAAACGAGGATGTATTCGTGCTAGGTTTCGGGGAAAAGACAGCTACAGGTATTCACCTGTCAGGTCAGCGCGCTTGGCTGGTATCAATGAGCCGGCGACGCAGCGTAATAGAGCCACTGGCTTTGGTTGAGTTTGACTTGCCTGTTTGTGCAAATGCGCTCGACTTAGCTAAGTCAGACGTACAAGCGCAGTTGGTTGACGTACTCAGAGAAGTAGGCGAAGAATACGAAGTTGATTTTTCCAATACGTGTTTTGCACTCGATCCCAACGTTGTGCTTGTGAAGAGGAGTAAGTTGATCTCTGGTAGCGAGAGCGAGATGCGTGAACACATGCAGTGGGAAGCCGAACAATTCCTCGTGGATGAGAAGGCTGCATTTAGCATAGACTACGTGTTGGAATCAAATTGGGGGCTATTTGTAGCAGTTCGTCGCAGTGCACTTTCGGGCTATCTCGCTCTGGGTAAACAGATAGGCATGCGTCGAGTTGATGTGGATGTGCCGGCGTTTGCACTCTATAACGCAGTAGACGTTGCGGGCGTCTTTTCACGCGTTGCTGGCAGTGAAGTTTTTGTCTACGGGGCGGATAGCGAGGCGTATATGCTCTTGGTTGATCAGGGCGAGGTCGTGCAGGTTGCACACTGTCAGTGGAGTGAAGATGACAGTGTAATGGACGTCCTTTTTGGTTCAGTTGATCGGCTAGCGAGCGAAGTGAGTGGGCATGTTGAATTCGTTCGATGTGCGGGAGGCGGCGTAGAAAAATGGGGTGTAGAACTGGCGGATCACCTGCAATGTGAGATGGCCTTGATTGATCCACTTGCCGAAATAGCAGGAAAGATGGCCAGTGAATGGGATCCTGCTCGTCGCTCGGACTATGCGGTTGCGACGGGTCTTGTTCAGAGAGGCTTGGTGTCTTGATCCGAGTAGAACTCATAAATGGAGACAAGCGGGGATGGTTCGCGCAAAACAGTCGTTGGCTTACTTTGATCTTGGGCGCTGTAGCAGGGAGTGTCCTGCTTTATTACTTAGCCGTTAAGAACGATCTACTGGTGGATTTCTTAAGCTCCGAGCCGTCTCTTGGCCAGACCGTAAGCCACCCGGTTAAAAATGAGGTAAAAGATGATAGAGAGTCCCTTGATACCCCAGAAGATATAGCTAATGTAACAGTAGAAGTCGAGGATTACCGAGAGGCGAACGCGGTGTACGCGTCTGTCGATACGGTGCATGTATCGACGCAACATGATTCCTTTATAGATCGCGTTGATCTTGCTACTGCAGCAGTGCCAATGAGCTCACTGGAAAGCACGACGGCGTGCCTTTCCGCTGTTGATATAGTCAAGCTACTTCCTCCTAACAGTCAGTTGGAGTTATTCTCATGTACTGCGGGTCGCGTTCAGCTGTCGATTTTAGTTGCCGGAGACGCGTCAGCAGATTCCGTGGAACAGGTGCTGTCTGAGCACTTAGAAAATATTGTTTCTGCCGTGCGCAAAACTAACAAAAATTCCAATCATATATCCCTATCCGGGGACGAAAAAAGCGCGCGAACGACCTTGTTGAAGACGCTGAGCTCCGGTCGAGCAGCAGAGTTTTTTGCCCAAGTGGAGTATTGGGCTGACCTGTGTGGTATTGATGATATAGACTTAGGCAATCAGAGTGTAATTTCAACGCAGGATAAGCTAGCGCGTTGGCGTCGACGACTCGTCGGTACAGGCTCTTATGAGCAGATCCAATATTTTCTCGATAGAGTTGCAGCAAAAGAAGACTTTTCCGTGATGGGCGAACTTATTTTGACTCCTGTCAGCGGCGCCGACAGCTACAACAAAGCCGTGCGTATTTCAAGCGCAATAGACGTATTCGTTAGCCAGTAGAGAGGGCGCTTCTGATGAAGAAGGCAATCTATCCAGGCAGCTTTGATCCAATAACCAATGGTCATCTCAACATCATAGAGCGGGCCTTGGATATCTTCGATTCTGTTACGGTAGTCATAGCGACTAATCCACATAAAACGCCACTGTTTTCAGTCGAAGAGAGCTTGGAAATGATTGCAGAGGCAACAGAGCGCTGGGCGCAGGTGTCGGTCGACTACAATGAGGGTCTTACCGTTGACTATGCGCGCCGGGTGGGAATCCGCACGGCCGTTCGCGGTTTACGTGCCGTTACCGACTTTGAACACGAATTCTCCATGGCCTTGACCAATCGATCTTTGTGGCCCGATTTTGATACAGTTTTTCTTATGACGCGGGTTGACTACATGTATTTGAGTTCATCTGTCGTCCGCCAAGTGGCCCAGCTGGGAGGTGATGTTAGTCAGTTTGTTCCAGCATCAATTGAGCAGCGGCTTAAAGAAAAATTCGCTTAAATTGACATGTTTTCTTGACGCGCGGAACCATGCTTGCTTTACTCTGGATTCGTGCGGTTGGCCCCAGTCACACTTTATAAGATGCGGTTTTTAAAGGTTGAGCGGTGGGGTTAGGTTCGAGACTCTACGAACGTTTCGTAAGGAGCCGGATAGGGGACTTCTACTAGGAAAAGATCGGCATTCTCGCGAGTGTCGACGATTGGATCCACTTCGTCGGTGAGTGCGGAAAAGTCGTAGCGTTCCAAGGACGCATCCCCTAAGTTTATAGCCCCCTCGATAAGCAGCGCACCCGCTTGGTGTCCAGGGGTTAATGGTAGGACGTGTCTTCCCTTCTGAAACTGCACGCGCCGGATTCGCGTGGGGGTGTCCATGCGTAGCGGAGAGCCGTATCCAACTAGTGTTTGCGTGCGAATGCCCAAGCCTTCCGATACGGCAAAAGAAGAAGCGTGGAAGTCGTCATAGCTCGGTTCTGCGCCGAGACTTTGTTTGAGGTTAGGGTCAAACCAGATTTGAAAAATCCTTCCTCCAGCTTTTATTTTTTCTTCATGGCGGATGCCGCTCCCCGCGCGGGTGATCTGCGCATCCCCTGCCTCTAATACGACCGACGAATTCGTCTTGCTGTCGTAGTGCTCAATTGCCCCTTCTATTACGAAAGTGCATATCTCGAATCCACGATGCGGGTGCTCTGCTATGGTACCTCCGTGCGGGCTCCAGGCATGTGCCCAATAAAAGAGTGTTGAAAAGGGTTTGAGTACAGGCTGCTCGTTGAGAAAGGCAATGGGTTTGCGTTCCTGAATGAGGCCGTTGTCGAAGGCCCCCCTGTTTTGCTCGTGGCTTTTGATTACGTTGATAGACATATATATGAGATGGTAATCCATTTGCAAGTAGAGCGAAAGAGAAGCGAAGGAAAATACCGTGGCAGAATGGAATATCTGGATTGATACCGGAGGGACGTTTACCGACTGCCTAGCGAGGGGTCCCGATGGAACTACGCGTCGAGTAAAAGTGCTCAGTAGCAGTGCGCTGCGCGGTGTAGTTGTCGAGCAGTTAGCGAGCGATCAGCTGCGCGTTCATGCCGACTGGCTGTCCAGTGCTCGCGTTGTGGTCGGTTTTGCTTTTGTCTCGATGGATGGCAGCGAGGAAGGCTCGAGACGCGTCGTGGCGTGTGATGGGGAGACCGGTGTGCTGCAGTTGGATGGTCCTTCGGCTTGTGCGCCGGAGACTTCGTTTGAACTGCGTTCGTCCTCTGAGGCTCCAATACTTGCGGCACAGTTGGCTACTGGGGCTAGTACGCCGCAAGAGCTGCCCGAACTGGCTATGCGACTAGGGACGACGCGTGCGACCAATGCGCTATTAGAGCGGAGAGGTGTACCGACGGCTCTGTTTATAACGCGTGGCTTTGCCGATGCATTGACTATTGGCACGCAGGCGCGATCCGACCTCTTCGCTATGCATATTAAGCGCCCCCAGCCGCTCTACGAGGCCGTGGTCGAGGTAGACGAGCGGTTGGATGCCGCTGGTCAGGTAGTCGTTCCGCTCGACGTGGATTCTCTTCGCTTGCAGGCTCTGGCGCTGGTGGAGCGCGGCATTGAGACCGCAGCTGTCGTGTTGATGCACAGCTATAAGTCCCCTATTCACGAGTTTGACGCAGCTAAATGCCTGCACGATTGCGGTTTTCGACACGTAGTGTGTTCCGCGGATCGTGCTCCTTTCATAAAGCTCTTACCGCGTGCGCAAACGGCGGTAGTAGATGCCTATGTAGGCCCCGTAGTTAATGCATACCTAAGCGGCGTTCAACGCGCGCTTGGTAGGGGGTCGCTGCACGTTATGACGAGCGCGGGAGGGCTTCTATCCGCTGCGGATTTTTGTCCGAAAGATAGCCTGCTCAGCGGGCCCGCTGGGGGCGTTGTCGGAGCTGCATTGGCTGGTCGCCGGGCTGGGTATGATCGCGTAATTAGCTTCGATATGGGTGGTACAAGCACGGATGTGGCACGTTTTGACGGCGAGTATGAATACG
>CAXGPR010000060.1:0-23327 GCA_964011675.1 uncultured bacterium
TAAACAAATGTATTTTATGTGGGGGCTCCTGCGTCATACTCAGCCCAACCTGACGAAGCCCCGAGCCCGCGTCGAAAATAATTCGGTTTTCGCCGTGAGCGAATTCTAAACAAGATGTATTACCTCCGTGACGAACATACTGAGGTCCGGATACGGGAATCGACCCTCGCGATCCCCACAGTTTGTACGTGCCGTTAGATACGTGCATCTGAGGCTCATACATTTCGGTTGAATAACGCGTCTGCGGATGCAGTTTGACCATATACCTCACCTTTGCGAGCTTATCCTGCGCAAAGTAGTTAGCTTTTTAAAACGTGCAAGATACGGCAGCTCTCTGTGTTTTACAACATTTTTTTAAGCTCAGCAACCTTTCCACTCTGGCGTACGCTTTTCAGAAAAAGCCAACGGTCCTTCAATAAAATCTTCTGAAGAATATAGCCTTTCCGCCTCCGGAAAGACGCGTCCTATAGCCTCATTAATCGGCAGATCTAAGCCCCGAAGTGCCGCCTCTTTACTTGCCTGTAATGAGAGTGGCGCACATGCCATCACCTGCCCAACCCAGCGCTCTACTGCTTCTTCTAAGGCAGACATAGGAACTACTTCGTTAACTAGACCAACGCGCCAAGCTTCCTGCGCGTCGATAAATTGTCCGCTCAGCACCATCGCCATAGCTACACTGTGCGGGACGCGACGCATCAGACGATGAATGCCCGCACCGTCTGCCATAAGCCCCCTGCGCACTTCTGGCAGACCAAATTGCGCATGTTCCGCAGCGATTACAAGATCGCAGCCCAAAACCAATTCTAGTCCCCCTCCCACAGCATATCCATTTACAACTGCAATAAACGGTTTCCAGCAATCGCTACCCCGCTGAAACCCCACCCCACTTTGATCATCGACCTCTCTACGATTGTGCACCCGAGCATCTTCGCCCTGTTCGCTTCGCCATTTTAGATCTGAACCCGCGCTAAACGCACGCTCTCCGCTACCAGTTAAAACACCCATCCATATGTCGTCCTCATCACGAACCCGTTTCCATGCATCGCATAACTCTGCGACCATCGGTGGATTCATTGCGTTGAGCACCTCAGGTCGATTAAGAGTGATCCAAGCAACACGGTCTCTTACCTCAAAGTAAATGAACTCATATTCGATCATAGCGAGATCTCTCTGATAAGTTGGAAAAAATAAGGAAGGACGTCACGCAAAGCACAATCAATGCACCTAGTGATCTTACCGCCTCATTCCCACTGTAACTAGTGGACTATTTATATTTGTAACGTTATTTTGTTGACCGTTCAACTCACGATATACTTATTCGTCTAACAAGCATAAAATCGGTGAAAATACCAATGATTATTGATTCTCATACCCATGCTTGGCAACGATGGCCCTACCAACCGCCCGTTCCAGATCCAGAAAGTCGAGGTATCGCAGAGCAGTTACTCTGGGAGATGGACCGGCATGGCGTGGACAAAGCCATCTTGGTCTGTGCGCGCATAGAGCATAATCCTGACAACAATGACTACGTGGCTAAATGCGTCCGCCGCTACCCAGAGCGGCTAGTGCAGTTTGCGGACGTTGACTGCTCTTGGACCGAAACTTATCACATTCCCGGCGCCGCTAGTCGCCTAGAGCAGGCTGCTCGCCGGTATTCGCTGAAAGGATTCACACACTACCTAAAAGGGGATACCGAGTGGTTCGCAACCGATGAGGGCTTGGCTTTTTTCGAAAAAGCAGCTGAGCTCAACCTCATAGCCTCGTTGGCGCTGAGCCCCCAATGGCAGCCAGCGCTACGCAATCTGGCGAAGCAATTTCCGACAGTTCCCTTCCTCTGTCACCACATGGCCGGTGCACACAGTGGCCAAAATAGCATGGACGAGGTCCTGCGCTCATCGGAAGTAGACAATATTTACATCAAGCTATCTGGTTTCCACTACATATCCAACGTCTCGTGGGACTATCCACATTCCGATACGCATCCCGGCGTTCGCCAGCTATACGCCCATTTTGGAGGGGGTAGGCTCTGTTGGGGATCTGATTATCCCGTGGTTCGTTTTAATATGACCTACCAACATGCGCTAGAGGCGTTCCGAACGCACTGCTCATTTGTTACGCCCGCAGATCGCGACATGATTCTCGGTACGACCTTGTCAACCTTACTCGACAGAGTCAGCTAGTGAAACAAAGAAAACTCATATCTTGGAATGTGAACGGTATTCGTTCCATAGCACGTAAAGGCTTTCACCATTGGCTAAAAACATCACAACCCGACGTGCTCAGCATTCAAGAGACACGAGCATGGCCCGAGCAATTGACGGATGAGCTGCTACGACCGCTCGGCTATGAGAGCTTTTTTTCTAGCGCAGAAAAAAAAGGCTACAGCGGTGTAGCGATATATACAAAGGAAGAACCACTAGAAATAATCGATGGAATTGACGAGCCTGCTTACGACTCCGAAGGCCGTACACTCACGGCACGATTCCAAGATTTCACGCTCATCAATGCCTACTTTCCTAACGGGCAGCGCGACCATGCCCGCGTGCCTTATAAGATGGATTATTGTGCTCATTTCCTAACACACTGTCAAGCACAACAGGCATACAGCGATCACATAGTGCTCTGCGGAGACTTTAATACGGCCCATCGTCCGATCGATTTAGCGCGCCCGAAAAGCAACAAGAACACAACTGGATTTCTATCCGTAGAACGTGCGTGGATAGACCAATTGATCCACACCGGGTATCTAGATATTTTTCGAGAAATACACGGCGACTTAGAGGGGAAATATACTTGGTGGTCCAACCGTAAGGGAGTGCGCGAACGCAATGTTGGCTGGCGTATAGATTATCATTTTGTCAACACATCCATGCGCTCGCGCGTGCGCAATGCCTACCATTTGGACGAGGTTTTCGGTTCGGATCACTGCCCAATTGCATTAGAGTTTGAATAGCAATGACAGGGAAAAATAGCGACGCAATAGACCGGCGTGCTATTCTATCCAGCAAGCTGTGCTTGGCGCTATGGAAGCACATTAATCAACGCCTGCACCGTAAAGGTAGACTTATAACTGACGACTATTTTTTTGAAGTTATGCAAGGAGAAATCCCGAACCTAGCGTATGTTGCTCCATATGCTGCTATAATGGACGCAATAAGAGCGATGGTTTATCGCGTTAATCAAGAAAATCCCAACAAACATCTGATTTTTGACATCAAACATGATACTTGAAGGACGAACCGTCCTGTTTAGCAGTCAGATCATGTTATCGACCTCCACTGGACAAGGCGACAACACAAACAGCGACGCTCCCCCGCGCGTATAACGCGCATAGTAACACGCGATGGAGACCCCCCTATGAAAAAATCTGCTTGGGCCATTCTAACCTTACTTATCATGAGCCCTGCCAGTGAGTCGCAGAGTCCACTTATGGTGGATAACCCACCCACTGTTCCCGCCGAACCTAACGCAAAATTAACTGATCAAGTGCTGCTTGAAGCGCGCTTGCTAGATGTGGTTCTGCTCAGCCAGACACAGCAATCGCACTTGGAAGATCTGCGCCAGTCTCTACAGGAGCAATTAGCGGCCATTCGTCTCCAGGTCGAAATGGCCCAATTGGACGAGCAAGAAGCCCGCTGGCAGGTGAAAATGGCGTTGGCAAGCCATCGCCAGGGGCGTGCAGCGCTGCTCGAGGATGAGCAGGTAGCGTCACTACAAAAGATTTACAACAAGCGCGGTGAAAAGGGCAAAGAGCCTTTTTCTCTACTCGATTTAAAACCACTGCAACACGAACGTATCCGACTGCTGCTCTGGGAGCAGGGCGAAGCTTGGAAAACGCTAGCTGAGAGCTTTCCTCCACCTACAGACGCACAGAAACAAGCACTGCGACAAACGCACCGAGAAGAGTTCGAACGCATGCTGAACAAGCATCAAAAAATGGAACTGCAGGCGCTGAAAAACACACGAAAGCGCTATTACGGCCTAAAGGAAGAAACGGTAAGCGACACGCCCACGCTACTAGATGACGCTCCAGACGCATCGATAGAGTAACAGCTATGAATCTCAATGCTTGGATGCGCATAGGACAACCGCTCGAAACGGTTTTAGACGACTCCGATCGCTGCCTTGATGCATGGGAAGCCGGCGGCGTGCGCGGGCTCGTAGTCGGCCGTTTACTCTTTGCCGACGGGAGGGGAGAGTATACCATACCCGCATTTGAGAGCAGGCCTGAGGCCTATCTTTCTCGAGGCATGCAGCCCGGCCCCATCCGTGCCACCGACTCTAAGCGCCACCAACAGCTACAGTATCTCTTCGACGAGGCAAAAAAGCGCGGCTGGAAGACAATGATTTTCTGTCCAGGACAGGGTACGACCACCGCTCAAGCACTTCCACCAAAGGAAGATCCCTACGGCTCGCACCATATGGCTGCCGTGTGGGACGAAGTGTTCTCTGCATTTCCACAGGTAGACGGCGGCATCGTTGACGGCTGGACCGAATCTTCCTACGAACTGGTCTTTCACCACGGCAATGCTGTGTTTAACCCACTCGGCGAAGCAGAGATGGAAAAAGCGACCGCGCGAGGATGGGACATAGAGCAGCTGCAGCGAGGTTTGGACAAACTGGCTCAACGCTTCCGACAGTTTACCCCCGCACAGGTCGACTACTACGGGCATTACGGCTTACTGCAGGGACTTCAGCTTTTCGACATAGACGAAGATACACTCTACTGGCTTCGATGGCG
Organism: uncultured bacterium; assembly: GCA_964011675.1. Classification (GTDB taxonomy): domain Bacteria; phylum Latescibacterota; class UBA2968; order UBA8231; family UBA8231. The sequence continues at coordinate 4,742 of CAXGPR010000060.1, forward strand.
TCGTACAGACGGCCTCAATGAGGCCCGGGCAGCGCGCAGCGAATTGGACCGACTGTCGCGACCGCTCCTCTTAGGCAATGGCCTTCGTTCAGCCGTATTTTCCGGCATGACGGGCATGGACTTTTGCACTTGGAATGAAGTCCTCGACTTACTACTAATCAAACATTATTTCTGGCACCGCGGCTTTGACGGTCTGTATGGTACGCTCGCACGCTGGGTCAAACAGCTGAACGCATGGAACCCACAGCTAAACGAAGCGCAGTGCTTTGGTCTAGCCAAGGCTTGGCTAGGCATCGAGCTTCCCAATGTGGGCTCGCTGGCGGAAATGGACCTCGGCTTTCCACAGGCCTTCTTCGAACAGGTAGTTTACACAGAGACGCGGCGTGCCATTGCCGCTTCTTCGACGGAAAAAGTCTTGCCTTGGGTGGATACCGGACGCATGCCGCACGGCGGCGACCCTATGACGGCGGGCGACTTACATCAAATCCTTTTGGCTTCTCAAGCTGCAGGACTCACCCAGTTCCTTTTTCACAATCACGGCCATCTCACCGCATCTGAGTGGCAAGTGATCTCGCGCCTGTGCGGCACGCCGTGGAATGAAGATCCAACGGGATACTGGCCTCCATCTACGCCCAAGCCAGCATCATTTTAATATGTGAAAAATCCCTTAAACATCTGCGATTTTCTCTCAAATAAGAATCTTATCATACAGAAAAGTGCTCCGGCGAGAGACACCAGAGCACCAACAACATACTGCTAAGAAACTAGTGAGAAGAGAAAATGACCAAGCTTTCTCCACTAGGCACACAATACGTCATACAGGTCTCATTTCGACGACCGTATGGTTACAAATACGTTACATGCGGACATTAAAACTCCGCTGCTATTCAGCCCCCAGATAAATCCAGTTTTTGAGTAGCCAACGCATCTTCCAAGACGCGCTGCGACTGGGCAAAATAGTCTTGTTCTAGTTCAAATCCTATGCAACTCACGCCTAGTTGGACACAGGCAGATGCAGTATGGCCTATCCCCATGAACGGATCGAGCACGCACTGAGTCTGCTCGATCCCGTGTAGCTGAATGCACATCTGCGGAATCTTCACAGGGAAAGTGGCCGGGTGCGGTCGCTGCTTATCTCGACTCTTAATCGTTTTATAAGGCACGAACCACGTATTGCCCCTACAGCGACTGTCGGACCGATTGGCTGATCCGAAACGAGCAATATTGCTCTTGTCTTGATATTCTACGCCGACGGCGAGTCGGTCGAGCGCAACACGCCCGTTTTTAGTCAGATGAAAGATGTATTCGTGACAGTCGTTGATATAGCGCGCACTGTTGATCGGTTTGTAATGGCCCACCGAGACGTTCCCACTAACGCCGGGATAGCGTCCCACATCCTCCTTTCGTATAGCAATTGACTTGATCCAGTGAATAGTATTCTGTAGCACGAAATGCTCGCGCAGTCGAAAAAGCACTTCGAAGGGACCCCACGGGTCGGTAGGCTTACCGCCAATATTTAAGAAGATAGATCCTTCATCCGCTAGGATTTCACTTACCGCCTGTCCCCACTGCCCCATCCACTCAACATAGTCGACGCGTTCCATTTTATCGTCGTAGCTCTTATAAGAAGTGCCCAGATTATAAGGCGGCGAGGTTACTACAACGTCAACAGACCTCGGCGCCAAATAGCGCTTCATACCCTCTATACAGTCCATATTGTAAAGAGCATAATCCCGGCCATCCCGGGATATATTCACTACTTTTTCGTTGGTCATACGCATTCACCAGCCCAGTGCATACCCATCGCGGCGCGGATCCGCTCCACCCATAAAAGCACCGCTTTCAGGATCGACCATAATACCTTGCCCTCCTCCTACTGTGGGCGAATAATCTCCCAATAGATCGAGTTGATGACCTCGCCTCTCCAGCTCAGCACATACCGCAGGATCAATGCGCGTCTCGGCGTTTACGGTATAACCAGGCTGGCCCGTTTTGACACGCGCCGCTTCAATCGCAGCCTGCACGTTCATATCGTGATCTAGGACATTCATAATCATTTGTGGCGTGGTCTGTAGGATGCCATGACCACCCGGAGTGCCAATAAGTAAACGCAGTCCATGGCGATCCCACACCTGCGCTGGAGAGAGACACATTTCATTCTTTTTGCTAGGCCCGATGGCGTTGGGACTGCTGGGCTCTAAATCGAACCAACGCATAAAGTTGTTCAGAGCGATCCCCGTACCTGGAACTACCATGGCAGACCCAAAGCCAGATCCTATACTCTGCGTGCAGGCCACAGCGTTACCCTCTGCATCGACCGCATCAAAGTGGGTCGTACATTCGTCTTTCATCCAACCCGGGGGCTGGCCGGACAATACTTCCCCTTGCGCTTTACGCGCAGTAAATCGTTCCCCACCCGTATACTGAGCCCGATCGCCAATTAGTTCGCGACGGATGGTAGCATACTCATCTGACAGCAGCCCCATCGTTGGCGGGCTGTCTATAGCCGTATATTCGGCGCGATCGGCCATACACAGCTTGGTCGTCTCAATAAATCGGTGCAACGTCTCAGCCGTGTTGTGGCCCATATCAGCCACGTCAAAACCCTCCATGATTTTGAGGGTTTGTAAATACTGAACAGCTTGACAAGGAGGGGCCGGCGCCACAATACGATAATCTCGATATGTAACTTCTGCCGGATCGAGCCATACCGCCTGAAAACGGTTCATATCCTCAAGCGTTAATAGACCGCCGGATTGCTGCACAAAGTGCACAATACGCTCGCCAAGCGCACCGCGATAAAATACCTCTTCGCCTCCATCTGCCACCTGACGAAAACTGTTAGCTAAATCGTGCTGGATGAGAATCTGGCCAGCAAACGGTACACCTTCAGGGGGCAAATACGTCTTTCCACCTTCGCCAAAACGACGCAAGTCCGCCGCATTTCCCGCAAAAAATTCGGCATTTTTCACCGTCAATGCCACGCCCCCTTCGGCGTATTCTATCGCTGGAGCAAAGACTTCAGCAGGCGACAGATTGCCATAGCGGGCAATCGCCTCCAACCACCCTCCGCACGCACCAGGCACCAAGTGGGAAAGTGGTCCGCGGTCGCGTTTATCTTCATCGTAAAGAGCGATATCCGTTGCGGCAGGCGTTAGGCCAACGTAGTCGAGAATTTTGTGTTCATTGGAACGGGCACTGTAAATGTTCATATAGCCAACGCCCCCGATACCCGACATATATGGCTCGACCACGTTGAGCGCAGCGGCCGTAGCAACGGCCGCATCAATGGCGTTGCCGCCTTTCATAAGGATGCGCAGTCCGGCAAGCGATGCCAGAGGATGTCCAGATGCAATCATACCACGACGTCCGGTCACGGTAGAGCGATGAACTGTACCAGTAGAAGAAAAAGCCATTGGACGAGAACCCTCCATTCGCGTAATTTCCCAGATGCGAAATCATACGGCGGCATCCGCCCAACGTCAAGCAGAGGAGAGACGATGAGCAGAGTAGACCTACGCAGCGACACGCTCACGCTGCCAACCGACGAAATGAGAGAAGCTATGGCCGCAGCTGAAGTCGGCGACGACGTATACGGAGAAGACCCCACAGTCCATCGTCTAGAAGAAGTGGCCGCCGAACAAGTGGGCATGGAAGCCGCGCTTTATGTTCCGTCCGGTGCCATGGGCAATACCTGTGCAATGCTTTCGCACGCACGCCATGGCGAAGAAGTGATTTTTGAAGAGCGAGCTCACATGTTTGTTTGGGAATGCGGCGCGTTTGCCAATATAGCGGGCCTTGCCTCTCGCACGCTGACGGGACCAAATGGCATCATACAACCAGACCAACTTCGCGAGGCGATCCGCGGCTATAACGTGCATTTCTCTCCAACCTCGCTCGTATGTATCGAAAATACCCACAACAACTACGGAGGCAGTCCATGGACACCGGCTGAAGTCGAAGCGATAGGATCGGTTTGTAAAGAAAACGGACTCAAAATCCATATGGACGGAGCACGCCTCTTCAACGCTGCGGTCGCACATGGCGTAGAGGCCAAAGCGTACGCGGCCCATATAGACTCCGTGATGTTTTGCGTATCCAAAGGGTTGAGCGCTCCTGTAGGCTCTCTGCTGTGCGGAAGTAGATCTTTTATCGATCGAGCCTATGAAATGCGCAAGCGTTTAGGCGGCGCTATGCGTCAGGCGGGCGTTATCGCAGCAGCCGGTATCGTGGCCCTTCAAAACATGGTCGACCGACTTTCAGAAGACCACACCAACGCGCAGCGACTCGTCGAGGGATTGGGTGCGATTGATGGCGTAAAAATAGAAGCTCCCAAAGTGATGACAAACATTTTAAAAGTCGACGTTGGTCAGTGGGGTTGGACTGCCGAAAAATTGGTAAAAACCTGGAAAGAGCAGGGCATTCTCAGCAACCCACGCCCTCCCCACGGCGCGCGCTTAGTGACACATCGCCACATTACCGCAACCGATGTCGAATATGTCATCGAAACAACGCAGAAGATGGCGCAAAACGCGAATTAGCGTCTACCTCTGGTTGATTGAGTAACCAACCAAATCTGCGACACACCGGCTCGAGAGGAAGAGAATTTGCTTATAGAAGACCTGCGAAATTCCGGGTTGGACGATGCGCAAGCAGATACCCTGTGGCCACTCATACAGGATGCGCTGAACCTCGAGCCCGAGCAGCGTTTCTTAAAACTCGCACGCGATGTGCTCCGTGCGGACCACCCATTTGCCTTGCATCAACTCCTGTATCGTTCGTGTAACAATGATAACATTGTCTGGGCACCCGACGCCAGCCAGGTGGAAAAGGCAAACGTCACTCAACTCATGCGCGAACGAGGCCTCGAGTCCCATGAAGATTTACACGCTTGGTCCGTAGCAGATCGTTCTGCTTTTTGGCAGTCCGTCATAGCAAAGCTCGCTATCCGCTTCCACACAAAGCACACGCGGTTCCTATACATTGACGATCATCCTGAGGATGCGCGTTTCTTGCTGGACAGTCGGCTCAATATAGCCGAGAGTTGCTTCAGCGCAACGCGCAGTGCAACGGCGATTGTCTACCAGCGAGAAGGCGGTACTATTCAACGCATAACCTACGGCGAACTAATGCGCACAACGCGTCAAGTTGCCGCTGGTTTGCGCGTTATGGGCATTGAACCCGGTGTACCAATCGCCATTGATATGCCAATGACAGCGGAATCGATCGCTATCTATTTAGGTATCATATGGTCCGGATGTAACGTGGTCTCTATTGCGGACAGCTTTGCCGCAGAAGAAATAGCCACCCGGTTAGACTTAGGCCAAGCGCAGCTTATTTTCACCCAAGACGTCGTTTCGCGCGGCGGCAAAACGCTACCTCTCTACGAGCGCGTAGTCGCTGCAAACGCGCCTCCAGCCATAGTGTTAGACGGCAGAACAGACCACCCAGCAGTTCCACTGCGCAGGAGCGATATTACTTGGAGTGAGTTTATCGGTAAAGAGGAGATTGATGCCGCTGTTTGCACACCAGAAACGCATAGCAATATCCTCTTCTCATCAGGTACGACAGGCCAGCCCAAGGCTATCCCCTGGACGCATACAACGCCTATCAAATGCGCTGCCGACGGCTATCTACATCATGATATTCATCAAGGAGAGGTCGTGGCGTGGCCAACCAACTTAGGCTGGATGATGGGTCCTTGGCTCATCTATGCAAGTCTGATCAACCGAGCGACAATCGCCCTCTACTACGGCGCGCCGACGGGAGCGGATTTTCTGCGCTTTGTTCAAGATGCACAGGTCAATATGCTCGGCGTGGTTCCTAGCCTCGTGCGCTCCTGGCGAACAATCAATGCATTACACGGCATTGAGCTAAGCGCTCTGCGCGCCTTTAGTTCAACAGGCGAGTGCTCAAATGCAGAAGACATGCACTGGCTGATGGCCCAAGCTGGATATAAGCCAGTTATAGAATACTGCGGCGGCACTGAGTTGGCCGGCGGCTACCTGACAGGCTCAATGATACAGCCGGCTCGCCCCGCCAGTTTTACCACCCCGTGCTTAGGCATTGACATGGTGCTATTTGATGAAACCGAAATGCCCTGTGACAGCGGTGAGGCCTTTTTAACATCGCCTTCTGTAGGCATGTCGACAACCCTAATAGCAGGCGATCACCGCTCGGTATATTATGAAGGAACGCCCCGCTGGAATGGCCAGATAACCCGCAGGCACGGAGATCGCGTCGAACGCCTGGGAGTTGCTCACTATCGCGTACAGGGTCGCGCAGACGATGCTATGAATCTGGGAGGTATTAAAGTCAGTTCCGCCGAGATTGAACGCGTCTTGAATACCGTTGAAGGCGTCAGCGAGACTGCCGCGATCGCCGTTGAGCCACCCGGTGGCGGTCCGAGTCAACTCGTAGTTTACGCCGTATTGAGTAAACCGATTGAAGGGTTGAAAAATACGTTACAACACGTGTTGCGTAACCAGCTTAATCCGCTTTTTAAAATTGCCGACGTGGCTCTTGTCGACGCGCTTCCGCGCACCGCAACAAACAAAGTTATGCGCCGCGTGCTGCGCGCTCAGTATGCCGAACAATCATAAAATAATCGGGCGAATCCTGAGGCATAGTACAATACCCACGTTTTGGCTCTCTTTGCAGTCTGCTGTCAACGACCGCATGAAACAGAAAAGTGCTATCCATAGATGTTCTTCCGCGCTACGCACACTAGCTACACAAACGGTTGCCCGCCGGCGCAGTTGGAACCACTTCCTCAATCAGACGAAAACGGCATGAGCAACATCGCCGGGCTTTATATAGCTGGCGACCTTACCGGCGTGCCATTTCTCAAATTCTCTGCCGATACGAGTGCTCGCTCGGTTCGGCACATAGCCGCCGACGCCGACTTCCCGCGCGCTCGCCAGCAGAACAACTTAGACGCACTATATTTTGCTATTTTTGGAGCCGGCGTATCGGGTATGTCTGCGGCCTTGGAGGCACGCGAAGCAGGCTTCTCATTTGCCACAGAAAAAGCCAACGAACCCTTTTATACGCTCATTAATTTCACCAAAGGAAAAACTATTTACACCTATCCAACTGCCAAGGATCGAGCTAAGCTGTCTTTTTCTGACGTCTTAGCGCTTCTTCGAGGAAATGACAGCACGTCTTCAAGACCTTGATACGCGCAAAACGCTTGTCGTTGCCTTCTACGAGAGTCCAAGGTACTGCAGCCGTGCTCGTCAATCGTACCATATCATCAACAGCGTCTTCATACTCGTCCCATTTTTCCCGATTACGCCAGTCCTCGTCTGTTATTTTCCATCTCTTGTAGGGCGTGTTCTCTCGAGCAGAAAAGCGTTTTAACTGTTCTTCCTTAGAAATGTGAATCCAGAATTTAACGACGACTACATTGCTATCGACCAGTTGTTCTTCAAAGTCGTTTATTTCTGTGTAAGCACGCTTCCATTCAATCTCCGTTGCAAACTTCTCAATGCGCTCGACCAACACCCGTCCGTACCAACTCCGATCAAACAGAGTGATAAATCCGGCGCGAGGCAGATACCGCCAAAAGCGCCACATATAATGGCGCGCCTTTTCTTCATCTGTAGGCGCTGCGATTTGGATTACCTTGTACTGATATGCATTCAGCGCAGCGACTAGCCGACGAATCGCTCCCCCCTTACCGGCAGCGTCAGCACCTTCGAATACTAGCACAGTCGAAAGGCCCGATTGACGCGCCTTTAAAGCCAGCCGATTGAGATGCCCCTGATACTTCTCCAACTCAACTTTATACTCTTTCTTACTTATATTTTGATTCAAATCTAATTGATGTAAAACGTTAATTGCAGGCTCTTGATTGCTGGATACAAACAAGGGCAATGCCGTCCCATTCACGCACTTTACAGATAGCCTCTGTCGCATTTTACTAAGCACGGTGCGGGCTATGGTAAGAGTCCGGTAATTGGGATCTTCTCCCTCGACAATGTGCCAAGACGTCTCTGCCGTGTTCGTCTTGTGTATGAGTCGGTCTGAAGCTACTTCGAATCGATCATACCTTGTCCAGTTTTCTTTTTCATGATCGGTCACACGCCAGCGCGTTAGCGGATCTTTTTCCAAGGCATCTAAGCGTTTTTTCTGCGCTTTCTTGCCTAAATGCATCCAAAACTTCAGTATCAGCACACCATCGTTAACTAGTTCGCGTTCAAAGGCAACTATCCGGCTGAGATCGCAATCATATGTAGCTAATCCAATACGTTCATACGCATTATCTATTAGTGGACGTGAATACCATGCGCCGATATATATTGCTATATCTCCTTTGGGGGGCATCGTTTTCCAATAGCGCCAGTACTCCGGACGCTCTCTTTCGTCTTCTGTGGGTGGGCCAAACTCATGCGTGGCAATTCCGCGTGGGTCCATCCAACCACTTAGCGTATTAGCCATCTCGCTCTTACCTGCCCCGTCAACTCCCCCCAAGACGATCATTACCTGAAATTTCTTTTCACGTCTGAGCTCTTGCTGAGCTTTCAACAGTTCGGTTCGAAGGACGGGCACCTGCGTTTTGAAGTCTCTTTGGGTTATTTTGCGTCCCAATTCAGCTGTTTCAAACATGTAGCCTTTTCCGATTGTTTTTGAAAGTATTGAGCAGCTTTTTTTGTACAGTTTGACTTAGCCGGCCGTCGGACACATTCATCAAACAATTCGAACGCCGAATCGGCATAATTTACACCCGTCTTGTCATACAAATATTCAATAATCTTATTCCAATCTTCATGTCATGACTATCTCTGATCACAACCGACTTTAAACCACGACAAAAGTCCTCTAATTTGTCTTGCGCATTTCGTTTGTAATTCGCGAGACAGTAGGTTTGATAAGACGAGCAATCTGGATCAGCGCGTTGAGATCTCCACCTGCAGTGTTTAGCGTTGTTTGGGGCAAAAAGTAATGTATGGCCTCTTCCCGACTCAATCCGTCATATTTTTCTGCCGCTTGCTCTTGTGTCTCATCTTGGTCTCCAAAGTTTAGATTAATTTCAGGCGGTTCCTTAGCACTAGCGGATAGACTCGTATCTTCTAGGAAACTAGCCATGGGATATGAGCTATTTTTAGGATACGGGAAAACACAGCCCGACATGAAGTCTGCCAGCGAAATTACCTGAGCAAACAACTGGCTTGTGGATGGGCTGTGGTGAGACTCGATCATTTCGGATATACCCGAGCCTAGTTTCCACGATTCAGAGAGCACGCGACCGGCCAAGTTATGATTGGCCCCTCCAGCCAAGATTCCCTCTCCCACAGACATGGGAACATTCCATTTCTGCGCCTCCATCTCATTCACAATGAGGGGGAAGATACCAGGATAACACTGAACCAAAGCCACCTTGCCAATGTCGTGCATCATGCCACCGATAAAAGGATCCAGCTGGTCCACAGGAAATGCAAATTTCTCCCATAGCCTCGCTTCTTTCAACGCCACTACAGCCTCTTCTCCCAAATCAAGCTCTTCAAAGTCTTTTTTGCTCCGAGCAGTCCACTTCTTTTCATCATACACAAAGGAAATTATACGCGCAGTGATCCCAACAGCCACGCTATGCAACCAATAGTCCTCAATAACGAAACCCTGTTCTTCGATCCCTTCAACCGACCGTTTTACCGCACTCGAAGCTACAACTTCCTTTACTGTGTTTTTACCGAGTAGAATAACGGCTTTGCTCACATCGTGAATCTCTCCCTTAAAACCATACAGAGGAGATCTGGAGCGACGAATAATCTGTGCCTGTGTCAGCGGATCCGTTTCTACTGCGGCAACCCAGTCGTGAATATCACTGTCATCGTCTTTATCAAGCTCCATTATATCGTGATAGACCTGAGGTAAAACAGGCATATCCACCATGTTGCGGACATCGTTTTCAATGCGTTTGCGAATCTCGGTTGGTGATGGCAACTCTGAAAGCGTATCTTCGCTCATGGCAGCCACAATTGTTTCTGTCACTAGCTGCTCAATGTTATCTCGAAACATATTCTGTCGTTCAAAAACAGATACGTCGAGCCGCTCTAATTGGTCGCGCTCTTTATCCGACATCTCGCTAGCATCTTCGCAGGCAACGAATACACGCATAGAACCGCGGCTATTAAGACTGACCATCCGGGCTAAGTTAATGCCTCCTCCAGGTAAATTTGAGGAAATAATCAACATTTTTACCCGATCGCCTCCCACATGCATCAGCCTACTCAGATCGCTCGTGCTATCCGAAACCGTATAACCTAATTTATAGTCGGGCATTCTATCATCAACGCGTTGCACGGCACTCGTAATTGCAGAAAGAAAGTTGGCAGATGATCTGTTGTCTTCGTGGCCAATTTGGCTGGGATGGGCGTTGGCCTCGCCAATCAAAACAAGCGGAAAATTATCCTTGCGAGTAATTTGAGCAATTTCTGAAAAAATGCGTTGGATCGCGGTCCGTCCCCGGCGGTTCAAGACGGCCTTTATTTTTGCAGATAGCTCCTGTGGAGTGAAAGGTTTTGTAATGTACGTATCGACCCCTGACTGAAGCGCTGTCAGCACGTCTTCTTTCGCTGCACGAGCAGTGAACATAATGATGGGTAGGTCGCTAAACTCTGCGGAACCACGCACTCTTTTAACCAACTCCAAACCATTGACTAATGGCATATTCCAGTCGGTTAAAACGATATCTACGTCGTTTTTGCCCAGTTCGTTCCACGCTTCAGCACCGTCGCCAGCCACGATGATCTCTTGAGCACCCATACCCTGCAGCATCGTGCTAATAAGTTTGCGCATTCCCTGAGCATCTTCGGCAAGTAACACTCTCATTACTCAATCACCTACGTTAAGGCCGAATTTCAAAAGACAGCGAGAAATACACTAGAGGATCGGACATCAAAGAAGGTAACCTCCTACGACTCTGTAACAATAACGAAAGTAAAAAAACACATAGCATACACCAAGTAATAAATACTTTGTTGGCCAAACACTTATGCCTCATTAAACTCTCTACTTTGTGGCACATAACAGCTAAAAAAATCGCGAAAGCATGCTGAATTGTAAACGAATTGATTCACCGCATGGCAAATCGTACATTTGATGCGTTAAAAAAGGAAACATATATGGAAATTTTGGGAGGTCCCCTTTTCGGCGTATCGGGCGCAGGAGAATCGCACGGACCGGCTATATCGACAACTGTGTTCGGCTGTCCACCCGGTACTTGGCTGGAGCGGTCGCGCGTGCAGCACTTTTTAGACCGGCGTAGACCGGGTAGCAACAAGCTAGGCACGCCGCGCCGTGAAGACGACAAGGTCATATTCCTCTCAGGCCTGTACTCTGACGACCACGAACGCCTCTTAGCAGGACCGCAGCTCTCTATGCATATGGAAGACCTCTCACTGCAAACCCGGGCATACGAAGCGGGCTATAGCACGGGAGAACCCATTGCTGCGATTGTTCTTTCAGCCGCCAAACGGTCAGCCGATTACGAGCAGTTCTCCGGCCAGCAGGGGGAAGTACGCCCGGGACATACCGACTTGGTGAAACACTATCAATCGGGAGGCCACGTTGACGTACGCGGCGGGGGACGATCCAGCTATCGGTCAACCATTTCAGACGTAATTGGCGGCTCGATCGCACGCACCGTGCTGCACGAGCATTTCGCCACTTACATCTTTTCCTCTATTTGCCAAGTTGGCTCCCTGCACGCCAAGAAACGCCTATTCGACCGGGTGACTGACCTGTGCTCAGCTGATGGCAGCATGTCCCCAGAAGCAGCACAGTCGCTAGAAGAAGAGCTGACCGAGGCCGATCTCTATTCCGTCGACAAAGACTTCGTGCGCGATGCGGCTGTGCTTATTGCGCAAACGCGCAAGGCAAAAGATTCGCTCGGGTCTGCAGTAGAAGTCGTTGCCGTAAACGTCCCAGCTCTAGTCGGAGCACCACTCTACGACAGCCTCAAGATTCGTCTGATGGGCAGCTTGGGCGGCCTGCATGCTGTTCAGGCCTGCGAGATTGGGTCAGGCAACGCAGTGGCCGAACGTCTTGGGAGTGAAAACAACGACCCCATCCGAACAAGCGGCTATGCTAGTAACAATCACGGGGGGCTGCTCGGCGGTATCACAACGGGCAAGCCGCTCGTCTGCCGCGTGAGCTTCAAACCAACCTCAACCATTGCGCTGACGCAGCAATCTGTGCGCAAAGACTTTACAGAAATTGATTTTGAACTGCGCAAAGGACGCCACGATCCATGCCTTGGCGTGCGCGCGGGTGTCACGCTGGAATCTCGTTTGGCCATTGAGCTACTCAACGGAGTATTGGCACATCAGGCAAACGCAATTGATCCAAATCAATTCAAGCTTTTCTAAGGAACCATATGAGCCAGGCATTCGATTTCTCACAGGTTGGTCGCCTCCCATTGCCAGGAGATAACGTAGCCATTGCCGTTCAGCGTTTAGAAGCCGGCAGTGAAGTATGCTACAACGACAATACCTTCCAACTTGACTACACCGTGATGGAGGGCCATCGATTTGCCGTGGAACGCATTGTTCACGGCGACACGCTGCGTTCTTGGGGTCTGCCCTTTGGCCGGGCCCTACACGATATCGAACCGGGTAGTTACCTATGCAATGCGGGTATGCTAGAGGCCCTCGGCGGTCGCGCGATCGATTTTGCCCTGCCTCTCGCTGCCAATTTTTCAGACCACATACAACCCTACGTTCTCGACCGCGAAAATTTTATTCCCGGCAAACCGCTAGCTCCACACGGCGAGGAGCGAACCTTTATGGGCTACAGACGTCTCGGTGGACGCGGCGTGGGTACGCGTAATTTTATCGTGGTGCTAGGCACCTCATCGCGTACAACCGGTTTTGCGCGTCAGCTGGCAACGCTCACTCATAAGATTGCGGCCGGTCACGACAACATAGACGGCGTCGTAGCCGTAGCTCATACCGAAGGGGGCAGTAGATCCAAACCCAACAATCGCGCACTCTTACTCCGCACGCTCGCCGGATTTATGGTCCACCCTAACGTAGGAGCCGTTCTCGCCGTTGACTACGGCAGCGAAGCGGTTAACAACGAATCTCTACTCGCTTACATGGAAGATCACGATTACGCGCTAGATGCCGTTCCACACCGTTTTATGCGCATCGAACGGGATTTTGTGGATCAGCTAGAAATGGCGGAAGCACAAATTCGCACATGGCTTCCCGTAGTCGACGCCAATAAACGTACCCCAGAGTCGCTAGCACACCTGCGCATTGCGCTTCAGTGCGGCGGTTCAGACGCCTTTTCCGGCGTATCTGGCAATCCGCTGGTCTCATGGGTTGCAAAAGAAGTCATTCGCTACGGCGGGGGAGCCAATCTAGCAGAAACGGACGAATTGATAGGCGCCGAGCCCTACGTCTTACAAAACGTCCGCAACGCCGATACCGCACAGCGTTTTCTGGACATGATCGCCCGCTTTAAAGATCGCGTCGCCTGGCACGGCGAATCGGCGGAAGGCAACCCTTCAGGGGGCAATAAGTTTCGCGGCTTATACAACATCGTGTTGAAATCAATCGGCGCCGCCATGAAACGCCATCCCGACACACAACTCGACTACTGTATCGAGTACGGCGAGCCAATGCACGAACCGGGATACTACTTCATGGACAGTCCCGGCAACGACTTAGAAAGCATCGCCGGACAGGTCGCATCTGGTTGTAATGCCATTTTCTTTGTCACAGGAAACGGCTCCATAACTAACTTCCCCTTTGTTCCCACACTTAAGGTAGTGACCACTACGCAGCGCTATGAAATGCTCGAGCGCGATATGGACATCAACGCCGGCGCTTATCAGGATGGCGTTTCTATGGATGCGCTAGGGGCATCTACCTTAGACCTGACAGTAGCCGTTGCAGGAGGCCAACGATCAAAGGGCGAAAAAGCGGGACATGCACAAGTACAAATATGGCGCAACTGGCCGCAGAAAGATGGGGATGCGCTCGAGGCCCTGCGCAACACGCCCGCGCCCAACGGATATGGCATGCGTCCTTACGTAGATGAAGTTCCAACACTCGAAATAGAGGCCCTGCGCAATGGGCCCATGTGGACGAGCGATCGCGTAGCACTCATTCTGCCAACCAGTTTGTGTTCAGGACAAATTGCTCGCATGATTGCAGAGCGACTCAACGAACGCGGTCTAGGCAGCGATCGCGGTATTTCCCGCTTTGTTGCCCTCGTGCATACAGAGGGCTGTGGCGTGGCAGGAACAACCGCCGAAGAAATCTTTTCTCGCTCTATGGTCAGCTACCTACTCCATCCCATGGTTGGTCCAGCCCTACTCTTGGAGCATGGTTGTGAAAAGACGCACAACGACTACATGCGTCAACAACTGCGTTCTCTGGATGTTGAAGAGCAAGACTTCGGCTGGGCGAGCGTTCAGATGGACGGCGGTATCGACGCCGTTATACAGCAGGTAGAGTCCTATTTTACCGATGCAATTCAGCAGCTTGATCCACCGGAAAAAAGCGCGGTTGGCATCGATTCCCTAAGGGTAGCAATCCTGAGTTCTGGACCGCTACCAGTGGGCGTCGACGAGACTTTGGAAAAACTGACGCGATGGATTGCCGGCAGCGGCGGGCTCGTCGTCTCTCCTGCTAACGACGCACTCCTCACAGAGCCCGTTTTTGTCGACGGCGGTCTCGTTGGCATCGAGCCTCGACCTTCATTGGCCTATGGAGAACGCGCACCTAGTGCAGGGCTGCACATTATGGAGTCACAGACCGAGCACTGGACGGAAACGCTGACAGGTCTAGCCGCAACAGGCGTCGAGCTCATGCTAGTGCACGCAGGCGAGCATCCCCTCCAGGGACATCCGCTTGTTCCAGTGCTTCAGTTCTCAGCTGACGGTCATGTTCAAGAGCAATTCGCGCAGGACATGGATATAGCGCTCGGAGACGATTCCGAGCAGTGGCCAATGCAGCTACTGGCTCTGCTTGCGCGGGCAGCTTCACGCCTTCACGAAGCGAAAACACGGCGACAGGGCAACGCCGACTTCCAGTTTGCACGCGGCTTATTGGGCGTATCCATGTAGCGAGCACGACCAGTCGCACGGTTTCATTAAATACGTTGGTTGTTCTGCACGCTTACAAGACGGGTATTTCAACGTTTAGCTCTTTGGCAATCTCGCCGATGGCTTTCCAAGTAGGATCCGGTAGATCAATGCCGTCGACGCACAGGCGAGCATAAGTTTCCTGCTCTATATCTCCCGGAGTGTAGATCTTGTCAAAACCTGGCAGTGGACGCGCAGAACACACCCATTTGGCCAAGGCCTCGACCTCGTCCTCATAGCTGGCTATATCAATGAAGTCATCTATGTTGATAGCGAGAATCATCACACCACCGCCCGTGCCACTGGCAGCTGTCGTACAGCCTGCGTGGGAGAGTGGGCCGACAAGCAACTCTACCATCATACCCAGTCCGTAGCCTTTGTGACCAAACTGCATCCCACCTAAGGGTAGCACGCCCGTATTCTCTGTATCTTCCTTGTATCGGGCCGGATCACTCACATACGCTCCGTCAGGATCAATGACCCACCCGTCAGGCATTTCCTCACCGCGGATAAGCTTCTGTTCGATCTTTCCACCGGCCACTACCGTCATCGTCATATCCAACATGAACGGAGAGCCATTTCTTCGAGGCGCTGAAAAAGCAATAGGCTCTGGACGTAAACGACGATCCGCCGAACCAAAGGGGGCAAGAAAGACGCCGCCCCCATTCAGCCATACCATGCCGATCATACCTTCTTCCGCTATACGCGGTGGGTAGTCGCCTAAACGACCTATATGCGTAGTGTGATTGAGCCCGACAAAACCAAAGGTCGACTTTTTGGCTTTGTCCACTGCAATATCGAGCGCCCGCGTAACAGATACGATACCGTTTGCACCTTTTGCATCGATAATCCGTAGAGCGGCACTATCGCGTAACACTTCGTGATTTTCCCAGCGCTGATAGCCACTGAGCATGCCGCGCGCGTAGGCTGGAGTAAACCACGTACCATGCGAATCATGCCCGTACAGTTGACTATTTACTAAGTGGTCTGCGACGATATGCGCGTCCGATTCTGGTATACCTGTTGCATAAAAAACGCGAAATACCAAATCATTAAGCACGGCGGGTTGAACGATGGGCATAGACACCTCCTACGATGAGATTACGGATTCGTCGTGCTTATAAAAACATCTATTATTACGGTGGTCAAGCAGTTGGTGCAGCAAGCAAAAAACGCGTTTTGCAACCAGAAAGGGCAAAACGCGTTTCGGAGAAAAAGAGCTGTGAGTCGCGTGCTCTAAGCGGCGTGCTTCTCCATCAGTTTAGCAAAATACGCAAACAGATGAAAGCTGTCGTGCGGCCCGGGCGAAGCTTCCGGATGACACTGTATAGAAAAGATGGGCAATGACCGGTGTTGCATACCTTCTATGCACTGATCATTCAGGTTGCGGCGCGTGATTTCCAGATCATCAGGCAACGAATTAGCCTCAATTCCCCAGCCGTGATTCTCAGACGTGATCAGTATACGACCCGTTGTATCTTCGCGAATGGGCTGATTCGCACCGCGATGGCCAAATTTGAGACGGAAGATCTGAGCTCCAAACGCGAGACCTAAAATCTCATGACCGAGACATATGCCAAAGATTGGTTTTTTACCAACTAGCTGTCGCGTCGTCTCTATCGCGTAGTCGAGAGGGCGTGGGTCACCGGGCCCGTTGGACAGAAATATTCCATCCGGCTCCAGCGCAAGCGCCTCTTCGGCAGTCGTCCGAGCGGGAACGACTGTCACTTTACATCCGACCTCATTCAGGCATCGCACGATATTGCGTTTGATACCAAAGTCGTAGGCCACCACGTGAAAACGTGTATTCTCTGGTGCCGAAACATAGGACGCAGTGCAGCTGACTTCTGACGCCATATCACGCCCCTCCAATCCATCCCAGGCACGCGCTTTGGCCAACAGGCTCTCAGGGTCTGTATCCTTGGTGGAGATAACCGCATCCATAACCCCGTGTATGCGCACACGCCGTGTCAACTCTCTAGTATCAATTCCCTCAATGCCGATAACATTGTGCTCTTTCAGATAGTCAGGAAGGCTCTGCGAAGCACGCCAGTTGCTGTGTACTCGCGCGCACTCCTTAACGATGAAGCCACGCACTTGAGGGCGCGATGACTCATCGTCTTCCGAATTGACGCCGTAGTTGCCTATCATCGGATAAGTCATCGATACGATTTGGCCAGCATACGAGGGGTCGGTAAGTATCTCTTGGTAACCTGTCATACTCGTATTGAAGACCATTTCGCCGAGACTTTCGCCGCTGGCGCCAAAAGAGCGGCCTTCAAAGACGGTGCCGTCGGAGAGGGCGACGAGCGCTTTCATATGAGCAATATACTCCTTGGGTGCTAAGTGAATGGATTCAAACAACGCGGGCTGTGACAGCGAACCCTAGCAGTGCAACGAGCTCTGTCGCAACCTGCAGATAAACTACGAAACGAGTACCCTTCTGAACAGAGATTAGTCTTCCTGAAGCCGTTTTCCCTGTCTACGTGTTCTCTCTTGCATATCAACAGTCGGATCGAATTCACCAACGATTTTCTGGCCGCATCTGGATTCAATAACATAAACGACGATAAACAGATGCTCTCGGTGCTTGATATACTCTGCGGGAGTTGACTGGCAAGCGCCGAATAAAGGGCGAAAAAATCCAGACCAGCCAGTGGATGGGGTAGGCAATCAAGCGAGCCAGTGAACGAGCGTATACGACTCCTGCTGTCTTGGGTATAATTTCAGAGAAAACGAGCACGCCAAACGAAATAGCAATCGCAACACCCCTCGTATTTGCTAACGTATTAAGCGTTATTTTAACCGAAGTAGAGCGCTGTATGTCATCGTATAGTTTCTTGAGAATCTGACCTGATACACGATGTTCACGCGCAATCATCTCGATCCGGCTCACCAAAAATGAATAGAGGTCAGCTTCTATAATAGCGCACATGCAGGAGACGACTAAAACCGTACCCCTAGCGAGTAGGAATGTGAACATAACGCGTAGCTTGAGGGAGAGTATAGATGCAAAGAAAGGAATACCCCAGAGGTATTCCTTTCTTTTTCGGCTGAAAACCGAGCAGTTCTTGGACAATCAACTCAGATGTTCATTGACCAACTTTGTCATCTCAAACATACTGACCTGTTTTTTGCCGTCAAAGACTTCTTTAAGCTTGTCATCGGCGTTGATCATGCGCTTGTTCTGGCTATCCTGCAATCCATTTTTGTGGATATAATTCCAGATCTTATCCGTGATTTCCTTGCGTGGAATCGCCTCGGTGCCAATTACGGCTCCCAGCGTAGCATCAGGTTGCAACGGCTTCTGCAAAGAGGGACCGCGGTAACGCTTAGCCGAAGCCTTCTTAGCTGGGGCTTTCTTAGCTGGGGCTTTCTTAGCTGGGGCTTTCTTAGCTGGGGCCTTCTTAGCTGGGGCCTTCTTAGCCGGGGCTTTCTTAGCTGGGGCCTTCTTAGCTGGGGCCTTCTTAGCTGGGGCCTTCTTAGCTG
>CAXGPR010000061.1:0-22595 GCA_964011675.1 uncultured bacterium
CCCGACCTAATCGACATCAACTGCGGCTGCTGGGTCAGCAACGTGGCCCTGCGCGGCGCGGGTGCGGGGTTGCTGCGCGATCTCCCGCAAATGAAAGAAGTAGTCCGCCGCGTCATCTCGGCCACCCACCTTCCGGTCACCGTCAAAACGCGACTCGGCTGGGATGGAGACAGCATACAAATTGTCGACGTGGCGCGCATGTTAGAAGACCTCGGCGTGCGCGCACTGAGCCTTCACTGTCGAACCCGCTCGCAGGGCCACAAAGGCACAGTCGATTATTCCTGGATCGCCCGCGTAAAAGAAGCCGTCTCCATGCCGATAATCCTCAACGGCGATGTAGTCACGCCGCACAACGTCCGAGACGCTTTTGATATGACGGGATGTGATGGAGTCATGATCGGCCGAGGCGCCATTAGCCACCCGTGGATTTTTCGCGATGCACGTCACTTTCTCGAAACCGGCCAACTGCTACCTGAGCCCACGCTCAAAGAGCGGGCCGAGCTGTGCATTCGCCATCTCCAACTCTGCTTGGAACACGACGCGGAGCGCTATGCGCTGCTCGGCATACGCCGACACTACAGCGGCTACTTTCGCGGACTGCGCGGCGCTTCGCAGCTGCGAGCCGAGCTGAACGCGTATAAGGAACTCGCTCCACTCATGGAGCGCCTGCTCGAACTGCGCGATCTGGAGCGTATCGCGGCGTGACTTTCCACGCGCGATACGCTCCAGATCAACCGTTTCCCTCCTACGCTCATCAACCGGGCCTGACGCCCCATCCACGAACCCATCCCGAAGGACACAGCTACGACATACCCGAATACGCAGGCCCCTCGGCCTCAGAGCAAGCGTGGTCCGAATGTAGCGCCTATCTGTACGGCGTGGATTTGTTTAACCACCGCTATTATTGGGAGGCACACGAAGCGTGGGAAGGCCTGTGGAAAACCGCACCACAATCGAGCATATTGGCCCGTTTTTTACGGGGCCTCGTTCAGCTAGCGGCAATGCAAATAAAGCTCCGCGATGGCAACGAACGTGGAGCAAACAAGCTGCGCATTAAAGCACTTGACAACCTAGCGATTCCCATGGACAGCGAAGCGTATATGGGCTTAGACCTGGCAGCGTTCTGTCAGCGCATCGCGCAAAAGCCCAGCGCCGCGCTCCATCTCCAACTAGCCCTCTGAGTTTCCTCCCATAGAGAACTTTTTCACTTCGAACACACCCGCTCTACTCCGATTTATAGAAAAATACTATAGTTAGTATAACAATAATTGATTTTCCAAATGTTCTATTCTGTGCGTTTTTTCTGTCATACGCGATCTTTACCCAAGGAGTTAACAATGGACCGACCTAGTGCTATCAAACCCGCCAACGGCAAGCTCGGCATCCTCATGCCAGGCATGGGGGCCGTAGCGACTACCGTAATCGCCGGCGTAGAAGCCATCAAGGCCGGACTCGGCCAGCCCATCGGCTCACTGAGCCAAATGGGCACAATACGCCTCGGCAAGCGCACCGAGGGCCGCTCACCGCTCATCAAGGACTTCGTTCCTCTAGCCGGGCTAGATGACCTCGTATTTGGCGGCTGGGACGTATTCCCCGACGACGCATACGAGGCAGCCGCACACGCTGGCGTCCTGGAAAAAGACACGCTCAACGCCATTGAGGAACGCCTGCGCACGGTCAAACCCATGAAGGCCGTTTTCGACCGCGACTACGTGCGCCGTCTGGAGGGGTCGCACATCAAATCGGGCAAAGACAAATGGGCCATGGTGTTGGAAGTACGCGAAGACATCCAGCGTTTCAAGGAGGACAACGGCGTTGACCGACTCGTGATGATCTGGTGCGGCAGCACGGAAATTTTCCTCGAACCCAATCCCGTGCACGATGACCTTGAGAGCTTAGAAAAAGCAATCAAGGAAAACCATGCCTCAATTGCGCCGAGCATGATCTACGCCTACGCAGCGCTACAGGAAGGCGTGCCCTTTCTAAACGGTGCTCCCAACTTGACCGTTGATATCCCCGCCATGATCCAACTCGCCAAGCAGCAGGGCGTGCCCATTGGCGGTAAAGACTTCAAGACCGGCCAAACGCTGATGAAGACCATCCTAGCGCCCGGTTTCAAAGCGCGTATGCTCGGCGTCCGAGGTTGGTTCTCCACCAATATTCTCGGTAACCGCGACGGCGAGGTCCTCGACGACCCCTATTCGTTTAAGACCAAAGAGGTAAGCAAACTCGACGTACTCGAGTACATCTTACAGCCCGAGCTGCACAAAGAGCTATACGGCGATATCTATCACAAAGTGCGCATCAACTACTATCCGCCCCGCGGCGACGAGAAAGAGGGCTGGGACAACATCGATATCTTTGGCTGGCTCGGCTACCCAATGCAAATCAAGGTGGATTTCCTGTGCCGCGACAGCATCCTGGCAGCACCACTCGTTCTCGACCTAGTGCTCTTTACGGACCTGGCACAGCGCTGCGGTTGGGGCGGTATTCAAGAGTGGCTCTCGTTTTACTTTAAGAGCCCGCAGGCCGCACCCGATCTGTATCCTGAACACGATATCTTTATCCAGCTAATGAAATTGAAGAATACGCTGCGCTTCATGATGGGCGAAGACCTAATCACCCACCTGGGGCAAGAGTATTACGATTGAGATAGGCTGCTGGCCGACCGATAAATACGCGCGATCACAGTAGAGAGACAAAGAGAGCGCCCGAACCTATGCGGTTCGGGCGCTCTCTTGTTTTGTTGCGTATCTGTAGATGCTTATTCCATCTGCTCCACGATATCTTCTGCCGGGTATGTGAGAATCTCTGCAAGCGTGGGATGGTAGTGCGGAATCTGCATCAGATCGCGGGCCGTGCCGCGAAAATACATAACGGCAATAAGCTCGTGAATCAGCTCACCCGCTTCGGGACCTACAATGTGCGCACCAATAATTTCGCCTGAGCGCGGCGCGCAAAGCAGTTTAACGTGACCGTGCGTCTCGCCCAGACACATCGATTTACCGTGATCATTAAAGGGATAAGACGCCACTAAATAGGAGATGTTATTTTCTGCGCACTCCTTTTCCGACCGACCTACGCTGGCAACCTGTGGATCGGTGAAGGTAACCTGCACGGCCAAGCGATCATCCGTCCGCTGCGCGGGACGGTCGGGATGAGTCGCATTGTAAGCGGCTACTTCTCCCTGCTCAATGGCTATGTGCACGATCTCGTGTAGGCCATTGACGTCTCCCACGGCAAAAACGTGCGGCTGACTGGTGCGCATCTCCGCATCGACGACCACGCGCCCTCTCTCGGTCTCAATGCCTGCCTGTTCCAAACCCAATCCATCGGTATTGGGACGGCGTCCTAGCGCCTGTAGCACCTCGTCGACTGAGACGCTGTACTCCTGGCCTGCGCATGAGAAATGCGCCACTTTCTTACCATCTATCTCCTCAAAGCGATGCAGCTGTGTGTCGGTATATACGTGCATACCCTCAGCGCGCAGGCGCGCTTCTAGGGGAAGAGCCAAATCCCTGTCGCCTGCCGACAGTACGTGATCGCTTCGCTGGATAAGGTGTACCTGCGTTCCAACGCGCTGGTAAAACTGAGCTAACTCCAACGCGATCGGACCGCCACCCAGCACGATCATCGACGCGGGCTGAGTGCGCAATTCGAGCGCTTCGTCACTTGTGATGAAGCCGACCTCGTCCAATCCCGGTATCGACGCGCGATGGACGGTCGATCCCGTAGCAATAATGAAATACTCCCCCTCAACAATGCTATCACCGACGCGAATCTGGTTTGGTGCTACAAACGCTGCCCGCTCTTCATACAGCGTAAAACGACCATCGCGCAGCTGTTCGATGCGATAATCGGCAAACTCCTTGATAAGCCGATCCTTGCGCTCCATAATCGCCGCCAAATCAGCTTGGGGAGACATGTCTAGCAAACCAAATTCTGCACCGCGCCGCATGTGCTCCATTATTTCAGCACTGCGCAGAATGGCCTTACTCGGCATACAGCCGCGCAGAATACACAACCCTCCTAGCGGTCCACAGTCCACCACCGCAACGTCCGCTCCCGCTTCGTGCGCAGTGCGCGCGGCAGCATAGCCACCGGATCCCCCGCCAATGACAACCACACCGTGTTTTTTCATAACGGCCTCAACGTAGTATTTTTATGGGTCCTATGCGGCGGGCACTCAACGCCCTGCCGCCCATTGTATTGCACAGTTAAAAAGGTATCACGTGCTCTCCCATAAACACGTCCAAGGATCGGATCGCCATTAGACACCTCATGCACCGCGTATCAATCGTCTCACACGCCGCTGCGCTGATTCTACTGCTCGCTCTTTTGCCGGCCAATGCCGATTCAGCCTATACGCTGCGCGACGAAGACGAACGCATCCAATTCGGCATAGACCTGATTTACAACCTCCGCTTTGACGAGGCCGATGCGCACTTTGCAGCGGTTATATCGGCCGAGCCAGACAACCCGCTCGGCTATTTCTTCAGAGCTATGGTTACCTGGTGGCGCGTCCTCATCGACCTCGACGACCGCAGCCACGACGAAGCGTTTTACGCCCAGCTAGCCCGCTGTGTAGAGGTCTGTGATCAAACCCTTGCAGAGGATCCACTCAACTTTGACGCCATCCTATTCAAGGGAGGCGCTATCGGGTTTCGCGGACGACTGCGCGGAGATCGCGAACAGTATTTACAGGCGGCGCGCGACGGCCTACGCTCGCTCCCTCTGCTCGAAAAAAGCAGCCAACTCGAACCCCACAACAGAGACATTCTCTTTGGTCAGGGTATCTATAACTACTTTGCAGACGTCATGCCGCAACGCCACGCCATCATTCGTCCCGTGATGGCCTTTCTGCCAGACGGAGATCGCCAGCGCGGCCTGGACCAGCTGCGCGAAGTGGCCGAGCACGGTCGTTACGCGCGCGCGGAGGCCGCCTATTTCCTAGCGCAGATTTATCGCATATTCGAGCGGGACGACCGCGCGGCCTTGCCCTATCTGCAGTCGCTCTACGCGCAGTACCCAGACAACGCGCTCTTTCATCGTTATGCCGCTCGCAACCTGATCGAAGTTGGGCGCTGGAGCGAGGGCTATGCGCTCTATCAGAGCTACGTCGACCGCAGCCGGGAAGAGCATACGGGCTACCACGTGCACGGGCGCATCGAAGCACTATACTACCTTGGACGCTACGCCTTTTTTAAACGCCGGTTCGACGAATCCAAGCCGCACCTGCGCGCAGCAGACGCCCTGCTGAAAAATACGGACCGAGAGAGAGACTTAGCCTATGGTGCACTAGCCAACCTCTATCTCGGCATGTTGGCCGACCTAACCGGCGACCCGACGGAAGCCAAGCAACGCTACACCCGCGTTCTCTCTCTGCCCGCGCACAGCGACAGTCACGAACGCGCCAGGCGCTATATAAAAACGCCCTACAGCGCAAACAAACCCTGAGCTATTCCTGATCTTCCAGCGCCTTGACCTCTTCGTGGTAGATGCGCATCAGGTCTCGGTGCATCATATAGCCCATCAGCAGACGCTTCCCGTGTTCGTCGCGCCGTACTACCGGCAGCTTGTCGTAGCCACTGTCGAGCAGCTTCTGCAGCGCCTCGTGCAGGTTATCCTCCGCGTCGAGCGGCTTCACATCGTCGACCACCATATCTTCAATCAGCACGAGATTGCGCATAAAATCATCCTCGGGCAGCTCTATATCCTCTAAACTGATCATACCGCGCAGCTGCTCGGCATCGTCGACGACGACAAAGTGTACGTGGCCCATTTTCTTGCTGAGTGCAGCCAGGGAAAAATAGGGCAAGATATTGCTAACAAGCGCTTCCGACGTGTTGTCTATACGAGCAAATACGTCCGTTACGCGCAGCCCTTTCAGCACGTTGACCGTGAGATCTTTTACGTGCGCCGGGGAATGAAATTTATTCTGCACCTGATTAGTGTACATGTGATAGCTACGCGTAAAAATAAGCGCAAGCGCACCCACTACCATCAGCGGAGGCAGCAAATGGTAGCCGCCGCTCATCTCCGTTACGATAATCAGCGCGGCCAGCGGCGTGTTGGCGACGGCACCGAAAAAAGCGGCCATGCCCACCACCATATAGGCGGCGGGCTGCTGCACGACTTCTGGAAAATAGCTCTGCCCTATCGTGCCAATCGTACCCCCCAGCATACCGCCTATAAAAATCGACGGACCAAAGAGCCCACCGGAACCACCGCTAGAAACCGTGCACATAGAGGCGAATATTTTGAGTATCGCCAGCGCTATAAAAGCCTTTATACCAAGCTGACCGTCAATACCCAACTGCAGCACGCCAAAGCCACTGCCCAACGCCCGCAGATCGAGTAGCGCGATGCCTCCAACAAGCAGTCCCCCAAAACCGACGACGAGGTAGCGCGGCCACGGCAGCTTGGCAAACTGCGCATTTCCCCAGCGCAGCAGCCGTATGTAAAAAACGCCCACACAAGCGCACACCGTTCCTAAGAGCAGATAGAACAGGAGTTCTCGAACGTCTGTAAAAGACAGGTATGGCAGAGTGAATAGGTGAGAAAACCCGAAGGTAAAAACGTATATGGAATAGGCAACGAACGAACTTATTACGCAGGGAATAAGCGCGTCGCTCTCGAAGTCCTCGCGGTATAAAATCTCAACGCTGGTAATGGCCGCACCCAGCGGCGCGCGAAAAATAGCGCCCAGCCCACCGGCCGTTCCCGCCAGCAGCAGTATGCGTCGCTGAGACGCCGACAGACGCAAGCGCGCCGACAGCCAAGAGCCCAAACTGGCACCGATCTGGATAAGCGGTCCTTCCCGTCCGGCCGCTCCACCAGAAGCCAACATTATGATGGTCGTCAGCGCTTTGACGGGAGCGACGACTGGGCGGATAATGCCACGTCCGTTGTGAAAGGAGTCAATCATTGCATCGGCGCCCGGCCCTTCCGCTTCTGGTGCAAAACGATGCGCAATATATCCGCTGCACAGACCGCCCAGTGCGGGCAATAGAAGCAGCAGCCAAAGTTGCTCATCGTATACGGTCTCCCCCCAAAAGGAGAAGTCTACGCGCACTTCTCCATCGGGGTGCAGCTGCCTGAACCCCGCCAGCTTTTCTACAAACACAAAACGCGCTAGCTCCAAGCCATACGTAAACAGCACCGCTCCTAGCCCAGAAATCAACCCAACAAGGGCACTGTATAGATAGATGCGCGAGGTAAATTCGATGGATATACGCTCGCGCAGGTGCGTTCTAAGCGCTCGGAGCAGGGATACTTTTTTATCCATGAACGGTGGGATCTTGGACTAAACCACAAGTGCGCCACTGGCGAAGCACCTCAAAACAGGCGACGGCTGCAGCACCGGCTACATTGAGCGAGTTCTTATACCCGTACATGGGTATTTCCAGCATTTGATCACAGCGCTCCAACGTCGCGCGCTCGACGCCGAGCGCCTCGTTCCCCAATACGAGAGCCAGCGGCTGTGGATAGTCGACTTCGGTATAGCATACGCTGTGGGAGGTAGTCTCCAACGCCCACACGGCGACGCCTTCGTCTCGCAGATAGTCCAGGGCGTGAGAGGACGTTTCGAAATGGCGCGTCGGAACAAAATCCAGCGTGCCCAGCGCCGTCTTATCCAGCTTTTTATGGGGGGGATGCGCCGTGTAACCGCAGGTCAACACCTCCGCAATACGGGCGGCGTCTGCGGTGCGGAATATGGCTCCGACGTTGAAGGCGCTGCGCAGATTATCTAACACCAAATAGAGCGGGTGCTTGCCGAGACGCGCATACTCCTCTGAGGAAATCGCCGCGTCGAAATTGCGCACCTCAAACGTGGTCTCTTTACCGTAATTTCCCGGCTTTAGCTTCATTTTAAGTCAACTGCCTTGCCCGTCGCAGCAGCCTCCCGAGCCGCTTCAATAACGGCCAGTGACGCGCGCACGCTCTCGGCAGTGACCGCCAGTTTGGAGCGACCTGCTAATGCCTCTGCAATATTTTCGTAGTAGGAACGCCAGCGACCGGGCACCGTCTCGACGATCGTTTCGGCAGCCTGTCCAGACGCGCTGTGAAAGAGCCGGGCGTAGTGCTCTGGCGCCTCGCTCGCAGCGTCTATATCACCGGCAATCATCGCCGGCTCCTGCGGATCAATGCCCTCTTTTACAAGCGCTCCTTCGGTGCCCAAAACATACCAGCGCGGTTTCGGACTTTTTGCCATGGAAGAATTCTCGACGCGCGCCTCAACGCCGTTGGCAAAGCGAATACTCGCCATCGCATGCGCCTCAATATCACGCGACCAGCCCGGCGGAGTGTGAAACGCAGCATACACGCGCTCAACCGGCGCATCGACCAGCTGAAGGGCCTGATCAACCAAGTGCGCTCCCAGGTCGAAAAACTTGCCCCCACCGTGCGCAGCATCGCCGCGCCAGCCGCGCGGCACGCCATACTGGCCCCAAAACATCTCGATGAGAAAAGGTGCTCCAAGCAATTCTTCGTCTAGCACTTGTTTGACCGTTAAGAAGTCACCGTCCCAGCGGCGATTTTGAAAAACGCTGAGCAGGCGGTCATTTTCTCGACTAGCCGCAATCATCGCATCGGCCTCGCGCAGGCTCAGACACATGGGCTTGTCGGTCACCACGTGCTTGCCCGCTTCCATGGCCCGTATGGCCTGCGGCGCATGGAGGTCGTTAGGCGTGGCCAACACGATGAGATCAACCGCCTCATCGGCAAGAATCTCTTCAAAGGTTTCCACGGTCTTGATGCCAAACCGCTGTTCGGCATCGGCACGCGCTTCCGGACGGCTACTAGCAAGCGCATAGAGCTCTAGTCCCTCGGCAAGATCGACCAAATACGTGTGAAAACAGCGTCCTGCAAATCCATAGCCAACAACGGCAACTCTGGGCTTAGTCATCCTGTTTCTATGCATATAAAGGGGTGTGTTTTGAGGTCGTTCGACGACTATTTATATTACATCTGGTCATACCTTTAAGCAAATTTCACTCACTTGCAAAAGAGACCCGAAGTGCGCATCGAAATCAGCTGGGAAAGCGGCCGCCTTACGGCGATAATGAACGACACGCCCACGGCCCGTTTAGTTTGGGAAGCACTGCCGCACACCGCCTCGGCCAGCACCTGGGGGGAAGAGGTTTACTTTGAACTGCCCGTGCGCGCAGAGTTGGAGGACGACGCCCGTCAGGTGGTTGATCCGGGCACCGTGTGCTTCTGGACCGGCGGCAATTCACTAGCCCTACCCTATGGGCCTACGCCCGCGTCTCAGGGTGACGAATGTCGCCTCGTGACGGAGGTAAACGTTATCGGAAGTATCGAAGGAGAACCGCGCGCGCTCTCGAGCGTGCGCGACGGCATCGCCATACGCGTCGCTCGCACAGAGTGACTCCTTGCCATCCCCCCTGTCTCTGCAGCGGGAAAGAGAGCGCGCACGTGCAGCTTCTTTCCCACCTTTACCCAACTGAAAGCCCGAATCCCCTTGGGAACAATTGCCAACTCAGCGCATCCAATAGGTGGACCTTGGAGCGGGAGTACCCCTGATAGATGAGAAGCCTACTATCATTGCGCATCGCCATTTGCAGTGCGTTTCTTCTCTCTCTCAGCGGCTGCGCGGCCGGCTATTCTAGCTACGTTTCGCGTTCGCTCAGCCAGCTGCGACAGGGAAACTACGCCGATGCGCTGGACCGACTAGAAAAGCCCAACGGCAAAACCAATATGCTGCTCTATCGCTTGGAGCGCGGGCTCATATTTCACTACCAGGGTCTGTACGCCCAATCCAACGCAGAATTTGAGCGCGCCGAACGCCTCATTGACCGCCTATACACCCGGTCAGTCTCGCGCGAAGCCGCAGCCTTCTTGACCAACGATGCAATTGTAGCCTATCGCGGCGAAGAGTTTGAGCGCGTATTCATTCACTATTTCCGCGCGTTAAATTACGAACGACTGGGCGATCGTCAGGCCGTACTAGTCGAATGCCGCAAAGCCAATCTCAAACTCGCATCCTACGCCCAGCAGACCGAGTACGAGCTGAGCTACAAAAACGATGCTTTTATGCAATATGTAACGGGCCTCTTCTTCGACAGCGAAGGCGAGTGGAACGATGCCTTCATATCGTATAAAGATGCCGAAAAAGGCTATCGTGCATACAGAGAGGCATTTGGCACCAGCGTGCCGCGCATGCTGCTTATCGATCTGGTGCGCGTTGCTCAAAAGCTAGGCTACAGCGAAGAAGTGCGGCTGTATACGGAACGATACCGCCTGCGCCCAGAGGAGATCAAACTGCCGCCGAATGGCGAAATAATCGTCTTTATTGAGAGCGGCTTTGTGCCGCGCAAAGAGCAAAACCAAATGAGTATTCCCATTCTTAGAGACGATCGAGGTGACGCCATTTGGACGCTCTCCGAACGGGCAGTCGATCGCTACAACAACCACTACGTATACCACGACTATGCGGTTGACTACTGGCTAAGTCTGGCATTGCCCCACTACAAAACCACCTCGCCTCCTCTCGGAGCCGTGCGTCTGCGCGATAGCCAGACCAGCGCCATGGGCGTATTAGCCGAAGATCTAGACATCATTGCGCGCCGCACGTTGGAGCAGAAATTTGATCACATTCTGCTGCGTACCGTTGCGCGTGCAACCGCCAAGTATTTAGCGTCTAAGAGCATAGAGAAGACGATAGCAAATGCGGGGGACGACGAGGACGACCGGGCATTCAAAAAGGGACTCGGCGAGTTAGTCGGTGGCCTATTCAGCCTACTCGGCAACGCAACAGAGGCTGCGGACACACGCGGTTGGCTGTCGCTACCGCGCGCCGTTCACATCGCGCGCCTTCCGACCGGAGGCGATGCCGCATCACGGCATATCGAAGTCTTAGATGCACAGGGACGAGTAGTGCACACGCAGGCCCTTCCCCACGTTGAACAAACGGAAGGGAACAAAACCTTTTTGAGCACGCGCGTTTTTCACTGAGGAGTACACCATGAAAAAACACATCGCTACGGCAACGCTTGCCGCCTTGATTGGCGCACAGGCACTTACCGCACAGCAGAGCACGCCCGCCAGCGGCGTGGATCCGCTAGGGCGAGGACAGATCATCAACATCGTCGATTGGGATGGGGGTGCGCTGCCCAAACGCTACGAACGCTCCCAGCAGCTGCCGATGAGACCGGACGACGTAAAAAAGCTCAGCGCTAGCCAGTTTAGCGAGGGCGCCATTATCAAAATGCTCGAGGAGCGACGCTGCGCCTGCGATGCGTCGGTCGACGCGCTGATCGACCTCAAGGAAGCCGGAGTATCGGAAGCCGTGCTACAGGCACTTTCCCTACACGCCCTCTCTCCCAACCGCTCGGTGCAGTTGACGATCCATCTGGATTTTGAGGGCTTGGGCGGAAACAAACCCCTCTCCACTCAAGCGCGCCAGCGCTACCTCTACCTAATCGTGCCCGACGACCAGCGCGAACGCGTTTTCGTAGGCAACCTACAGCAGATTTTAGCCGGACGCTGGCAGCGCGACGAACGGGTGGACAACAGCGACCTGCTCTTACCTAAACAGGTTCGACGCGTGACGTTTGCCGCCGACGTGCCGTTAAAGACTTACGGCCCAAAGAAGGCGCTGGTCTTTACTTCGACTCGACCAAATATCTACGGATCAGCCGACCTCACAGCGCGCGAGCGCGAAGCCGCCAGCGAATACGCTTTCACCTATCCCTCTAGCTCCCTGCAGAGTTACTGCGCCCTACAGGCTCTCTACCAACAGGATCAAATGCTCAGCGATAAGTGGCATTTGAAGCGGACAAACTTTCAGTGCGAGTGGGACTAAAACACGCTACGCATAAGGAGAACACACATGAAGACATGGGCATTAGGTCTAACCTTAGCGGCGACCTTCATCCTAAGCGCCTGCGGCGGGCCCAGAGCCTTTACCCGCGGAGAATATGGCGATCCCAATGAGATTTCCATGCTCGACGACAAGTGGAACCAGAACGACATGCAGCTGGTCGCTAAAAAGATGATCGGTTCCATGGAAGGCTGGATCGACGGTCGCGCCGTGGAGAAGCCGGTCGTCATCTTGGAAGTGCCGCGCAATCGAACGTCTGAGCACATCGACATGCAGGCGCTCTACGACCACGTAAAAACGGCGCTTATCCAGAGCGGTAAGTTCACTTTCTTGGACAAAACGGCGCGGCAGGAAATCGCCGAAGAGTATGAGTATCAGGGGTCGGGTTACGTGCGCGAAGACGAGGCCCAAGGACCCGGCAACCAGCGCGGTGCCCGATATATGATGGGCGGGGTCATTACTTCGACCATACAGCAAGTCGGTAGCCAGAAAGTAGTCTACTACAAGGCGACCTTTGAATTGACGGACATTGCCACAACCGAAATTGTGTGGACCGACCACAAGGAAATAACCAAGCACTTCAAAAAGCAGAGTATCGGCTTTTAAAGGAGATAAGTCATGCTACGCTGGACAACTATTGCGATGCTGGCACTGGCTACAGCGGCTTCGGCCGCCGACTCAGGGCGCCGCTCGACACCCCCCAGCCTGGTCCTATACGCCGCAGAGCCTGGACGCACCGACGGTCCTGAGGGCAGCGAGTATGGCAGGGGCGGCTACGGGCGCTTTCGCAGCGAGGGCCAACTCTACGTCGAAGGACATCTCGGTTCGGCAACCGTTTCTACAGAATATGAAAATGGCCTAGAAACGGAAGAGACGGACCTATTTACCGGTCTGTATGTCGGTTATCAAATCGAGAACTGGCTGGGTTTTCAGGTCGGCTACGCGCGAATTGCCAACCAAGACGCCCATCTACTCTCGGCCGGAACGCGTTCGGTCTTTGACGCGAGTCCCTTTGCATACTACCTGGCCATTGACGCCGAGATCTACGCTCCTACTACCGGCGACAGCTACTTTGCCCTTGCGCCCGGCATAGGCGCTGAGGTGGGACTGAACGACCGCTTACACGTGGGTCTTCATCTGCAGCGCGATATTATCTTTGCTGACGATTCGATCGGCGTTAATCGCCTGTCGGCCAAAGTGCGGTTCGACTTTTAGCGTAGAGCAAACACCAACACGCATAACAAAAATACCCCGTGCAAACGATGTTTTGCACGGGGTATTTAAAACTCAAGGCGGAGCACAGCAGGCTACGCCACCATTTCCACAAAGTATCGATGAGCAGTTAGATCATCCGTAAGCTCTGGATGAAATGAAGCAACCACCACCCGGTCTTGTCGTGCCATCACCACGTCGCCTCGACATTCAGCCAGTGCCTCAACCCCGTCCCCCAATCGCGTAATCCGCGGCGCGCGAATAAATACCATATCCATGGGGCGATATCCCTCTGCGTCTCGAAAAATGCCGCCCACTTCGGCGCTGTCAATCTGACGGCCGTAGCCGTTGCGCTCGACGCCTATATCAATCAGCCCCAGCGATCGCTGTGCCGGATTGATCACGTCTTTTGCCACCAAGATCATCCCTGCGCAGGTTCCTAAGATGGGCTTTCCCAACGCCGCGTAATCGGCTATTGCCTTCCAGAGCCCCGATGAATCCATCAGCTTGATCAGCGTGGTGCTTTCACCTCCGGGCATAACCAGTCCGTCTATACCGTCGA
The DNA here is from genome assembly GCA_964011675.1 of uncultured bacterium. Taxonomy (GTDB): domain Bacteria; phylum Latescibacterota; class UBA2968; order UBA8231; family UBA8231. The sequence continues at coordinate 13,620 of CAXGPR010000061.1, forward strand.
GCTGACTCGGCTTCTTAACTATGTGCCAAGTTGCACCAAGCCGGTCCAACATAGCCCCGTGCGCAGCATAGTCTCCCTGCAGTCCCAATACGCCTAATTCCACTGCCATAGCTCTCTCTATATAAAGGCCCTGCCTCCACTCTGGAAGACAGGGCCTGCGATTCGCTTTGCGCCGCGCCTACCAGCCGCGCGTCTGCAGTTTATCTTTTTCTTCAAGCGTATCGATATTGATCCCCACCATCGCTTCACCCAAGTTTTCCGACACGCGAATTAGCACGTCGGGATCCTCATAGTGCGTCGTCGCCTCGACCATGGCTTTGGCCCGGACGATCGGATCGCCCGACTTGAATATGCCGGAGCCGACAAAAACCGCTTCGGCACCCAGCTGCATCATCAGCGAAGCGTCGGCCGGCGTCGCTACGCCTCCTGCAGCGAAGTTGGGCACGGGAAGTTTACCGCTTTCGGCAACCATGCGTACGATTTCGTAGGGAGCACCTAAGTCCTTGGCCGCCGTCATAAGCTGCTCGGGACGGAGCGTTGTCAGGCGACGGAGTTCGTCCGTGACGGTGCGCATGTGGCGCACGGCCTCGACGATATTGCCAGAACCCGCCTCGCCCTTAGTGCGGATCATCGCGGCGCCCTCACCGATGCGACGCAGCGCCTCACCGAGGTTGCGACAGCCGCAGACAAACGGTACGTCGAAGGCAAACTTGTCGATGTGGAAGTGCTCGTCAGCCGGCGTCAGCACTTCGCTCTCGTCCACGTAGTCGGCTCCCAAGGCCTGCAGCATCTGCGCCTCGGCAAGGTGGCCGATGCGGCACTTGGCCATCACGGGTATCGAAACCGACTCCATGATTTCACGCAGTAGCTCGATGCTAGACATACGCGCCACACCTCCTTCGGCCCGTATATCGGCCGGCACGCGCTCCAGCGCCATCACAGAGGTCGCGCCTGAATCTTCGGCGATCTTTGCCTGGTCGGCCGTAACCACGTCCATGATTACGCCCCCCTTGAGCATTTCTGCCAAGCCCGTTTTTAACCGCAGCGTGCCGGTGTGGCCGTCGCTATGTCCATTCTTTTCACTCATCTTGAGCTCCTTTACACTCCTAAATAGTAGACCGAACAGTAGAGAACATACTCCAAGAGTTGTTACTTTGCAAAGGATGAAACAGAGATTTTACACGCTTTTGAACCAACCTAGCCGCGCAGGCGACGCCAGTAGCTTGAGCACAGTTCCCATACCAGCAGGCGCAGGGAAAATAGCGTTGTAAGCCCGCCCAAGATCGCCCCCTGTAGGAGCACGAAAGACGAACTGCCAGATAGCAGAGGGCGTGTCAACCACAGGACGGCGAACACGATTGAGACAACGGATATCGGGCGCAGTAAATGACCCGCATACTCGAGAAACGGAAGCGCAATTAGCCGGTTGGCCAGCTGCTGAGAAAGTAGCAGAAAGAGCAGAGAAGAGGCAGCTATAACGCCTGTAACGCCCATTAAACCGCGAGGAATACCGATGAAATACATAGAAGGGACCAATACCCCAACGCTAAAGAGCGACCAATACAGAGACCAATCGGTGCGTCCCTTGGCCATAAACATCGATCCCACCATAGTCCCCACCACTTTAAACAGCGTGGCTATGGCCAAGAGGCGCAGGGCGCTGCGCGCGGGCTCTTTGCCCAGCAAATACAGTATCTCAGGCGCGAATACAAAGACGCCGGCCAGCAAGGGTCCCATGCTGATCAACAGGCTCTGCACAGACTGCATATATCCCCTGCGCAGCAACGCATCGTCGTTTTGAATCGTAGAAAACGCGGGAAATGAGACGCGATTAATGGTGGTAGCCAGTCGCGTTAGCGGCGTCAACGTCAGCCGTTCTGCGATCGCATAATAGCCCAGCGCAGCACTCCCGAGCAGTGGAAAAATAAAGAAGTGTGCGATTTTAGTATTAAAGTAGGCAACCGAACGGGCGCCGGTAAAATTGAGCGCAAATCGGAGCAGGTCGCGCAGCGCAGCGGCGCGCCAGCGGCGCTCGGGTAGCCAGCGCGTTGAGTACCAGAGACTGCAAAGAAGGCCCATTTCACGAAAGACCGAGGCCACAACCGGGACGTAGACGCCCCAGTCCGGACGCATCCAAAGAAGCACCACGACTACGAGTGCAAAGCTGAACGATGAAACGACTTCCGAAAGGGCAACGGCAGAAAAGTTGAGGTCGCGCTGTAGGCGAGCGCGAAAGACGGCCGAGACAGAGGCAAACGGCACCAGCCAGCACAGCGTGCGCACAACGCCCGAAAAAAGCACGGGATCTTCGCCTCCCAATACGCCTGCAAGAGCCGGGGCGCTCAGAATGACTATACCAGTCAACAGCAGACCCCATGCAACATTCGTCCAGAATGCCGTATCAAAGTGAGCATCGACCGCGTCGGGGCGCTGCACGAGCGCAGTCCCCAGGCCCAAGTCACCGATAATGGCGAGCAGCATGACCAGCGAGAGACCCCATTCGAAGCTGCCCAGTTCTTCGACCTCAAGGAGCGCATAGAGCGCGACGATCGTTCCCAGTTGAACGAGCGAGGCGCTGCCATTCCATAAAAAACCGCGCACCGCGCGCGTGGCTAGAGACGGTGCGTTCAATCAGCAAGACGCTGTAAATGGGTGCGCAAGCAGTCGAAGTTGTCCAAGCTATTGCTTTCCAAACCGTCCAGACCATCGCGCATCTGCAGACCCGGTGGACGTTTCTTAACGTGCGTTTCCACTACTAAATAACCCGCATACTGATCGGCCTGCAGCGCGGCTAGCTGACCGGCCCAGTCAACGATGCCGTCGGCCATGAGAGACCACGCATCCCTGTCCAAATGAAAATTTTTCACGTGCACGTGCTCGACGAGATCGCGCAGCTCGGCATATTCACCCGGGAACGCGTCGCGCGAACCGGCACGGGCTGAGTTGCCGGGATCCCACAGTAGAGAAAAGTTGGGCTGATCAACCTGCCGCACAATGTCAGCCGCCTCTCTTCCCGTGTTGCCCCAGCATACGGCCTCGTTCTCTAAGACCAACCGACATCCGTGCTCAGACGCAATAGAAGCCATCTGCGCTAAATACTCGACGACTCCTTCTGGCACCGTGCCGTCGTCTCTCAAAAAACCAAACACCGAAACTAAATTTGTACCCCAGCGCTGCGCCCATTCGCACGAGCGCGGCAGCAGCCTATCGATACCTTCACGCACCTGCGGATCGTCCAATGCACATTTAAACAGGCCGGGAGAAACGCCCGACACGCGCAGTCCAGCCGCTTCAACCCACCGACCAAACTCGGCCAGTTCGCCGTCCGCAGCGCGCGGGAAGCGGCCACCAGGCAGGTTGCGCACCTCAACGGCACGGATGTCCCAAGCAGCCGCTAGCGCCATGGCCCGCTGCGGATTAGGGCTCACTTCATCGGTGAAAATAGAAAGGTGCATATCATCGCTCACAGGCAATTTCAGCGTGAGAGGTACGGCCTTCTCTGCCAAACACGTTAACCGCACGCACCGCAAGCCGGTTCGGCCCAAGCTGCAACTTCCACTCCATCTCGACTTCGCGCAGTTCCTGCCATTCCGCTCCGTCGACCTGCACGGAAAAGTGAGAGAAATTGGGCATCGTATGCTCGAGTAGGACGTGCAGAACGCCGCTGTGATCCGATGCCTGCAGATATATGCGCGTCTGGTTAATTGACCAGTAAAAATCCGCCGGACGCGTCGTCTGCAGAGAATACTCTGAATAGGTAGGATCAATCTGATCAGACCACCACAGATAGCCGTTGTAGTGATACTGCAGGTTTCCATGGCGCAGTTCGGCCGGCTCTGCATGCGTCAGATGATTGTTGCGCAGGGGGATGCCAAAGCGGCAGAACGTCTCCACGTAACGATCCATAGGATCAACCTTATTCTGCGGCAGCTTGTTCGACATGATCTTGTCGCGCTGGCCGGCCAGCAGGGAGTCGTGCAGCTCGAGCGCATTGATTGGCACGCCGTCGATTTCGTAGGTCGCATCGTATTCTCGACAGGGACCGGCATCTTCTAAAATCCACTTCTGAAGCTGCTCGCTCCACACTTCCGCCAGGCAGTGATGATCGACAATAAGCACGCGCGCCACCCAGCCCAGTGCGCTTGCACAGCCGGCAAAAGTCGCTCCATAGTGCGTGCACATACCAAAACCCCAATCGCCCTTGGTCGTTTCGAGTATTTCCAGCGGATCCCAGGGCGGGCAGTACGAATACTTCTGCGACTGCCAGCCCAACCACTGGCTGTGCACCCAATCCCGCAGCAGCGCCAGCTGTTCTAACTCTGTGGAACCCTCTGCGATCACATCGTCAAGCCGATGCTGCTTACGCAGACGGTCGAGTCGCGCATGCGGCGCCAAGTAGGTGAACGGATAGGAGCTATACGCAAGCTCGGGATGGTCGAGTTCGACGAGTTCCATGCCTGCTGTGCTCTTGGCATCCTCTTTACTCTCGACCCCGAGCGTCACTCCTTTGAGAACCGGCGTAACGTCTGATGAATCGGTGCGCAGGACGGCGCGAAACTGGACAAAGCGCCCCGGCCATTCCAATCGCGTCGTTGTTGACCAAGCTGTCCACGCCCGCGGATCAAAAGCCGGCGTGGAGCCCGAACGCATCTCAAACTCGATCGACGTTCCGGCCGGCGTGTCGGCTTGCACAGCCAGATCAACTCTGCGCAGTCCCATCTGCGGGGCTATGCACCCGCTGCCGTCCGGATCGGCCACATCGACTGTCGGCGACGTGAGTAGCCCCTTGGGCGGATGCCCTTTAACGCGCAGGCGCACGAGGTATTCACCGCGCGTATCGCGGTCGGGACCCAGAGCGTCCCCATGCCAGCTCTTACCCCCATCAAAACTTCGCCCGCTGTGACTGACGCGCACATCGGCATGACCGCCCTGATGCGGATCGTAGTGCAATCTGCCGTGATGAGAAAAAACAAATTCGTTGCTGCCTTCCTGCAGGTAGCGCGCGTTGATGCGCTTTCGATCCCAGCCACCGGTCAGCATTTTCTCCCGGTTTTGACGGTGGTTCAGCGCATGGCCGTTAACAAGCACCTGCATGGGCGTATCTCGCGTGCCGTCATAGGCGTTCACGTAGAAAAGCAGCTCGGCGCTTTTTACCGCACCCGAATAGAGGTCAAAACAAACGCGCGACCACTTGGCCGCACTCAGCGCATCATGCATTCCTCCCTCGACGCCGTTCTCATGTGCGATAAGATACGTCGGTGCCAAGCGAGCGCTACGGCGCGTCTGTGCATCGACAAACCGATCTCGTGTCCAGGTGCGAAAGTCGGTGAACGCTATCTTCTTCATGTTAGTAGTCTCCTCCAGTAATGCACAAAGAATCGTTTTCTATGGAGTGCGCCGCACGGTCAGTTCCAGGCCTCTTCTACGAAGGCACGCGCTGACGACAGCGCGTCACACGGGGATGCCCAATTGACGCTTTCCAGTTCTACAACAAAGTCTCCGGCGTAGTGTGCGCCTTTTAAAATCGAGAATAGATCAGAGAAGGGTAAGTCGCCTTGGCCAAACGGCACGGGGCGATCGCCCTGTTGGTCGCGCAAATGCACCACGGAGATCCGGTTGGCAAACGCTTCGGTAAACGCCAGCACATCTTCGCCTGCCGTCAGTAAATGGCCCGTATTCAGTAAGACGCGCGCGCGCGCGCCCAATGCGGGTAAAACCGCTTGGAAGTCTGCCAGGCACTGCAGGCGATTGCCCTGCTGATTACCCAAGTTGAGCCTGACGCCCGGCAAGCGCTCCAACAGCTCGTTTGTCCCCTCAATCAGGTCTTCCTGCGCTTCGTCCGTTCGCGCGCCTCCGCTCAGATTAAACTCCGTCAGCCCCAGGGCACGCCCAAGATGAATGTCCCACTCCAACTGACGCAGATTATAGGGCAAGTTGTGATCGTCCGAGTCGGCTTTGCGACCCGTGAGATTGCGGATGTTCAACCCAGCCAGAGAAAAGCCCGCGGCGGCAATGCGCTCGCGCACCATCGGCACAGACGTATTGGGATGCACCGGGCTGCTTTCCGTCGCGTCGCGAAACAGCTGGATGCGTTTGAATCCGCTATCGGCAGCCAGTTCCAGCACCTGTGGAAGCTCCAGCTCAGGACATGCTGTCGGACTAAATACCAGATCCATTACCGCAATCCCTCCCAGTCTGCCCACATATCGTCCGGCGTCTCAAAACGAATGTCGTTGCTGTCCTTGCGCGAAAATCGCCCAATGAGCGCCATGCGAATATTCCGATTGACGTTTTTGCTTCCCGTGTGAACCATCTGACCGTGCCAGAAGCACACGTCTCCCGGCGCTCCTTCAAACTCAAGCGCTGAGGGCATTTCCTCGTCGCTCCATATTCGATTTGAAGATCCCCCCTGCACAGAAAGCAGCGAGTGCGTTTTAAAGTATTCGTGGGCCATCCGGTGCGTGCCGGGGAACACGGTAAAGCAGCCCCCTCGGTGTTCGATGTGTTCAACGTAGATGGTCACGTTGATCGTCATATACCCCACGGTGCCCTCTGGCACGCCGTTGGTGGGCGTGTAGTATCCGTCCAAATGGCCGTGCTTAGCCCCGGTCCACTCGTCGTCTCCAGATGGAAAAACCAGATGCGGACCCGGTCCCCCTCCGTTGAGCTGACCAACCCCCACCATCTCTTCCATCATGAAAAAAACCGGCGATTCCTGCACCGTGGCACGAATGGCAGGATGGCTGCCCGGACAGGGCACGCGCGGGCCGGCCTGCACCCATGTCTCGGGCTTGTTGCGATCCGCTTCTATGCCGTCCCACAGCGCGTTGCGCGCAGCTTGAACCTGTGCATCACTTAGCGCACCGCGCTTAATTAGATATCCGTTTTCCTTAAAGAAACTTTTTTCTTCAAGCGTCAAATGGGCCATACTCGCTACCCCCTTCTACAGTGCACTACTGTGCGTATGAATATCTCTGCTGAGGCCAAAATATAACCGGGGGAAACGCTACCGTCTAACGACGCATTTTCGGCAGCCCGTACTCCTTTAGCAGAGAGCCGTTACGGCTGCCAGAAACTCCATCCATCTCGCTTATACCAGCGCCCGTTGCACTCCGCACAGTCGCAGAGTGGACGCAAGGCTAGGCGCGGCTGCGGTCGCGTATTGAACGGCGCTCCATGAACCCATAAGTGCTGAAAGAAGAGGATATCACCCCGCTTGGGCAAGAGTTCGACGGGCGGCTCCAAATCGAGTTGGCCAATGGCCCGGTTCAAATCGTACAGATACGCATAACGATCCCTGTCAGACTCGGCCAGGGCGCGAACGGCGCGGTGCGAACGGGGCCATCCCACTGTGCCACCTCCCCGAGGCTCTACGTCACTCAAATACGCCATAAAGGCCATCTCGTACGGGCCAGGAAACGTGCGGTGACGATTGACTTTAGGGATGCCGTCAATGTGCGGCCCGGGCGGCTGCCATGCCCGCTCCTGCAAAATTAGGTTCTGCGTTTGCGCCGCCCGCAGTGCGTGCAGATCGGTCCCATCGGACAGCATACGGGTCATATCTGTAAACGCGCGGCCAAAGCAGTCCAGTAAGACCTGTTCGCGCAGCGCGTAGTATTCTACTAAACCGCGCTCTTCGTTAAACAAGTGGGGAGCCTCGATGGCCTCGGCATCGCCGTCCATCCCCGGCAGCTCGCCCAAGAGTGCGGCGGCTGCACGACTGGTCTCATCGTCGATAAGACCGGAGAGGAGGATAAATCCCTCCTCCTCATACTGTCGGCGCAGCTCGGCGCTGGGCGCGCTAGCCGACGTCGCGTAGCGCTCGGCAAACTCGTTCACAGTATCTCTCTTTCCGGTCATAACTCCCTACGAGGCTATGGGCTGGACCGAGACGAATGTGCCTAATCTCAGACCAGTCCCTACATTTATCCCTATGCAACGCCTGCCCCTTCAGATTCATTCTACACAATACTAGGCGACAGACGCAACCTGCGACTGCGCTATGGGCATCACGACGGATAGAATAGCGAGATGAGTATTTTCCACAGAGCGAGTTGGCCCGTTTGTTGGCTGCTCTTCTCCGCAATAGCCTTGGGCTGTGGCGGGCAAAAGGGCGCTTCCATTGACGCGGATAGCGGCGGCTGCGAAACGCGCATTCTCACCGGCGACGTAATTATACGCTCCGTCCTTGACATCGATGCCCTAGAGCGAGCCGGCGGATGTAGTTATGCCATTGCAGGTGACCTAGTAGTAACAGAAGTATTGGTAAAAACGCTGGACGGCCTGCCCGACCTCAGCACGGTCAACGGCGACGTCCGCATTTATAACAACGAGGAATTACAGAGCTTTGATGGATTAGAAGACCTAACGACGATTGGCGGGAACGTCTACATATACGACAACGAGGAGCTCACTTCGATTGAAGGCCTCTTTATCCAAACCGTCAGCGGCAGCGTGGACATCCACCACAACGAAAAGCTACAGGACATCGGCGCTCTGTCGAAACTGGTCAGCGTGGGAGGCGATGTGCGCATTCACAACAATACGCGACTGGCTCACGTCGAAGATCTGTTTAACCTCGAGAGAGTGGGAGGGAATCTGCGTATTGAGTTTAACCCCGCCGTCGAACTCATCGAGGATCTTTCCAAGCTAGCCACAGTCGGCGGAGACTTCGTCATCGAGAGCAACTTTGCTCTGGAGATTATCGAGGATATATCGGGACTCGAGTCGGTGGGGGGCGACCTGCGGATAGGCGGCAACGCCACCCTCGATCGCATAGAGGATATGAGTCGCCTCAGCGGGGTGAACGGCCACTTAAGCATTTACAGCAACGAGCGACTCACCAGCGTAAGCGGCCTCTCCTCGCTGCAAACCGTAGGCGGCAACCTCAACGTGTATGACAATGAGAAGCTCACCAAGCTACAGGGATTAGATGCGCTGACAGAGGTGGGAAGCGATATGAACATCTACGGCAAC
>CAXGPR010000062.1:0-22545 GCA_964011675.1 uncultured bacterium
TGATCGCGCGGCACCGCCATCATGCGTTCGAGTGAGCGCCGTGCCCCTTCGATCACATAGTCTTCAAGCAGAATTTCAAAGCAATCTTCAGCAAGGGAAAAGTAGAGGTCCTGCAAGCCCGTCCCCTTCATATAGGAACAGTGTAGGCGGTAGCCGATACAGCCGTCTGCAGCAAAAAATTCGCTGTCGGGAAAACGCGCTTCAAGCTGATGCAACATCTCGTTTTCCGTGGCGATAATAAACGGCTTCGTCTCAGGATATTTTTCGACCGCGTCGAGCATACTTCGTCCGCGATTTCCACTACATCCTGACGACATTCGGGATGGGCAATGATCACGGCTTCAGGAAATTCACCGCGCGTGCGCTCCACGCTAGCGGCGCGCAGCACGTCGTGCGTCGGACAGGCTCCATCGTAGATCACTATATCTTTTTCAGGCACTTGCTCAGCGACCCAGCGTCCCAGATTGCGACCGGACGTAAAGAGGACTTTGTCCGTCTCTAGGCTGCGTACCACCGACACCGCGTTAGCCGATGTGCAGCAAATATCTGATTTTGCTTTTACCTCTGCCGTAGAGTTGACATACGTGACCACCTAGTGGTCGGGGTCGCGGGCTTTCCAATAATCTAGAATCTCTGGCGTGATGGAGTCGGCCAGAGAGCACCCCGCGCTCATGTTGGGCAACAAAACTTTCTTCTCTGGGCTCAAAATCTTTGCGGATTCTGCCATGAAGTGCGCGCCGCAAAATACAATCACATCCGCATCCGTTTTGGATACCTCAATGAAAAGTCGTAGCGAATCACCGGTGACGTCTACGTCTGCGTCATGACTTAATCTGTGCTCCTTCATCGGGTTCAAATGCGTCCGTGCCGTTGGGGAATACGCGCCAAAATTCCTTGCGAATTAGACCGGCAATCATCGCACTCTTGCTGTTGCCATGACAACGAGCAATCGCATCGAGCATGGCATCATCTCGATCCGTAGCGGAAAACGTGCGAACCTTTGCCCTGTTGTTTTTTGCTTTACCTGACAGCGCAATATTTAAATTTTAAATAAAAATATAATATTAGTTAATCAATATTAATGCAATTTTCAACACGTTTATCTACGTTTTGCGAAGAATACGCAGCGAGATACATAACAATTTTGTTTTGCGACATTGAGTAATGCACAAAATTGTTTCACACCTACTTCCTTAAAGAAAGTTAAACCCTGCAAATATAGGCTATTGGGGCACCCTCCTTTACTGGTATGAGTATTGCTAAAGAAACAGTGAAAACCACTTCTCCTTTTGTGAGGTTAACCATGTCTAAGTCCAATATACGCGGTCCCTACACGATTATAGAACTTTCCCAACTAACCGGGTTAGATATAGAAATGCTGCGTCATTACCAGCAAATTGGTGTCATCCCCATAGAGCGCGCATGGAATAAGAGCACACCTCAAGAAGTCTTTTACAAAGTGGATGTGGATCGAATTCGCGCAGCAGAGAGAAAAGTCAAATTAAACGTGGAAGAAACTAAGCAAAACGGACGTGTCAAAACCGAACTTACGCGTAGGATTAATCGAGCAATAAACGTGCACGCCCGCGAGTATCCACAGTTGTCGCGCTCTGACTTGTTAGACGTTCTGCACAGAGCTTATGTCAAACACCTGAATGGATATAGCAACACAGCTTAAATGCAAACGGAGCAGGTAATCGAATGTGCTCGACTAACCTGCTCCGCTGTTTAAATAAGGTCTTGCGATTCTGAATATTAACGCGTAGCGTCTACCCTACCGAACCTCTTCTCCCACTCTGTGCAAACGTAGCATATTCGTCGTACCGGGTCGGTTACTTGGCATACCAGCAAGGAAAACCAGGCTATCGCCGCCGCGAACAATCTCCTCTTCCAATAGCTGTCGCTCTACAATCTCTATCATATCTTGCGTGCGCTCTAAGTAGGTGGCGTGACGTGGTTCGAGCCCCCAGTGCACGCATAAACGCCGCTGAACTCGCTGATGAGGCGTAAATGCATAGATGGGCGTCTGCGGGCGAGATCGGGCAATGAGCTTGGCGCTAAAACCCGACTGGGTAAAAACGACGATCGCGGCGGCGTTCGTATCGGCCGCTACCTGACCGGCCGCCTCGGCAATGGCGTCGGAAAAAGAGAAGGACGCGCCACGGCGTACGCGGCGGCGCATTTCGGGCTGGGCAACAACGTTGCGCTCGGCCTCACACACAATGCGATGCATCATCTTCACGGCGCTAATTGGATGGACTCCAATCGCGGTCTCTCCGGAGAGCATGACTGCATCCGTGCCGTCAAAGACTGCGTTGGCCACGTCTGAAGCTTCTGCGCGCGTTGGCCGCGGATTTTCTATCATCGATTCCAACATTTGCGTAGCCGTTATGACCGGCTTACCGGCGGCAGCGCAGGCGCGAATAATCGTCTTTTGAATAAAGGGCACGCGTTCAGGAGACATCTCGACCCCGAGATCGCCGCGTGCTACCATGATCGCATCAGCCACATCGACAATGGCGTCGAGCGCTTCAATAGCTTGGGGTTTCTCCAACTTGGCGATGACGCCTGCATCCGCTTTCAAGCGGACCAGTTCCTCTTTGAGCGCGTCGACATCCGCTGCGCTGCGGACAAAAGATAGGGCTACCCAATCGACGCCCTGCTCAACGCCAAAGGCCAAATCGGCCAGGTCTTTCTCTGTCATAGACGGCACGCTTAGCTCAGCGCCAGGCAAATTGATCCCAGCCCGCTGCCTAAGATGTCCTCCATCCACCACGGTACACGTTATATCTTGGCCACTAATTTCATCTACCGTCAGACGCAACAGCCCGTCGCTAAGGAGAATTTCGTCGCCCGGCTTCACGTCCTGGGACAGCGCCTCATAGTTAGTCGATGCACGCTCGGCATCGCCCTCTATGTCTTGGGTAGTTAAAATAAAGCAGGCACCCGTGCGTAGTTTGACAGCGCCGCCCTGTAGCGTGCCCAAGCGGATTTTAGGCCCCTGCAAGTCCTGTAAAATGGCCAAGGGCCGTCCCGCTTCGTCCGCGATGCGGCGCAAATCTGCGACCACGGACGCGTGATCGGCGTGACTACCGTGCGAGAAATTGAGCCGCGCCACGTTCATACCGGCGGCGACGAGTGCGCGCAGTGCCTCTGGCGAACGACTAGCCGGGCCGATTGTACAAACGATTTTAGCTCGTCGCATCTCCGTTACATTTCGACTATGCGCGCCATAGCTTCGTTGATCTTGTCGCGGTGATTAAATGCCGACAGGCGAAAATAACCTTCTCCCGCCGCACCGAAACCCGCACCCGGCGTGCCCACGACGTGTGCTTGTTCCAAGAGGTGATCAAAAAAGCCCCAGCTGTCTTGCCCGTCAGGAGTTTTCAGCCAGAGATAGGGAGCGTGGACGCCTCCGTAGACCTGAATACCGGCAGCTTCCAGCCTATCACGCATGATGGATGCATTCTCCAGGTAGAAGGCGATGATTTCTCGAATGGCATTCTGCCCTTCCATCGAATACGCAGCCTCAGCGCCGCGCTGAACCGGATAGGCCACGCCGTTGAATTTAGTAGAATGGCGACGTGCCCACAGCCGATGTAAATCGACCGCTTCACCGGACTTAGTGTAGCCCTGTAGCTCTTTGGGCACCACCGTATAACCGCAGCGAATGCCGGTGAAGCCAGCATTCTTTGAGTAGGAACGAAACTCGATGGCCACTTCACGTCCGCCTTCTACCTCGTAAATGGAATGTGGAATCGAATCATCTGTGATATAACCTTCATAGGCCGAGTCGAACAGGATGATGGCCTTCTCCCGCTTGGCATAGGCAATCCATTCAGCGAGGTTTTCTCGCGTCATAACCGTTCCCGTAGGATTGTTCGGTGAGCACAGGTAGATGATATCTACGCTCCCTTCAGGCAACGGTGGCATAAAGCCGTTTTCGGCCGTGCAAGGTAGGTAGACCATCCCCGCGTAACGGCCATTTTCAGCCGTTCCAGTGCGACCGGCCATAACGTTGCTATCGCAGTACACTGGGTAGACCGGATCGGTCAGTGCCACCGTGCAGTCGGGACCAAATATTTCTTGAATATTACCCGAGTCGCATTTGGCTCCATCTGAAACAAACACTTCACTGATGTCGACTTGTACCCCGCGCGAGGCAAAATCGTTATCCACAATGGCCTGACGTAGCCATTCCTGTCCCTGGTCCGGCGGATAGCCTTGAAAGCTCTCGTCGTGCGCCATTTCTTCCATCGCATTCTTCATCGCATCGACCATGGGACGCGGAATCCCTTTGACGACATCACCAATGCCCAGACGAATCACATCGGCCTCTGGGTTAGCCTCCGCGTATGCGTTGACCCGTCGCGCAATTTCGGGAAATAGATATCCTGCAGCCAGCTTAAGGTAATTTTCGTTGATATGTGCCATGGTATTTGCTTTCTTCCTCTATCGATAAATTAACGCGTGTTGAACGCGGAAAATCTAACGCAGCATCCTCTTTATATCAAGCGAGTACACAATGGATATGAGTTTTATGGCCAGCGCTGGCGAAGAAGGCAATTGGAGCTTAGATGAATGCGCGCGCTGGGCGCGGGAAAACGATTTCGACTGCGTCCGCCTAGCCGATAGGGGGTCACTCGATTCGCAAAAAATCATAGACGGCGGCGCATCGTCTGTGCGCGATACGCTGTCTCAACATGACATATACCTGTCCTGCATCACCGCTCATCACAACCTGCTCGATGACGACGAGAGCGTTGCCCGCGCAGAGCAAAAAAGCCTTATAAAGGCGATCCAATCGGCGCGAGCGCTCGAGTGTCCCGTAATTATAACTAGCAGCGGGGCCCCCGTGCGCAACGGACAGTTTTACGGCATGTTCTCTTCTCCTCCAGGGAATCCGAGCGATCGCTCAGACGAGTTGGTCGAGCGGTTCCGCACCATGTTTGGCCCCGTTATGAAAGTTGCAGAGGATCTCGACATAAAGGTCTCGCTCGACGTCGCCGTGCGCATGGGACAGATCGGCTGCAACCCCGAAATGTGGGAGAAAATTCTCGACGCTGTTCCCTCACCCCACCTCGGCCTATCCTGCGACCCTTCTCACTGGCTGTGGATGGGTATGTTACCTGTCGAAGATGTAATACGCGACTTTGCTGGTAAATGGTACTTTGCCGATGTGAAGGACTGCGAGATCAGCGAACGCATGCGCTACCGCCAAGGCATTATAGGCAACTGGTGGTGGCAGTATCGCGTGCCGGGGCGCGGCCAGCTCGACTGGGCCACTATCATAGGCGCGCTGCTCGAGTCGGGCTACAGCTATGTGCTGTGCGTTGAGAACGAAGATCGCGGGTTCCCCGGACTAGAGGGTTTCGCCTATGGCTGCAAGCACCTACGCCAGTTTCTGCCACCCAAAGGCACGGACTATGCGCGCCCGACAGCGCACTGGAAAACGAGTTCCTGGGAGCGGTTAACGCCTTGACTTCAGCGCGTATTGCTCTATTCTTAAAGAAGTTAAATCAAGACACATGAGCTGAGCACGATGACCGTCTGCCAACGACAGCAACAGCAACAACCCATGCCACCACCTGCAGGCGGATAGTCCAGTGCTGTAGATAATCACCGTACGAGACCAACCCGCTGCTCACTACGCGCAGCGGGTTTTCTCGTTGTACCGGCGTATCGCGTGTAATACCAATGCGTGCGCCCACTGCAAGCGAGGGAACATGAGCGACGCCAGAACACATCGCGATGGTTCACAAGAAGAGGCAGAATCCGCGCGCGACTTTCTGCGCGAGGAAATCGACAATGACTTAAAGAGCGGTCGTTATCAACGCGTTATCACTCGATTCCCGCCCGAGCCAAACGCTTACATGACAATCGGCAATGCAAAGGCTATTTGCATCAATTTTGGCATCGCAAGCGAAATGGGAGGGCGCTGTCACCTGCGTTTTGACGATACAAACCCCGCACGCGAAGAGCAGGAATTTGTCGATGCAATAAAAGAAGACATTCGCTGGCTAGGATTCGACTGGGGCGAGCACGAATACTATGCCTCGGACTACTTCCCCCAACTCTACGCGTGGGCGGTCCAGCTAACAGAGAAAGGCTTGGCGTACGTAGACGACCAATCCGCCGAAGAGATACGCAACAATCGCGGCACGCTGACCGAACCGGGCACTAATAGCCCCTATCGCGAACGCACTGTTGAGGAGAACCTCGACCTGCTCGAACGCATGAAAAACGGCGAATTTCCAGACGGAGCAAAAGTCCTGAGAGCCAAGATAGACATGGCCTCTGCCAATATTAACCTGCGCGACCCCGTCATGTATCGCATCCTTCATATGCATCACCATCGCAGCGGGGACCAGTGGTGCATCTATCCGATGTACGACTGGGCACATGGTCAGAGCGACTCGCTAGAAGGCGTTACGCACTCGATGTGTTCATTTGAATTTGCCAACAACCGACCGCTGTACGATTGGTTTATAGAGCAGCTGGGCATTTTCCCCTCGCGGCAGATAGAATTCGCTCGCGGCAATATCACCTACACCGCGCTATCAAAGCGCTACATACGCGAAATGATGGAGCAGGGCATAATACGCGAATGGGACGATCCGCGCACCTATACTCTGCGCGGCCTGCGCCGCTTGGGCTGTCCGCCCGAGGCCGTGCGCCGCTTCTGGCGCGATGTTGGCGTAGCCAAGCGCGACAACAACATCGATATCGCCCTACTCGAATACTGTATGCGCGACCAGCTCAACAAGACGGCACTGCGCCGGATGGCTGTTCTGCGTCCTTTGAAAGTGGTAATCAAGAATTATCCTGAAGGCGAGAACGAGCTACTCGAAGCAGTCAACAACCCCGAAGATGAAAGCGCAGGCATGCGCCAGGTCCCTTTTTCGCGCGAGCTATACATAGAACGCGATGACTTTATGGAAGATCCTCCGCGGAAGTTTTTCCGCCTAGCGCCGGGCCGTGAAGTCCGACTACGCTACGCCTATTTTATCACCTGCACCGAGGTAATAAAAGACGATCACGGCGAAGTGGTCGAACTCCGCTGCACCTACGATCCGGCAACACGCGGCGGCGGATCACCCGACGGCCGCAAGGTCAAAGCCACCCTACACTGGGTTTCGGCAACGCACGCCATGCAAGCAGAGGCGCGCCTGTATGACCGCCTTTTTAACGTTGAAAATCCGCGAAAATTCCCCGAAGGCGGAAGTATCATAGACAATATAAATCCCGACTCTATGGAGGTGATTTCGCCGGTCTACTTAGAGCCATCACTCTCCAAAGCCCAGGCAGGCGATGCGTACCAATTTGAGCGCATTGGCTATTTTTGCGCAGACAGCAGGGATCACACTTCAGAGCGTCCCGTATTTAATCGAACGGTTACGCTGCGAGACACCTGGGCCCGCGTGCAGAAGCAGGGTAAATAGCACGGCAATGGCTTCGAGCCTTGTCGCTGGAAGCCATTGCCCTACGCGCTGCATATCACTCTATATCTCTTTCCCGAAAAGCCACTACGTCTCAGCTACATGCCTGGGTTGCCGCCACGCTTTCTCCAACTTCGCACTTTTCTTTTTCGAAAGCCCGCCCAGCGCATTCATGGCCTGCAGAAAGCGCATGCGCACGATATCCTGTCCCAGCAGCAGCACCGTATCGAATAGAGGAGGGCCGACTCGCGATCCAGCCAGCGCCGCTGTGAGCGGCACCGTCACGTCGCGCACCGGCCACTCCCAGTATTGAGCCACAGAGCGAATCGCCTCCTCGACGTGTGCACGGTCCCATTCCAACACGGCGTCAAGCGTCCATATGGCAGTCTGTAGCATCTGCACAGCATCGTCTGCAGTGCGCTTCTTCGGCACGAGATCGTCCACTTCAGGCGAGACTTCACGCGCGAGGAAAAAAGCTGCTTTGGGCATAAAGTCACCAAGCGTCTCCATGCGCTGCTGTAGCAAGGGCACAATCTGAGAAATAAATTCGTCGTTGAGCAACCACGCCTTCATTTCGTCCATTATTTGCTCGGCGGTGCGGTCCTCGCGTACGTAGCGTCCGTTCAACCAATTGAGCTTCTCTAGGTCGAATATCGATCCCCCTAAGTTGATTCGCTCAGCATCAAAATGTTCGCTCAGCTGAGCGAGGCTAAACTTCTCTTCCTCACCCAGCGGCGGATAGGCCATGAGTGCGAGGTAATTCAGCAACGCGTCGCCGAGATAGCCGGACCGACGGTAGTACTCAATTGATGTCGGATTGCGCCGCTTGGACATTTTAGTGCCATCCGTATTGAGCAACAGAGGCAAGTGCATATACTCGGGCGGATCCCAACCAAATGCCTCGTATAGAACAAGGTGTTTAGGCGTAGAGGTAATCCACTCCTCGCCGCGAATAACGTGCGTGATACGCATGTGGTAATCGTCCACGACAACGGCTAGGTGGTACGTGGGAAAACCGTCAGACTTTAACAACACCTGATCGTCGGACTGTGCGTAATCCAATTCGACCGTGCCTCGTAAACGATCCCTGACGACACAGGTACCCTGACGCGGCATTTTAAGGCGAATAACGCAGCGCTCACCGCTGGCGACGCGCTGCTGAATCTCTTCGGCAGGCAGGTGCACACAGTGACGATCGTAGCCCAAACGCTCTTTGTTCTCGGACTGCTTGGCGCGCAGATTACTGAGCCGTTCTGCAGTGCAAAAGCAGTAATACGCATGTCCAGCCTCGACGAGTTGGCGCGCGTGATCTTGATACAACGCTAGCCGTTCACTCTGACGATACGGGCCGTATGGACCGCCAATATCAGGGCCTTCGTCCCATTCTAGCCCAACCCAGCGGAGCGACTGAATGAGCGAATCCTCATATTCTCGGCGCGAGCGCGTCTGGTCCGTGTCCTCTATACGTAGCACAAACTGGCCGCCGTATTTCTTGACGTGCAGTAAACCAAACAGCCCCTGATAAGCCGTTCCCACGTGCGTGGGACCGGTCGGCGAAGGAGCCAAACGGACGCGAACTTCGCTCATAAAGCACTTCCTCTTAAAAGTATGTAATACGCTTATTTAAAGCATTAGAAAGTAAGAAGTTCCACCTCAAATGCAATGCGATGTATTTGCATAATCTGACCCAATACGTCATCTTATAGGCTATAGACCTTGCCTCTCGAAGATCCGCAGCAGCGCCTTGCGTAACGCCCTCAGAACCAGCGTCTCCTCGATAGCAGCAATGTGTTACTCACTGAAAGGGTTGTATGCTCTTTAGCGAACTAAACCTGCCTGCCCCTGTGCTCGAAGCCCTCAAAGAAATGGGCTACGAGGAGACAACCCCCATACAGGAAAAGACACTGCCCCATATACTTTCGGGCAAAGACGTGCTGGGCCTAGCCGAAACGGGATCGGGTAAAACGAGTGCCTGTGCGATTCCCCTCGTGTCGAAAGTTGATACGCAAGATCGCAACATCCAAGTGTTGATCCTCGTCCCCACGCGCGAACTGGCCCTGCAATACGTGCAAGAAGTGGACGATGTATCTAAACATTCGGACGTCGTCCCCTTTGCCGTTTTCGGCGGCTTCGACATGGATATTCAAAAGGCCAAACTCAAACACGGCGTGCACATCTTAGTCGCCACGCCCGGCCGACTTATCGATCTGATATGGAACCATCGGCTCGACCTAGCTCAGGTTAAAAGTGTCGTCTTGGACGAGGCCGATGAAATGCTCAAAATGGGCTTCATAGAAGACGTTGACTTCATAATGTCCTGTATGATGCAGGAGCATCAGACGCTGCTATTTTCGGCGACTATGCCCAAAGAAGTTGAACGGCTCACGCAGCAGTATCTGAGCGAACCCGAACGAATCGAACTCAACCGCGATCAGCGCGCTCCGCAGTCCCTAGAGCATTACTTCCAGCACGTTAGTCGCCAGCGACTCGACGCGCTCGTTGATTATATTGAAGGTAACGACGTCCAGCAGGGCATCATATTTTGCAATTCACGCGACAGAGCATCGGAGTTACTCAACAGCCTGCAAAAGCGCGTTCGCTCCCTAGAGATTATTCACGGCGGCCTCGACCAAGACCGCCGCACTTCTATATTCCGCCGCTTTCGCCAAAAGAAAGTGCGCTTTATGATCGCCACCGACGTCGCTGGCCGCGGACTCGACTTTAGTCACGTCACGCACGTGATCAACTACGACTTTCCCTTTAACCCGGAGACCTATACGCATCGCACGGGCCGGGCCGGACGCATGGGACGCCAGGGGACAGCGATAACTTTTGTAAGTGACCGAGACCTAGCTGATCTCAAGCGCCTATTTCAATCAAACCCAATCGAAGCGCACTGGGTTGGAAACGAACCCGACTTGGAGGCCGTGCGCGGCAAGCGCAAGGGTCGTCGAGGCAATGAGCGCGGAAGCCAGCACTCCAAGCGCCCAAGACGCGGTAGGGGAGGCAGAGGAAAGAAGACCACGACCAGCAATTAAACGTCACAGAACCACACCATTCCGATCAGTCCCGTTTCTCATACTCACATCAAACTCAAAACCAGGGAGTCCATCGTGCAAATTGCTGAACAGAGCGTCGTATCCATTCACTACACATTGACCAACGACGCGGGCGAAACGCTCGACACATCCGATGGTCGCGAACCATTGGTCTATCTTCACGGTGCCCAAAATATCATACCGGGCTTAGAAAACGAGCTCATTGGCAAAAGCGTTGGCGATTCGTTTGACGTGACGATACAACCCGAAAACGCTTATGGAAAGATCAACCCCGAGCTGGTTCAAACAGTGCCTCACAACGCATTTGAAGGCGTTGAAAAAGTGGAACCAGGCATGCAGTTTCAGGCGCGCGGCGACAATGACGAGACACAGGTTATCACCGTGACCGAAGTCACCGATAGCGGCGTAACGGTTGATGGTAACCACCCATTAGCGGGCCAGGTGCTCAACTTCTCCGTCCGCGTCGAAGAAGTACGCGAGGCGACAGAAGATGAAATAGCGCACGGTCATTTACACAGCGGCGAACCCGCCTGCTGCTCTGACGATGACTGCAAAAGCTGTTGAAATCTGTATTGACGCAAGCCAAGAATCGTCGGCACGCAGTGCGCTAACAGCCGCTTATATGGGCGGAGCTGACCGCGTTGAAGTCTGTGCATCCATGGACGTGGACGGAACCACCCCTCCACGACAACGCATCCGACTCGCCCGCGATATTTTTGTCGACCGCCCTGGGGTCATCTGCATGATACGACCTCGGGCCGGCGATTTTTTTTACAGTCCTGCAGAAATAGATATCATGCTCGGGGCCATCGAGTGCGCGGCAGAAGACGGCGCAGACGGAGTTGCTCTCGGGGCCCTGCATCCGGCCGAGCACTGCCTTGATCTCGATGCCATGAAAAGCCTCACCGCCCGAGCGCATGCGCTCAGACTGGCCGTGACATTACACCGCGCATTTGATGCAACGATGGATCGAGTGGCCACGTTGGAAGCGGCCGTTGAACTCGGCGTGCAGCGGATCCTGTCCAGCGGAACAGTTTGGGGAGACAGCAGTGGGGCACAAGCCGGCCTGGCCACCTTAAAACAGCTGTGCATTCAGGCCCGCGGACGACTAGAAATTATTGCGGCCGGAGGCATCGCTCCCCATAGTGCACCCCCCATAGTAGACGCACTACACGGCTTGGGCAGCCCGTTCAGCCTGCACGCCTTTTCAGGAGTCTGCCAGCGAGGCATTACCGCTGCACCGCTCGTTCAAGCAATAAAAAAATCCATATAGTATAAATTAAATATAAACAATATATTAAAGCTAAAAATAGCTCGGAGCTGCATTTTTCATCCGCCTCTCTAATGGTATATTTATGTTCACTATACCAAAAGGCGAGTATTTCCTTACATTAACAAGCGCTACGCGTCAGCAGCTCGCCATACACTCCTCTACCTCGAGCCGCTGTCCCTTCCCCAATCGTGCCGGCACTACATTCTCCCATTCGTCCACAGTCGACGTGCGTCTACTTCTGTGTCCTGCGTCGACGTTTTCAACAAAAGATACACACGCTTATGGAAGCAATGGCTCTCTCTTCGAACAACGGTAAAGTCGCCCCCAAAGGCAAAGCACAGTATGACGAGTCCAAGGTAAAGACGCTCTCCTCGCTGGAGCATATCCGTCTGCGCACCGGCATGTATATCGGTCGCCTCGGGTCAGGAGGCGATCCGGATGACGGGATTTACATTCTACTCAAAGAGGTGGTCGATAACGCCATAGACGAGTTTATCATGGGCCATGGTAAACAGGTTGACGTCTCCATAGAAAACAATACAGTCCGCATACGCGACTACGGTCGAGGTATTCCCTTGGGAAAGATCGTAGAATGCGTCTCCGTCATTAATACAGGGGCCAAGTATAATGACGATGTCTTCCAGTTCAGCGTTGGCTTAAACGGAGTCGGAACAAAAGCCGTCAATGCTCTCTCATCACATTTCCGCGTCACGGCCTACCGCGACGGACAGTATGCCGAAGCCGTATTTGAACGCGGTGCGTTAAAAAGCCACACCAAAAAAGGGAAAACGGACGAGGCCGATGGCACATTCGTCGAATTCCTGCCCGATACCGACATATTTGGTGACTACGAATTCAACTATGAATTTGTCGAGCGACGCATGTGGAATTATGCCTGTCTAAACAGCGGTCTACGCCTCGCGTTTAACGGACAGAAATTCCACTCTAAGCACGGCCTGCTAGACCTGCTCAACGGCGAGGCCGGCGATGGAACGGTGTACGAACCGGCTCACTATTCCTCACAGTATCTCGAATTCGCCTTTACGCACGTTCAAGGGTACGGCGAGTCGTATCGATCCTTTGTCAACGGCCAGTACACCAGCGATGGAGGAACTCACCAGAGCGCTTTTCGCGAGGGTATTTTTAAAGGCGTCAATGAGTTTTATAAGAAGAGTTTCAATAGCGTCGACGTGCGGGACGGCACGTTCGCAGCCGTCGCAGTTAAGGTCAAAGATCCTGTCTTTGAATCGCAAACAAAAAACAAGCTCGGCAATACGGACGTGCGCGGTTGGATCGTCAGCGAAACCCGAGAAGCCATTATCGACTTTCTGCACAAAAACCAGGAAGCCGCCAGCTTACTCGAGCAGCGTATCGTGCACAATGAAAAACTGCGCAAAGAACTCAATGCCGTAAAGAAAGAAGCCAAAGAAGCGGCGCGGCGCATCGAGATCAAAATTCCCAAACTGAAAGACTGCAAATTTCACCTGGGAGACAAAAAGCGCGGTGAAGAGTCTATGATCTTCATAACGGAAGGCGTTTCAGCTGCGGGCTCGATTGTCTCTTCCCGCAATCCCGAAACACAGGCTATTTTTACCTTGAAAGGCAAACCACAGAACCTATTCAACAGAAGCCGAGCAGATATATACAAGAACGAAGAGCTGTATAATATGATGATGGCGCTCGGCATCGAAGAAGAAATGGAAAACCTGCGCTATAACAAGGTCGTCATAGCGACGGACGCCGACGTAGATGGCTTCCACATACGCAATTTACTGATGACTTTTTTCCTCACCTACTTTGAAGACCTCGTCACGCGAGGACACGTCTACATTCTCGAAACGCCGCTCTTTCGGGTCCGCGACAAGAAGCAAACGATCTACTGCTACAGTGACAAGGAGCGAGATCGCGCCTTCAAAAAACTCAAGGGTCCCGAAATTACGCGTTTTAAGGGTCTCGGAGAAATATCGCCCAAAGAGTTTGGACAATTTATTAACGGCGATATGCGGCTAGTGAAGGTCAGCGTCCGCACCCTATCGGCCGTACCTGAAACGCTGTCCTTTTTCATGGGTAAAAATACGCCTGAGCGCCGCGATTTCATCATGGAGAACCTCGTTTAATGGCATACGTCGATACCCTGTACAACGACTACTTTATCGAATACGCCTCATACTATATAAAAGAGCGGGCGATTCCCTACCTAGAAGACGGACTTAAACCCGTGCAGCGACGCATCCTGCACTCGCTGCACGAGCTAGATGACGGCAAATTCCATAAGGTCGCCAACATTGTGGGTCACACGATGAAGTATCATCCGCACGGAGACCAATCGATCAACGGCGCACTCGTCGTCTTGGCCAATAAAGACCTCTTCATAGATAAACAGGGGAACTTCGGCAACATTTACACGGGCGATGAGGCCGCAGCAGGACGCTACATAGAATGCCGTCTGACGCCGCTGGCGCGCGAAGTTATTTTTAACAAGGAACTAACTGAGTACATCGACTCCTACGACGGACGCAACAGGGAGCCCGTCGTTTTTCCCGCCAAGATACCCGTCCTACTTGCGCAGGGGGCTGAGGGCATTGCCGTGGGTATGTCAACGCGCGTTCTGCCGCACAACCTAATCGAATTGCTCGAAGCCCAAATAAAGTATCTCAACGACGAGCCATTTGAGATATACCCCGACTTTCCCACCAGCGGGCTCGCCGACGTATCGGGGTACGAAAACGGCAATGGCAAAGTGCTGCTGCGGGCTCGCCTCGATACAGAAGATCCCAAACGCATTATCATTCGCGAAGTGCCCTTCGGCACTACCACGGAAAGTCTGATTGCCTCTATAGAAGATGCTGTTCGCAAAAACAAAGTAAAGATCTCGTCTATCAGCGACTATACGGCGGAAAAAGTTGAGATCGAGCTAAAGCTTGCGCGCGGCGTATATACGGAAGAAGTAGTTGATGCGCTCTATGCGTTTACCGACTGCGAGGTCTCTATATCGGCAAACCTGATGCTTATCCAAGATGGCCACCCGCGCGTGATGACTACCAACGAGGTCTTGCAGCACAACGTCGACCAACTCGTCAACATCTTAACCGCCGAACTGCGCCTTGAGCAAGGCAAGCTCAACGACCGGCTACACGCTAAGACACTAGAACAAATCTTTATAGAAAACCGCGTCTACAAATCCATTGAGGAACAGACGAGTGCGGCAGATGTCCAACGCGCTGTGCGTGAGGGCTTAATCCCTTTCGCAGACGATATAAAGCGCGAAGTGACAGAGGACGATGTAGAAACGCTGCTGAAGATTCCCATCCGCCGTATTTCGCTATACGATATAAAGCGCGCAGAGAAGGAGATGCGAGAGATAAGCGCTCGCCTGCGTGAGATCAAGAAGCATTTAAACGCAATTATCCCCTATTCGATTTCTTTTGTAGAGGGTCTTATCGAGCGCTATCGGACTCAGTTTCCGCGCCTAACGCAGCTGGGATCATTTGAAAAGGTTGATATACGCGAGGCGGCCAAGCGCGATCGAAAACTCCGCTACGATGCCAAAAGCGGCTATTTGGGCTACGATGTAAATGGAAGTGTACTATTCGATGTTTCACAGTACGACCGCGTGCTCGTAATCAAGAAAGACGGCACGTACTCCGTCATGGACGTGCCAGAGAAAACATTTGTAGAAAAAGGGATGCTTCACTGCGGTTTTATCGAAAAAGACTTGGTTTTCAACGTCGTCTACCGAGACAAAAAGGGATTCGCCTATATAAAGCGCTGTATTATCGAAAAGTTTATTCTCGGAAGAGTCTACGAGCTGATCCCCAAGGAATGCAAGCTGCTCAAGTTGACGACCGATTCGGACAAGACCGTTGCCCTCGACTACAAGCCGCGTCCCCGCCTGCGCAAGCTCAATGAAGAGTTTTCTATCGCCGAATATCCCGTGCGTGGACTGCGCGCCGGTGGGATTCGCCTAGCGGCCAAAGAGCTGCAGACCTGTAAAATCATCTAATGTGAAAGGCGGTATACTGATAGACCGATGGCTTTAGCTCCCATCGGTCTATTTTTTTATTCCCCCGTTTAAAGTGGAGCACGCACCTATGAGTGAGTCGAATATGGACTGGGATCTGACGAGTTATTTTCTATCCTTTGGCGGAGAGGACATGCTCTGCTTTAAAGAAAATCTGCGCAACGACTTGCAACACCTGTACAAGCGCGCCCAGTCACTTGTGTCCCTAAACGAAGAAACGGCCGCCGCTTGGGAATCGGTCCTCCTTGAAAGCGAACAGCTCACCGAACGCATTTCACATTTGAGTTCCTATTTGGGATGTCTTTCTGCAGCCAATGCCAATAACGATGCGTATAGCCGCGAAGAAGCAGATTTTGCTCTGCTACAGGCCGAAGGTGAAAAGCTCAAAGTGGAGCTTCTTCGCGCAGTTAAAGAGGCAGATGACGAATGCTTTGAAGCGTTTGTCCAACGATCTACCCTATCCGGAGCACGCTATTATATACAGCGTCTACGCATATCCTCCCAGCGATCTATGACGCCGGAAAAGGAAGTGCTAGCGGCCGACCTAAGCGTCGACGGACTGCAAGCCTGGAGCCGGCTGTACAACACCGTATCCAGTCGGCTTGTATTCGATATAAACTACCCAGATGGACGTAGCGAAGAGCGACCTATTTCGCAGCGACGCGCCCTGATGGAGCACGCAGATCGCAGAGTGCGCCAGGCCGCGTTTGCGGGCGGCAATGCGGCTTGGCAGCGCGTTGAAGATGTAGCGGCCGCTGCGCTCAACGCCATTTCAGGCACGCGACTCAGCCTCAACAAGCATCGCGGAGTAGATCACTTTCTCGATATAGCCCTTTTTCAGAGTGGCATCGAACGCCGCACGCTCGACGCAATGTTTGAAGCTATTTTCTCCTCGATTGAGCTACCTCGACGTATAGTGCAGCTAAAGGCGCAACTACAGAAGACCGACGGCATAGCCTGGTACGATCTAGGTGCCCCACTTCCCCTGGGCGATCAGTCGACGTTATCATGGGACGAGGGCAAAGCGCTCGTCGACGCTTCTTTTTCCAAAGCCTATCCTCTGTTGGGCGATTTCCTACGTAAGACCTACGACCATCGTTGGATTGATTGGTCTCCCCGTCCCGGCAAGCGGCCCGGTGCTTTCTGCACGGGATCCCTTCTGACGCGCGAGTCGCGCATCTACATGAACTACAACGACACGTTGGGCGATGTACGCACCCTCGCTCATGAGATCGGCCACGCATTCCACTCTTATATAATGCGCGATGTGCGCACCCTTGCACGCTCCTACCCGATGACTTTGGCCGAATCAGCATCGACGTTTGGCGAGATGCTTCTCACCGAAGGCGCGCTAGCCGACCCGACGATAACGCCTGTTCAAAAGGCCCGTCTGCTCGACATGGAAGTAGGCCACGGCGCAATCTTCTTGCTTGATATACCCGTTCGCTACCACTTTGAGAAAAAGCTCTACGAAGCGCGAGCTCGCGGCGAGCTGTCGGCAGCCCAACTCGGGGAGTTGATGAGCGAAACCCAGCGCGAAATATTAGGTGACGTGTTGGAACCGGGCGGAGAGGATCCGCTTTTCTGGGCTTCAAAACTGCATTTTTACATTTCTGGCGTGACGTTCTATAACTACCCCTACACCTTTGGCTTTCTACTAAGCCGTGGTCTTTTTGCTGCATTTAAACGCGAGGGAGCAGACTTTCTCCCGCGCTACGAAGACTTTCTACGACAGACGGGCAGCGACAGCGCAGAACGCATTGTACAGAGCACGCTGGGCTGTGACTTGGGCAATCCCTCGTTCTGGAATGAAGCCATTGCAACCCTTGGCGAACCGCTGCAACAGTTAGAATCACTTTGCACCCAACTAGTCGATAACGGCAAGTAAGAGGATACTACATGTCCATCCTGTCGATTGTTCTAACTCTATCCTTTACTTACTCGGCGCCCCTGCATGGAGATACCTTCCCAGCAGCAAAAGGCTTTGATACTGCCGGCTCTATCCCCCAAGAAATTGCAGTCGCCGAAGCGAACATGCTGGCCATGGGCGGCTATACAGCATGGAATCAGACGCGCTACATCACGTAGCGTTTTTTTCGGCCTTCGCCTGCACGTATGAGACAAATGGGCTGACAACATCTGCTCCCTTGTTGTGCGTTTTGCCCTATATAGTCAGCGACGCACTAGGCGGCCTGTAGCTCATTATCAGGCGTGTTCTCGATACGAGACATCCAGTAAGACACGTCGTACTGCTCGTCATCGGTCAGGAAACGCCACATTTTGATTCGGTTAACCACTTCTAAACGCGACTCATTTCCGTACCAGCGATGATCGGCGCTCAGCAGCCCTGGAATGCGCTCATCTCGTATATCATCCGTATTCCATAGCAGCTTCTGACGCACCGTTGGATTGAGTCTCAGCTTAAACATGTGGCGTATTTTACCCGTCAGGTTGGGCTGGGCGCAGTGCCATATCCCGTGATGGGCAACGGCCACCGTACCAGCCTTGCACACCATGGGCATCTGTCCGACGAAGTTTTGGTAGCGACCGATATCTGACTCACTGATGCGCCGGTACTGACTGCCCGGTAAAAACATCGTTCCTCCCATTTCGCGCGGAGTGTCGTGTGCGAAATAAAATATCTGTGCATCAAAATGCATCCGCGTATCGATAATCGCATCGGCATGCCATATCTGGCCGTGTTCGTTGTTGGCCTGCACGGTGTGCACGGCGTGATGGTCATACAGAGGCTCCGCCCCCACCAGACTCTGAATAATACCCTGTATCTTGGGCAGGCGAATCACCCGGCCAATAGCCTGTTCCCGCCAAAGTTTTGACAGCGGTTGGCCGCTGGCTACGCGTGGAATCTCTCCCCGTTCCATTTCTGCACATACGGCTTCGTTGAGTTCGTTCGGAACCAGTTCGTTAAAGCGCAGAAATCCATCTGCGACAAAGCGTGCCATTTCCGTGCTCGTGAGCAGATCTTCCTTAGCAACCATTAGAGTCCTCCAATTTTTCGAGAATGTACTCGTAGCGCAGATATGAAGTGTTGTATTCCATACCCGGATAAGCCGGATACTGTTGCGGAAACTGTATGACGCGCCAACCGTCGCGCATAGCCGCCACGACGGATTCATACGGCGGCTCTTCGCTATCGCCTGTTGTGTGTTGTTCCCGACCGGTTCCGTCATACGTCGACCACGCCACCGTACGACTGTTCAAGTCGGGAGAATGGGCGTAGAGAACTAATAACTTTTGTCGCATATTCTGTATGTCACCTTGTCGCCAATGGGTTTACTGGCTTCCGTGCACAATATAAATTTCCCTGTTCACCCTTGCAATAACGTACCCGTTTTATATACATCACAACGCGCGGATCGCACCGTAAAGGCGATGCACTCACGCCGAGTTATAGCTCAAAGTAATTCTGCATGCTACTAGCCTGTTTTTTTGTGAATTTCGTTTTTTTTGGTGCGGTCGTCATCCTAGCAGGCGCAGCTGTACCCGAAATCTTGCGCACCTACTCTTGGCGCTACGTCGATATGGGAGCCATTTTAGCCGGCGGCTCCATTGGCTACTTCGTCTCGACGTTCCTCTGTGGATTTCTGCTGCGGCACTGGGGTCCCAAACGCGTCATTGTATACGGCCTCGTATTACAGGCATTGGGACTATCCGCATTTGGCCAAATGTCTTCCCTTTCGATCAATGCAATTGCATTACTCTTAATTGGCCTGGGGCAGGGGGGAAGCGAAGTCGTAACCAATTTCTGTATCGTCCGCATTGGGCATGACGGACGCAGCAACCTCATGAACTTTGTGCATGCAGCATTCACCGCCGGCGCCATTGCAGGCCCCTTAGGCATCGGACAACTCATCGAACAGGGCTATCCCTGGCAGTTCGCCTTTCTCACCTTGGCCTTTCTTTCTGCGCTGATGGCTTTCGCATTCACACAGCAGTCTTTCGAATCCGTTTCCACCGCTACTCCTCAGCAGATGCAAACCCCACTCAGACATTTGATGAACCAACCACTCATGCTCTTACTCACGACGCTCATTCTACTTTACGTGGGCGTAGAGATTGGCACCTCCAATTGGATCGCAGAATACTTTGTGCAAGCGCTGGGCGCATCGGCATCTACAGGTGCATACACCGTTTCCCTGTTCTGGCTAGGCTTACTCGCAGGACGCCTAGCGGTCGCCGTATTCTATCGAAGCGACGACCAAGCGATACTCTTGGTTACCGCGTGCATGATATCAGCGATTAGCCTATCATTGGGCCTGCTGGGTAATGGCTTTGCCTGGAAGGCGGTGTGTTTTTTCTCGACGGGCATGGGGTTTTCCATAGTCTATCCCGTCGTGGTCGTATTGGCTGGGCGCTACTTTCCCAACGAGCAGGAAATGGCCGTTGCCATCATATCGACTGGGGGCGGTATCGGCTCCTTTG
This sequence comes from uncultured bacterium, assembly GCA_964011675.1. Classification (GTDB taxonomy): domain Bacteria; phylum Latescibacterota; class UBA2968; order UBA8231; family UBA8231. The sequence continues at coordinate 20,236 of CAXGPR010000062.1, forward strand.
CCTTTCCCTTTGCCATGGCTTCGTTAGCCGACTCTTGGGGCATCGAGCGCGCCTTCTGGTTTTATGCACTCATCGCATTGGCCATGAGCGGAGTGGCTCTTTTCACCCTCGTCGTCGTGCGCAACCTCAGCACAAAAAGAGCTGGTAAAGGCTAGCTGTTTTAATCGGCAAACAGAAATGCGCGCTCGCTTTCCCGAGGCCACTTGCGTGCAAGCGGCGTGCGCAATGCAAAAAAAAACCATGACTAAACCGACTAACGGCCCCAAGACAAAGAAATAGGTCATTGCTCATCGCTCCAGATAGCTGCATGATATAAAGCGAAATCATGCGTACGCTAACCGATATTATTTACGTTCTCATGGCGAGCATATGTCTTTTAATACACGTACAATGAGCCCATGTGTATTTACAACCTCTCTAACCCGATCGATTTCCATGCATGCGCTGCTCTCTGTCGCGTTATTCTTTGCCTCTAACGCAAACGCCGTCGTCGATGCTGTTTCAGATGCACATATCCACGCTGGCCAGACTGTGGTCTCTATCGAACTAGCTGGACATCGCATCACGCGCGACGCCGTTATACATCGTGAACTACGGACCCGCGTCGGCGACCCGCTTGATTTAGCTATTCTCCGCGCCGACATACAGCGCTTGGAAAACCTAGATATCTTTTCTTCTGTGCGCGTGCAATTTGTCGACGAGCAACCTGGACTGAAACTGATATTCACCGTCCGTGAGATCCCCTTCGCCATACCCTACTTTAGCAGTAACATAACGGACGAAAACGGCTGGTCGTTTGGTCCTGCTATCAAGTCGGTCAATATGATGGGACGCGATATATCCGTCGCAGGCTACGCCTTGTTTGGCGGCAAAACCACGTTTCTACTCGACTTAGATTATCCTTGGATTACCGGTAACCACGTTTCATTCCACTTGGATCTCAGTCGCATTGAACGCGTAAATGAACTAGACGATTTTGACGAGAGCAGTTTTGAGTTGAGTCCTTCTTGGGGCATATATATGGGAGAGAGAGCGCGCGCACGCGCCGGCTTCAGCTACTACCGTTTCAAAAGCGAACAAGATGGACACACCCTGACATCCGACAACCGCGATCACCTCGTACAAATCCAGCTCGGCCTAGGCTACGACTCGCGCGACCGGTGGTCCGATCCGCACGACGGCTGGCTTAACGAAATAGAGGTTTGCCGCACCGGTGGCCCCCTACGGGGCGACGGCGACTTTTGGGCCGGACACTTTGACCTTCGCCACTTTCAGCCCCTTCGGCACGGGCACACGCTGGTCGCAGCCGCGCTCCTTTCCCTACAGTCGGGTCAAGTGGGAATCGACCTACCAGAGTATATGGATTATCACTTAGGCGGCTCTAACACCATTCGCGGCTATGACGTACGCAGCCTGGGCCGCACGATATATGGGAAAAATCAGTTGCTCAACACGCTCGAGTATAGACTACCCCTCCTACCAAGACGCGAGTTCGAAGTCGTTGGTATGGCGACCAATTTGGGACTGTCTGCCGCTCTCTTTGCTGACAGCGGCATAGCTTGGAGTGCGCCGAGCCAGCTAAAGCGAAAGCGTATACATGTAGGATGGGGATTCGGGCTGCGCTTATTGGCTCCCGCCGTCGATATGATGCGCATAGACGTGGGATTTGACACGAGGGGGCGGTGGAGGATACATATCGCCTCTTTTTCTAAAATGCGTGCCCAGCGACTGCGACTGCGATAGCAGCTTGTCTCAATTCCGGGAAAACTCTACCAAGCGATCACCACAGGTACGACGCATCTTTTCCAATACGCGATTGCGCAGTTGACGCACTCGCTCGCGTGTAACGCTGACTATGAAGCGCAAATTGGCTCACACGAGGGCCTGACGAGCCGCCTCATCACACGCTTTTGCGCGTTTGAAATACGCAACTTCTTTTTCTCTGCTCAGCGGCTGTGCGTCTTTTACATCGCGCCAGTATAGCTCGATAGAATCATAAGAGCTTTCTGCCATGAAACCTCAAGGAAAAGACCAACATTAACGTTACATTTAGCATACACATACTGGAAGCTCAGTCCAAGTCTTGCCCCTGTAGCAATAGAACCTATAGCTGTGGCCGACGACGGCTGCTCTTTTTATCTCCCTGGCGCTTTTTAGCATCGAGTCGACGCCTCTGTGCAGCGCGGCCGGGGCGCGTCTTTCTGCGTTTGGGAGGAGGAGGTTTCAGCGCTTGGGAAAGAATGGCAGCGAGGCGCTCTTGGCAATCCTCGCGGTTCCGACCTTGAGTACGATGGCGATCTGAATTCACGA
>CAXGPR010000063.1:0-22447 GCA_964011675.1 uncultured bacterium
GGTTTGGCGCGATGGTCGACAGGGTTGGTTGGTCAGATCGCAGCAGGCGACGATGGAGGCGCAATTCTCTTGAATTGGACGTCGAGCTAGAAAGGGTTTATCCGATATAAGTGTTAAAATTAGCCTTATCTTTATGCTTTTGGATTTAATGAAGTATATTGATGCTGTAAATAATGAAGAATTTTAAGAATTATCATCGGATGACATTTCCGAATCATATAGCTAGTGGTATATTCAGCCAATCACATAGGAGGAACAAGATGATTAAAGAGAAAAGAAACTACCTCATATTAGCGGCGGCTTTCACGGCTTTCGTATTGTCAATCTATTTGTACTTCACAGGACAGACCCAAGACGGAATCTTTACAGGCATATGGGTCCCATCTATTGTCGGGTTCGGAATATTTGTCAATTTAATCACACGAAAAAAGAAGTAGTTATGCCTCTTGGACTTATATTTGCCATTGGTGGGTTTTGTAGCATACTGTGTCTTGGCTTTTTTCTGATTCATTATTTTGAAGTGAAAAGATTAGACGAAAATGCTGAATACAACGACCCATTTACTTCATCTGATAAAGAAGAAAAATGAATCTGGCTCCGCTGAACTTGTGACAGATAGCAATATGATAAAACTGCATCGAGGGCATATTCGTAGGCTGGGCGGTATGATTTGTAGCAAGTAGGCTCTCAGCTCCGCGGATAGTATATGTCCCTGCTCTATATAACAGTCGTAACAATGGTCTTTGGATTAAATAATTCGAACGTTCTTTTTAAGACAGTTTTTCAAATGTTACTTTATTTCCTGCCTCGCATCTGGCCTGTTTTGCCTTTACAAATCCGGCTGGTAGCGTTGGGTGACGGGCTTGAGGCGGGTCGGCTGTAGCAGTGTATGTATCCGGGGCTGTATAAGCGAGTTCGCGCAAATAGAGGCACATAAGTAATAGCGGTATCCCTAGATAAAAAATGAGAGGTCGCTTTATTATGGCTCATTTAGTTAGGTATATAAACTTGGTCTAAAAAAATCTTATGTATTAACGATTTTGATCAGCTCCTGCCTCGTTAAGTTGTTTTTGTAAGTTGTATTCCTTTTCAGCCGCTTTGATTGGCTTAGTTTCTTGTGGCAACAACACTCCGCTTGAAACTATTGCAAGTGTCTTCTGGGATTCTGTGATCATAGCGATTTCTTTAGCAGACTTACCATCATCTTTAGCATAGTGCTTCAAAGCGTTTACACTTACTTCCTCAATGAAAGCAACTCCTTCTATAATTGCCTGTTGACCAGCAATGTTTTTAGGTACGAAAAAACCGTAATCCTTAAAACGCACCATAGACTCTTTTCCGTCGATTTTAACCCTCATCCAGCAACCCTTCTTTTGACAGACGGCGTTGACCGTGGAAGAGAATTTAACAGCAGTTGTATCGCCGGGCTTCATAGTCTTTATTTTTGTCGCCAAATCATCTGCGGTCATAACTTCAGTAACTTCAACCGGAGCACCAAAAACACGAAATTTTTTGGTTATATTCTCGCCATCTATAGTTTTTGGTTTCGCGCTTAGTGCGTCTTCTACCGCTTTTACTAAGCGTTTCGCATCAGGCGCCGTTGTCGAATGGAAATAATCAATAAGCTGTTGGTCGCGACCGATTAAATACTTGTGAAAGTTCCACTTGGGGCTTCCACTGATGCCAAGGATTTTTTGTGCCGAGTTATAAAATGGATGAGCGTCTCTGCCGCGCACCGAGTATTTGGTTGTCATGGGAAATGAAACGCCGAAATTTAGCTTACAAAACTGTGCAATTTCGGCGTCGTTACCAGGTTCCTGTTCTCCAAAGTCGTTGCTAGGCACGCCTAAAATTACGAACCCTCGATCTTTGTAAGTTTGATAAAGTTGTTCTAGACCTTCATACTGTCCCGTGAGACCGCATTTAGAGGCTGTATTGACTACCATGATCACCTGTCCATCAAAATCGGACAAAGAAATGTGGTCGCCTCCTGACAGCTGCTCAAAGACGAAACGACCCATAGAGTTGCTCTCATCTTTCACTTCTGCCATGGTAGGGTAAACAAATACTATAACAGAGAATATTACCGTCACATAAGTAAACAATAATTTTGTAATATACATCATTTATGCGTCACTCCATTCTGGTGTAGATAAGCCCATGGTTGTCCAATACGTGTGATCTATAAACCATTGAGAACTACTCCTGGTTTTCAGATACGTTTACTCTTGAAAGTATCAAACTGACCACTATGCTCAACCCGTTTATTTGCTGTCAATACACGATCACACTCAAACTAAATCCATAGTTTCTGTTATGTAGGAGTAGAATTTTGACGCCAGTAGTGGTAGTTGAAGTCAAAATATAAGCTGGTAGGCTCAAGAGATAGACTTTAAGAATGTTGCAGAGTGCGATTAGGGCAGAGGTAGTATCCGCGGTGCTTGGTCAAGATACAAGCACCATTGCCACACGGCTCATTTATTTTTTGAATATTAAATATTCCTTTGATGCATAGTGTTGCACCAGCGCACTAAGATCGATTTTTTTACAAGCCTTGCTGTTTATCAAAAGACGACTCGAATACTCATATGCAATAAAGGTCCGCTTTCCACTCCTGCCATTCTTTTAGTTCGGTTCTTAGCTCGTCTATTTGTGTCATTTTATATAGCTTATGGTCATTAGATATATCGATGTTTGTTGTCATTTCAGACCATTCGTTATCAATTAAAACGTATTCGCAATATGAAGTAGGAACTACGAGATGCCATAGATCGAAAGTGTCGCCCGGATTAAATTTTTCTCCTTTTTGAACACACACATCAATTACTTCATCAAAAATATCTTCGGTCGGTGTCGAATTAGGTGTATGATGTGCTTCTTCTTTAAGCTCTGTGTTTGCTACGTATCTTTCTTTGGTGTTGCCAATTACTTTCTTTGAATAATCTTTTTTTTGGCTCTGATATCTTTTTTTTATCGATTCAAAAAAAGGATTACTCGTAAAATGGTCCATTATTATAGATATGCTAACTTGGGATTCGCCATCCCAATTGTTAGGCAAAATCTTCAAAAGCTCTTCATGCAAGGCCGGGTGCTCCTTACCTGGCTTCCATTGTTTCTCTTTTTTAATAACTGTTAATGGATCACTGTCGATCATGAAAAAATTGCTACCATAAGATTTTAGGTAGTTTCGGCATTTACAATATGCGGTTTCATTATCTAATCCAAAAAGTTCAAAAATATGTGCCCAAGAAATAACAAGCGTGCCTCCGATTCTGAGAAGTAAATCGCGTATTTCCACGCCGTCACTGACATACTCTGAGGTATTAGAAAAATGTGATATTACATGGTGATCAAGGTAAAGATATGGTTGTCCAAGTTGGACGTTTAATGTTCGTTTTCCACGTTTAGTTTCTCTTATTGAAAGCATAGACCGATCTATCTGCTGTCATTTTTTTTAGGTTGAGTGTTTAAGAAATTCAATTTATGTGATATTTTTTCAGTTTGAAACTTTATCTGATTGGTTTTTCCAGACACTGATTATGTATAGCTAACTGAACAAAAACATTTAGCAAAAATATATGTAAGGAAAAAATGTTGTGGATTTAATCGATGCTATATATCGAAGGCGCTCAATTAAGCACTATGATAAGAATCACGTACTCACAAATGGTGAAGAAAAAAAACTACTTGAAGCAGCTGTCCAAGCCCCAAGTAGTTTTAATATTCAGCATTGGCGTCTTGTAATACTGCGCGATCCGGCGCTGCGATTAAAGGTAAGAGAAGAGTTTGCGGGCGGCCAGCCCCAAGTTACAGATGCCTCGCTTCTCGTTCTGTTCACCGCAGATACGAAAGCATGGCAGAAGGGGACAGAAAAAAACTGGGAGAATACCCCAAGAGAAGTTGCTGAGAGCATGGTAAACGGAATGGTGTCATTTCACGAACATCGAGGCGAACTATTTCAGCGCGAAGAAGCGCAGCGATCTATAGGGATGGTGATGCAAACCCTCATGCTTGCAGCATTGGATTTAGGCTATCAATCCTGCCCTATTGTTGGTTTTGACCTAGATGGGGTAGCCCAGTTGATAAACTTACCGGCAGATCACGTCATGGGACCGATGGTTGCAATCGGTAAAGGTCTAAAAGAACCCTGGCCCAAGCCCAATCGACTTTCGCTAGCTGATGTCGTTTATGAAAACACCTTTTAACTCGTTTCGATTACAGGGGTGATGGAGCATCCATCAGATAGATTGGTATAAAGTGACAGATGCGCTTAAGACTGTTTGATGGGAAAGGCTGCATCATGCATGGTTAAGATAGAAAGTGAAACAGGCGGTGTGATACTATGAAAATTACCAATATGGAAAGCACGCTCTACGTCTTTAACCAAGATCGGCGTATGGGCGACGCTAACTCGCCGGCAGGTCGAGTTAAAGGCAGCGGGTGTCTTGTAGAACTGCATACCAATGAAGGCTTGACGGGCATTGGTTTAGGCGGTGCTGGTGTGCGCCCACAGATGCAGGCGATGGTTGAGCAATTACTTGTGGGACAAGATCCGCGCCGAGTGCAGGGCCTGTGGAAACGCATGGTCGATAAGCATTTTAAAGGCGGCCACGACGGGCTAATAAACGATGCTATTTCGACGCTTGATATGGCGCTATGGGATCTCAAGGCAAAGGCAAACGGAGAGCCGTTGTGGAAGACTTTGGGCGGATCAAAAAAAAAGATACACTGTTATGCCAGCGATATTGGACTACCCATGTCAGATGCGGATATAGAGGCTTGGTATCGGCAGATGGCCGAAGAGTATGGCTTTCGCCATGCCAAACTCAAGGTGGGTTTAGATCAGGACGCAGATCTTCGCCGGCTTGAGATGATGGAGCGTGTTTTTAAAGAGCGGACCGATGCCCCAATGCTCTATGTCGATGCCAACGAATACTGGTCGCCTAAACAGGCGATTCGTAAGGTTTCAGAGATGGAGGAACGCTGCTCTATCTCCTGGATTGAAGAGCCTGCGCGTCGCTGGGATTATCTAGGCTTGCGGCGTGTCAAGGAGAGCGTACGAACGGCTGTGTGTGCGGGGGAAAACCTCGACACGCTCGGCGATTTCCTGCCGTATTTCCAGCATCGGGCCGCCGACGTGATTCAGGTTAGTTACGGAATGACCGGAATTTCTTGCGCGCTGCAGATTGCCGATGCGGCCTTCGGCTACGAGCTACCCATTACGCTAGGGGGATCCCCCGGGCTCATTCATGCGCATTTAGCTACGGTAATGCCCAACTTTATGACGTTGGAAGTGCCCGATCCAGTGGTCAGAGACGGGATATTCACGTCGGATATTGAAGTCGTAGATGGATGGGTCGTAGTGGGTGATCGCCTCGGTTTAGGGCTCGAAATTAATCGCGAGGCGCTGGAGCAAAAGCGGGTTGATGTTATACCGGCAGGCAGCGGGCCCAGTCCGTTTGGACGTCGTCCGGGTGCGGGTTTATACGAAGTTTTACCCACGCAGGCCGAACGGGCTGAAGCGGCTAAAGGAGTTTTGGCATGAAGATAACAGGATATCGCATCGAAAACTATGTTATGCAGATGGATCGGTCCATCGCTGACGCTAATAATCCCATCGGCGATGACTTGATGCCGGCGAGTCTGCTGTGGATTGAGACCGACGAGGGTATCTCTGGTCTTGCTTTTGGTGGAGGCGATATAGAGCAGTTTTTTCACCTGTTGGAGGGTGAGGATCCGCGCGAAGTCATCGGTTTATGGCGCAAAATGGTCGATTATGTGCATAAGGGGGGACTGGTGGCCTCCGGTGGGCCGATTGCCGCGATTGATATCGCACTTTGGGATCTGAAAGCCAAGATAGCCCAAGAGCCTCTGTGGCAAACCTTCGGTGCATTGGAAGGGCGGACGAAAGCCTATGCTAGCGGTATTGGCTATTGTCTGTCAGACGATGAGCTGTTCGCCTTTTACCGGCGTATGGCCGAGCACGGCATCGATGGGGGTAAGCTAAAGATTGGACTCGATATGACCGCTGATCTACGGCGTATCGGCATTATGCGTGAAGCGCTATCAGTGGCTTCTGACCGGCCACAGCTGATGGTCGACGTAAACGAATACTGGTCGCCTAAACAGACGGTGCACTGCATGCACGAGATCGAGAAACACTACGATATCACGTGGGTTGAAGAGCCGGCACGGCGCTGGGACTACGAGGGACTGGCTAGTGTATCGCGCCGAATCAAAGCGGCGGTAGCTACGGCCGAAAATCTCAGGAGCATCGGCGAAGTGTATCCGTTGATCCACAACGAGGCGGTGGATATCGTCAATGTTTCGACGGCGACGACGGGCTTTACGGGATGTCGGCAGGTGGCTAATCTGTGCTACGCATACGAATTGCCCGTATCGATGATGAATTGTCAGGCAAACTACATGGCGCATTTGGCTGCGGCCCTCCCCAATCACTTAGCGATGGAGGTAGTGGATCCCGGGCGAGAGCACTGTCTACACTTCGATAATACAATTGAAGATGGATTCATCGTGTTAGGTGATAAGCCGGGGCTCGGGATCGAGGTAGACGAGGAGGCCCTGCGCCAACTGCAGAACCATCCACCGCAGCGAAAGAGCAACTTCCCCTTTGCTCGACGCGAAGGAGCTGGGCTATACGTGAAAGAGCCAGAGGTGGGGGAAGTGCCGTGGAAGTAGCAGGCGTCTTTCGGTTATTGCCTTACAATCCTGTATTCGTCTTTGTTACGATGATCGTTGCGCCTGTCTGATCAATCTCTTATTGGAGAGCATGAGGTTTCAAAACTATTTCTAAGACTGTTACGGACTGTGATGCGTCTCAATAAATGGTCCCTCGGATTCTAATCGTTGGTTGATCCGCGCGAATGCATCTGAACCATCGTCTTCCCAAATCTCGAAATGCAGTCCGCGAACCGTGCCCTCAGAAAACCCGGTTAGTTGGCTAACTGAAGGAAGTGAAGGCGTATACATAACGTGCCCCTGCGGTAGTGTTAGTACGCCCACGTGACGAGGGATTTCCGGTATTTCTCTACCGATCAGCGCCTGCAGTAAGTTTTCGTCCACTTCTACGCCTAATCCAGGCTCTTCGGGTACGGGTGAGCACCCCTCGACAATCTCTAAGCGCTTAGCGACCACATCTTCTTCATACTGATCATCGAGGTTAATCGAGTGCCCAGCCGTCGGCAATACCGCGGCCAGATGCATCGCCATAGCTTTTGTCAGCGTTCCTCCCGTTAGCTGTATGACCGTTTGAACATTGGCCTTGCCATAGGCTAATCCTCGAGTGTAAGCATCGCCTAATCCACCACAGTACTCGCCAACGATAAAAGCGTCCGCCATGCCCTGCACCATTTCCTGCAGGCCACCCAACACGGGTATGTGCATCACTACTGGGACTTCGGTTTGTGCACGTAACTGACGCCATCCCTCAACATCTGAGCGCACGAGCGGATCTTCAATAAATCCTACCACGCGCGACTTGTCGAGCTTCTTTACAATCGGGAGCACCGTCGCCAAGTCTCGGTTTGAGTTAAAGTCCCATTGCATAGAAAAGCCGTCTGGAGCTACCTCTTCTACGGCCCGGTTTTGTTCGAATACGTCGTAGTGCTCACACGTGTGCATTTTAAATATTCGATATCCTTCCGCGCTTGCTCGTTGAATCTCTCCTGCCAGTTCATCAGGCGGCGCCGGACGGGACCATGCAGCCACTGGCACTCGCTCCCGCAATTTTTGCCCTAATAGCTTATATACGGGTATCTCTAGATGCTTACCCATTAGGTCGAACAATGCGCCTCCAATCGCCATGTGCAGGTCGTTATGTATAAAGTCAAAGGGATTCCGGTCGACTAGTCGTTCCATCTCAGCTTCTGACGGTGGTGCTTGGCGATAGTCTCCGTAGCCTGTAATTCCATTGCTCGCTTCAATTTTGACAATAGTTCGATGATTAATACCCTTAAATCGCACTAATTTGTCCTGATTGCGCTTGGCAAACTGAGGGTAAACCGGAAACGCCTCAATGTTGATAATTTTCATGGCGACACCTCCTCAATTGTATTTGAATAGATTTAGTGGATTGTTAATAGAAACATGTGACAAAGTGTGGGGATCCCGATTAGAAGGCGCACTATGCACTGCGACTGAAAAATCCAATATAATCATCTTATTAACGACGCAGCCTTATAAAATCTAAGTTTATGTGAGCCTCAGTAATATGGATGGAGGAATGATAAATGGTGCATCCCATTTATACGGGCAAGGAGAAAGAAGTACTCGGTCCGCTTGTTGGGACAGATAAAAACGAGGGACAAGCCGTTAAAGGCTGCCCCCCGTCTTTGCGCCGCACGTCGTAAAAGAAGCGTCTGAAAAAGGCGAGAAGCGTTACTGAAGTAATGGTTCCAACTTAGCCGCTATAGCGCGGAGTTCGGTATTACGTACGGGGCGTCCTAAGTGTCCTCCCATTTCTTCTTCAGCCCATGCCCAAAGAACTTTCAGGAGAACCTTACTAACTTTTGGCTGTTCACCGCTTTCCACTGCACGTTCAAGCTTTTTTAGAAGCTGCCTTTCCTCTGGCCAGAATACGTCTTCTCTCCAAGATAAAATGCACTCGATTTCATGTCGGGTGAGTGGAAGTTGTAAAAGGTCTTTTCGAGTAGACAAGGTGGTTTCGCAACATTACGTTGCGCCTCCGATGGGCATAGTAGTCGAGACGTAATTGGTAGGTTTCCTTAATCATGATAAATTACCTACATCTAAACAAAGATAAAAGAGTTTGTCGTACCCGAATGTGATATAGATCACAAGGTTGAGTTTTGGCTCAATAAGGAGGCGTAGCTAATTGCTAACATGTTGCTTTTGCAAAATTATAGAAGAGTAGTACGAAACGTACTTGCTAGTATGTATTTTCTGGCAAACTACTTAGATCCCTATTGCGCGTTAGATGATAAGCAGTCTATTGCATTTTTGACTTTATAACGCGATTGCTCGATGCTCTCACCTTCGCTGTAAGCCGAAGCATAACTAAAAAACATCATGAATGATATCTGGTCTTCGCAACTTGTTGCGACATGAATTCGTTCTTGAGATTCGACTCGGTTTTTTATCTCATCTCGAACTACAGACCAAAAGTCAGAAGTACTATTCCAGTAATCGTCGCCGGCAGAAAAGTCAAAGTCGGTTATGTGTTCATATCTATTTATGCCAAGTTCACGAGCTACAAAGACGTCCGAAAGAACTGTTGAATCTGAATCACTAACTACACGTTTCAGATTATCTTGTTCGTGAACCCATCCGTTAGACATTACTGTTATGCGGTTTTTTCCATCAAGGACATTATAATCGCTTCTGACAGAACGTTCTCTGCGAGGCAATGGTCTATATCCATAGTTGCTATTCCATTCCGAGTGCGATTTGAAGTGATTCCATTCACCTATCAATGCATATCGTGGGGTATCATCAACTTGATAAACGGTTTGAACCCACTTACCGTTTTTTTCGGATGATTTTAGGTCTTTTTTCTCCCAAATTCTATTTCCTACGTAAGAGAACATACTTTCAGGTTCATATTCCCATTTCTGTCGCCAGTGCTTCATCACCATAGGTCCTTGTATTTCGTCAGACTCATCTTTGAAAAACATAACCAGTATGTGTTGCAATTCGACGTAACCAGTTCGCTCCTCCACTAAATAAACTTTTTCTGTCGCCCAAGATCTGTAAGGTTGTGCGGGGCCATGATTTGGCGGAAAAACTAAGGTTTCTAAAAAATCGAAAGAAACTCTGTAACTTCCCGACAGAGCTCTAATCGCAGCCTGATCGTGCTCCAATATTGTTTCGTGTGGCTCCTGTAGAGAAGCCCAATGGGCGCTAGGCATAGTGTCAAGCACTACTGGTACTCCTTTTGTCATACCTCCTCTAACAGGCTTTAATGAAAGAGGGTAATCCAGCCAACCAAATACATATTCACTTTTGGGTAAGACCGTTTCGGTGGTCGTCTTTTGTGAGACCGCGCCGCCTAATGACCTATTCGAACACCCAACTGCAGAAAAGATTAAAATTGTCAATGATACAGCTGTCCATAAATTCATATACTTATATCCTTTAAAAACAGTTTTTTATGTCTTTTTTTGAGGTGCGCAGTGAGAATAAGAAAGTCACATAAACATTTGTGTCACATTTTGTTTATAGATTCACACTAAAGTAAGTGAAAAAAAACTTTTGTATCAATAGCCAAACTTAAGTATTATGAATTAAACCTTTAGGTTGTATTGACTAGTACTGTTAATTTTGACGTAAACTTTTCTGAGTATTCTGAATCGAAAAAATTGTCTAATCTCGTTAGCCTTTGTAACTTTTTACACTTTTCATGTAGTTGTACAATTGTAATTTCTTTATCTCACAAATTTTAGGAAAGGCACATGGAATGAATTCGGGAAAAAATCACGATATGATCGAACTTCTCTTAAACAGACGCTCTTTAGTCGCAAGAAAGTTGATCGATCCTGGTCCAAGCGAAGAAGAATTAGAAGTCATATTGAGATGCGCGACGCGGGTTCCCGATCACGGAAAGTTAGCCCCGTGGCGAATACAAGTTGTCAAGGGAGACGCACGTAAGGAATTGGGGGAAATATGGGGAGATGTATTTAAGCGTGATAACCCTGAAGCGACACCTGAACAAATTCAAACAGAATATGATAGGCCGAATCGGGCTCCCTTACTGTTGGTTGTCACTACAAAACTGCAAGAATCTCGTATCCCCAAATGGGAACAGATCCTTTCAGGAGGTGCAGTTTGTCAGAACATATTGATTGCCTCATCCGCTCTAGGCTACCACGCTCAATGGCTTTCAGAATGGCCTAATTACAATGAGGAAGTAAAAAAAGTATCTGGTTTACAAGAAGAAGATGAGTTTCTTGGATTTATTTATGTTGGTACTGCGAGTGAACTTCCATCAGAAAGAAGCCGGCCGGCATTAGAAGAAGTGGTAACTTGGTTGTGAAAAAAATTTTGTTGCTTTGTTTGAGACGATCTTCAAATGTATAAATATTGGAATTTATGGGATAGTTAACATATAACCTGACCTTTAACTAAGTTTCTTAATTGCCTTATGTGAAGCGATATTTCCAAATATTAAGCTATTTGTGGGGAGTTATTTTATCATATGACGTCCAGGTTGAATTTTAACGATTAATTATGTTATCTATTGATAAGTGCTGTATTCTTAGGGTATTTTGAAGTATCGTTTCTGCATTTAAATCTTTCTTTAAGATGCTCGTTGCAACATAAACTGGCGTTTATGAAATTCTCGCACACAACTCTTTTGTACCTGTAGAATGTAGTGAATTAACCTCTCATACATATTATTTGTGCTTTTCATAAAGAAAAGCGATTTGATCGTATCTTTTATAATCTAAGTATATTTAGACTTATGTTACCAATTTCGAACATGTGTTTGAGATGGTTAACTTACGTATGAAATGTAGTGCAAAAGTTGCCGTTTATATTCATTTGTAAAGCTCATAAAACATTGTTTTTAATGAGTTTATGTATTGACTTTTGTGATTCAGTATATATCTTTGGGTGAAGCAAATATTACGTTTTGAAATTCATTCAAAGGAAAAGCCTTATGAGCAACTTTTATAACGCATCTATTGATCATTACAAGGCTAAGAGGTCTGAAGCGTTAGCAACATTAGAGTTATACTTCAATAATTCTGTTGGTATTGGTGAACACTCTGATCTTTTGCTGGAAATACGTAAGTGGACAGAAATTCTCGATAATGCTAATAGCGCCCTTGAAACCTTGTCTAACGATTTTTCCGTGACTGGTGATCAGGTCCAGGTTCGTAATGTTGATCAACAGGTAGCCAGATCGGTCCTGTAAATATAGCCAAGACAAATATGCCTTGCCGACCTCTCCGTCACTTGATGTAGAAGGCAAAAGTAGTATTCGTTAGTCACCCCTGTCATATGCAAATGTGACAGGGGTGATTTGCGCTGTTTATGCCAGAGTAAACTTGTACGTGTTGGCGTAATTTGTTTTCTTTTCACTGTTTGGGGATCCGGGATGGTCCCGCTTTTACGCGGCAATTGTCTGTGTTGATAGGTCCTTTTAGGAGATCTATAGACGGGTCGGTCATATTTGCGAATGGGATGGTGCTCTGGCAATTATACCTTCCATTGTCACAATTCTATGCTATGTGCTATGTGTTATCCCCTTGAGATCTTTTCGTGCCATGCAACTTGTTTTGAAAGTCCTTCTTCCAAACAGGTTCTTGGTGTGTATCCCAAAATAGACTTCGCTTTGCCAATTTGAGCATATGTATGGTGTTGATCTCCGCGACGCGGTGGTAGAGTCTTAATTCTTGCCTTTCGGTTCAAGAGTTTTTCTACAATGGCTATACCTTGTCCCGTAGTTGTATTCGTATCCGATCCTATATTGAAAACTTCTCCTATGCATTCTTTACGGCGATCGATGACTGCTACGAGACCTGCTATGATGTCGTCTACGTAGGTAAAAGATCGTTTGTGATTCAGACTACCCTCAAAGAGCGGAAATTCTTCGTCTCTTACGATGTGATTCATCAATTTCATAAACAATTTCTCTGGGCGCTCGCGTGGTCCATAGACGGAAAATAATCTCATTACACACGTCAGAACCTTGTTTCTATGACTATAGGACAAGGCTATTTGTTCAGAAGCGAGTTTTGAGAATCCATAATCAGAGATGGGTTTGGCGACAGCAGTTTCGGTTCCAGTAGCGCTTTTTCCATACACAGATGATGTTGAAATATGAACGAAAAATGGCGGGACTCTAAGCGCGGAACATGCCTTTAGGAGAGTCTCCGTGGCAAGTGGGTTATTGCGTTGATATACTTCCGGAGATGCCTGAGAAGAAAGCCCCGATTGAGCGGCGAGGTGATAAACCATATCTGCGTTTGATAACACGGCCTGTAACGGATCACAAACAAGGTCTAGACGTTCGACTTTAACGCCTAAGTGCACCATTTGAATTACATTTCGCTCTTTTATAGGAGCAGGGTAATTTTCGTTAAAAGAATCTATGCCTGTGACTTGATGACCTATGTTTGCCAGTTTTTCGCACAAATGAGACCCAATAAAACCTGCAGCTCCTGTAACGACTATACGCATAGTTTTTACTCCTTTCTATTTTACCGTCAAGCACAGAAATGATCTGAATCAGAAGTAAAAAAAGAGTTGACGGCAATATACCGCTAGTTTATCTTACCTACAACCTGTTTGGTATGCCAAACAACAAGGCCGATGACACATCAGAAAATCGATAGCGCATCAGCTAGGTCTATGTTTGGCACACAGGTTTGTTTTTATAAAACATGTGTATGGCGAACGTTCACAAAGCATGAGGCATTTTGAGTATGTCGAGAATTGTAAATAAACTACAAGTACTGGCAATAGTAAATGTTGTGTGTTGGGGTCTTATCGCTGGCTGTGAAAGCGATCCGCTTTTGTCACCACAGCCAGTAGAAGAAGAAAAAGGAAGTTACGGGTTGAGCGCGTTGCCTGGAGATGAGGAACGCGGTAGTGAAGAAAATGATCCAAACCCAGAATTGTTTTGAACAGAAACGCGGATTATTAATCATGATACACAAGTTAATCTTAGCATTTGCATCGTGTTTGTTGGCGAGTTCTGCGTTCGTTGGGGAAACTCTCGCTCAAGATGAAACTTTAACTTTCGTCAAAGGCAAAGTCGTTGATCAGGAAACTAAGCGACCAATATACGGAGCCGTGGTTAGAATTGAGTACTCCGGGGAAGCCCGTTACGGTAGCACTACTGAGTCTGATGGTACTTTCTCCGTAGCCGTCTCAGATGAGAGAGATGCAGGGCGTTTGGTCGTGAGTTTAGTCGGTTATCACGATTTTGCCTCAGATCTTAGTGGAATGAGAGACGGCGCCTCTCTGTTTTTAGTGGAATTGAAGAGTAACCCCATAGGTTTGCCGCCAACAGAAATTATTGGTGAATCTGACGTTGTTAATCAACGCAGAACAGGAACGGTGTCCAAACTACGGGGTGATGTTGTTGAACTCTTGAAGCCAATAGGTACGCAAGAGCTACTCGAGATGGTTCCTGGCGTCAATGGCTTTGCAGACGATGGCATTGGTAATTCTCGGTTAAGTATCGGCATACGAGGTCTCAACCCACGTAGAAGTTCTCGCGTTTTGATACTGGAAGATGGTATTCCCATCCAGCCGGCTGTTTATACATATCCCAACGTTTACTATAATCCTCCGGCAGAGCGAATATCGGCAATGGAGGTCGTAAAGAGCAGTTCTTCAATTAGGTTTGGCCCTCAGACCATGGGTGGGGTAATTAACTACATTACTCGGCGCCCTGATGGTAAGAACACATGGTCGAGTCAAATTACGGGAGGCAGTAACGGTTATTTCAGTGCTTTTATAGAGAAGCGTGGTATTGGTGGCAGTGAAAAGACTACTGATATACAAGCGCTTTATAAGAGAGGAGATGGTTTTCGAGATAACAATGCTTTTATGCAGTTAAATGGTACGGTTAAGTCACAGTTTCAGCTCTCAGATAAAAGAATTGTCTATCTAAAGGCAAATGTCAATTTTGAAGATTCGGATGCAACGTACACCGGTTTGACAGAGTACTCTTTTCAAAACTCTCCAAGTTTTAATCCTAAAAAATATGACAACTTTAAGGTGTTTCGGGCTTCTCTGGATATGATTTATACCAACCAGATATCAGCGAATCTGGTTGGTAACACAAAAGCTTACATGAATGTTTTTGATCGTAAGTGGTGGCGTGAAAATGATATTTTTGCAAATCTAGATGGGGAAGCTGCGAATTCGTTAGAAATGTTGAAGGGGGAGTTTGTTCGTACTGGAGGTGGGGAAAATAATTTAGGTATTTTGCGAAATTTTTATGTGGGTGGTTTGGAACAAGGATACACACTTAAACACAGTTTTATGGGTAAGTCGGCTCAGGCAGAGTTTGGTGTTAGAGCTCACTGGGAACGATTCATAGATGATAAGAAACAAGGAAACAGACCAAATTCGAGAAGTGGGGTATATTACACTGGCGTACCCGTTGAGGAAAGAGTGGATCCCACTGCCGAGTATGAGAAATTAAATCTTTTCCAGAGCCATCATTACGAGACCGCAGCACTCGCGCTGTTTGCAAAAGAAAGTGTGAGATTAGGCCAATTAACTGTTGATCCGGGGTTGCGTTTCGAAGTGTTCCGTCAGGGGCGTGTAGATCGCTTGCAGGGCTCTATGTTTTTGGACAAGGTGTCTGCAGTCTTGCTACCAGGTTTGGGGGCAAACTTAAAAGCGGGTCAATATAACTTTTTTGCCGGCATACATCGCGGTTATACTCCTCCTTCAAGTGGAACGCTCAAGGTCACTGGCTTCGGCGGAAATGTAGATGCTGGTGGTTTAGACTTGAGGTCTGAGAAGAGCTGGAATGTAGAAGCAGGTATTCGGTCCTGGCAGTCCAATAGAAGTCTGGAAGCAGCGGTCTTCATGATTAACATTGAAGACTTAGTTGCAGCCGGCCGTGGAACGGCTTTCAACAATTTGGGAAAAGCTAATACCAGAGGTGTTGAGGTTGGTTTATCTTACAACCTTTCAAGCTTACTTTCTCTGATGCCGGAATTGCATTTAGCTTACACCTATTTAGAGACCGAGATAACGAGCGGTGTGATACCATCTCAGACGCAAGCTGGCAGAGATCTTATCAGTCTGAAGGGGAAAGAGCTGCCCTACGCACCTAGGCACACTTTAGTAGTTGGTTTGTCAAAAGAGACCAATTTCGGTTTGCGTATTCGAGGTGACCTAAAATATGTAGATGAAGTATATACGGACTTTGAGAATGTGAAAGAGACCTCCAAAAGAGGTAACGAGGGACCAGTGCCGGCATATTCTGTTGCGAATTTGAGTGCTGAGTACGGATTATTTTCTGATTGGAATTTATTCTTTGCAGCCAAAAATGTTCTTGACGAAGTATATATTGGCTCGAGGCTTCATTCTGCCCCTGGCCAAGATGAGCCATATCTTAGTTCCGGAATTCTTGTAGGACCTAGACGACAGATTAACGTAGGGATAAAAGGCAATTTTTAAACCAGTTCCTCGGATAATTTTTTAGCATGAAATTCAAACTTTAAGAAAATCGTCACCTCAAAAAGAAATAAAATGCTAAAAATATTTTTTTATACGAGAGAACAAAACCTCACTGAAAGGAAATTATCATGAGGAAAATCGCAAAACTTTTAAATTGGAAGCATAGCATATTTCTTGCATCGTTTGCTTTGTTTGCCTGTGGCGACGATGACGACGACAATCCGGTCAGCAGCGGTGGCAGCGGAAGCAGCTCCGTTAACGTTCCATCTGTCTACGAGTTTGAGAGCAGGTTTACGGCAGGTCAAAGCAGTGTTGTGTATACAGGTCAGACTGTTAGAAATCTTTTACTCCAAGATTTGAAAATTTTCACAGATGCTTTGGGTAAGGATGGAGCGCAGCCGGCAACCGCTGAAGATATGCTAAAATTCTACGCTCATGATGATTCTTACAATATGACGACTCTTACCAAACCTAAAGATGGTAGTGCTGCTTTGGAATCGAAGTATTCTTCCATCTCAACAGGAAAGAACTTGAATGGTAAGATTTATAAGGAAACTCTTATAGAGTATCCAGGAAAAACGGCTGACGATAAAGTAAGAGAGTGGATTCAAATAATAGCTGACAACTCTCAAGATCCTAATAAGTTGGGTACTCCTGCAGTGTATACGACAGATGATGGACTAGATCTTAGTCAAATGATCAATAAGGTCTTGATTGGAACAGTACCTTACTATCAGGCGACAGGAAATTACCTGAAAAAGCTTTTTGATAAGGGTAATTCTGCAGCAAAAGAAGGCAAAACTTATACTGATATGGAACACTATTGGGATGAAGCTTTTGGTTACTTTGGCGCCGCCCAAGATTATAACACGTACTCGGATGCGGATATAAAGGGAAAAGGTAGCAAAGACACTAACGGTGATGGTAGAATTGACTTTAATAAAGAGTATAACTTTTCTCTTGCAGTTGGTGCTGCTAAAAGAGATATAGGCTCTTCCACCGGTTTAGATTTAACTAAAGAGATCTTTGATGCTTTCCTTACGGGACGTGCGTTGATAACTGCTGAAGGCGATCAGGCAGACATTGAAGTTCATCAGATTACGGCAGCCAATGGTATGGAAAAGGTCATCGCTGCTACCGTAGTTCACTACATAAATGACTCGCTTGGAGACATGGCTAAGATTGGAACAAGTGACTATAGCGAAAAGGACCACAACAAGCACTGGGCAGAGATGAAGGGATATGCGATTGGTTTGCAGACCAGTCCTTTCAAACTTATTTCTGATTCTCAGCTGCGCGAATTGCACAGCCTTATGGGCACGGCACCTAATCGTGCAACACCTGGCAGCTCGGCATACAACAAGGCTGTGGCTGATCTTAACAGTGCTAAAGGTATTTTGCAGAGTGCTTATGGCTTTGCGGCTGCAGACGTAGCAAACTGGTAAAATATATAAGATTAAGGGCTCCTTCATATATTTTAGCGGCGCTGCATTAAAAGAAGGCCGTCTCAAAGTAGTAGTAATTTGAGGCGGCCTTCTTTGTGAAGGATTTGTTTTTGAACGAAAGAAAAACTTGGGCTTTACTGTTATTCCTTTGCCTGGCTTCTCGCCTTTTTGGCACTATCTACTACATAGAAGATCCAGATAGTTTACGGTTTGCTCTGGGAGTGTTGGATTACGATGTAAGCAAGATGCAGCCTCACTTTCCAGCTTATCCAGTATTCTGTTTTATCGTTAAGGTCTTTTATTTCGTTGCGGGTCGTTATGCTCTCTCTTTTTCGTTGGTAGGAGGGCTGGCGACCTTTGCTATTATATACTTCACACTCGAAATAGTGCGGATAAAAGTCGTTGAATCGTTTGGTTTGTCCTTGGCGTTTATACTTTTTTTCAATCCATTGTTGTGGCTTATGGCGAATCGCTATATGCCTGACTTGCTTGGTGTTGCATTGTGTCTATCTGCTTGTTTCTTTGTTTCCAAAAGAAACAATATGACTGCGCAAATAGGCTTTCTTATTGCGGGTTTGCTGTTGGGAGTCCGGCTATCTTACGCACCGTTCATATTGCCTTCTTTGTTGTGGTCTCTATGGATTTCGAAGCATAAGTGGCGGTTGCTCGGTGCTAGTATAGCCGGTATTGTAGCTTGGTTGATCCCGCTTGTATACATAACGGGCTGGGATTCTCTGGTCGTCGCAGGTCAGGTTCAAACCGCGGGTCACTTCAGCGAATTTGGCGGTACGGTCACTACCGAACCTGACTATGTTTTGAGAGCGACGAATTTGCTTGAAGGATTGTGGGCAGATGGATTTGGTCTTTATTGGTTGGGAAGACATTGGGCAACGATGGGTGCTGCTATTATGCTGTTGGGTATGATAGCTATGTGTTGGCAAGATCTTGTTGATAGATTCAATAAGACCTCGTTGAGAAACAGTCTTTTTTGGGGGTGTGTGCTGTATTTGGCTTGGATATTTTTCTTTCAAAACGTCATTTACAAAAGTCGCCATGTGTTGCCGCTGTTGCCTATATTATCCCTGTTACCGGCCTATTTGATAGCGCAATTGAATTTGCGTAAAAGGCTCTTTCAGTTAGTCGCTTTGTGCTTCCTTAGTTGCTATTCGTATGCGACACTTCATCTAGTGATACAGCATAAACAGCCATCCGCTATTGCACAGGTATATAACTATTTAAATGATATGAACGACCAAAATCTGCATGTTGCGTCCACTCCTTTGATTAAATATTACTTAGCGGCTCAAGGTATAAAAGCTGTATTTATTCCTATAGAGAGTCGCGATGATCTATCTCGACTTGAAAAGACGGAAGATTCAATGCAACTCGTAGTTATTGGAAGTCCACTTAACAACAAGATACCGCAATCGAAACGTACTTTTTACCATAACCCTTACGTGAATCGCATGTGGTCGGAGCTTTCTGTATATGAATATTGAAAGCAGCAAAAGCGATGGCATTCATATCCTGGGTGGAGGACCGGCGGGTTTGTCTACTGGCTACTATGCCCAGAAGAGCGGTTTGGATTTTACAATTTATGAAGCGGGGTCCGAACCGGGGGGCAACTGTCGTACGTTGCGATTAGGTGATTTCCTATTTGATACTGGCGCTCATCGTGTTCACGATAAAGATGCGGAAATTACGGATGAGATCAGAAATATGCTTGGTGATGATCTATTCGAAGTCTCGGCACCTAGCGAGATTTACTCTGAAGGTAATTTTTTTCGATTTCCTTTGCAGTTAGCCAATTTAGTGAATCAGTTAGATGCAAAAACTCTGTTGCAGATTGCTTATGAGAATGTAGTCAAGCCGCGTAAGCAGACAGTAGATACTTTCGGCTCTTTTGCCTTGAATCAGTACGGGCCGACGTTAGCGAATTTATTTCTACTCAACTATTCTCATAAGTTGTGGGGAGTAGATCCTCATACGCTTTCTAAAGAAGTTTCTGGTGGGCGCTTAAAAGGTTTGGATTTGGCTAATTTCATACGCGAGATATTGCTTGGGAAGAGAAGCCGCCCCGAACACATTGACGGTTCTTTTCTCTATCCTAAGTATGGTATTGGTATGGTCGCGGATGCAATGTATGAAGCGATTGGTAAAGGTCGTATACATACTGAGAGTCGAGTGAGTAAGCTTCTTCATAGTGGTGGACGTATTGACCGTATTTTAATCAACGACGATACAGAGGTAGAAGTCTCGACGGTGGTAAACACTTTGCCGCTTACGCTGTCTGCTAAAATCCTTGATCCATCGCCGCCTACAGAACTTCTTGAAGCGGCAGATGCGATTAAATATCGCAATTTAATTCTGTGTGTTTTTGGGTTGGATCGGACACGATTTTCGCCCAATGCCTCGCTCTATTTTCCGGATGCAGAATTGCCTTTTACGCGTATTTATGAACCTAAAAATCGCAGTTCTTTCATGGCACCTGAGGGACAGACTGCTATTGTAATCGAATGTCCCTGTTTCGACCATGACCAGATGTGGTCTATGCCTTCCGAAGCTGTGCGTAATACTGTATGGAAAGCTTTGCAGGGTGTACAGGTACTAAAAGAAAGAGAAGTGGTATGTTTCCAAATGTTTAGATTGCCTTTTGCTTATCCTGTTCTTGAAGTAGGTTTCTCTGAACATGTTGATCGATTAGTTGATTATTTCCAACACTTTGATAACTTGCATTTGACTGGACGCAATTCTTTGTTTCGTTATGTGCATATGCATGACCTAATGCGATCAGGTAAAGAATTAGTTGATCAATTGTTGGTTCCTCTCGGAGAATACGCATAAGGTCTGTATATGCTTACTTTGACCGTAGGAAGCTCACTTTCAAGGTATAGTTTCATTGTGTAGCAATTATGAAAGTTGGGTTAAAACAAGGAGATACAATTTTATATATGGAGCATGTAACCGAAAAACTAACTAGAAGACTTGCAGTTATTTTGGCTACAGATTGTGTCGGCTTCAGTAAAATGATGGATCAACATGAAGAGTTAACACTGCAAAACATTAAAATGTGCCGTCAGATTATTGATCCGACTATTGAAGAAAATGGCGGGCGGATATTTCATACTGCAGGTGACTCAGTAATAGCGGAGTTTAACAGTGTCGTCGATGCTGTAAATGCTGGCATTGAATTTCAAAGGATGTTACATCAAAGAAATAGTGAAGTTCCAGAAAATTCGAGGATGTTATTTCGAGTGGGAATTCACCTAGATGACGTGATAATTGAAGGTGATAACGTTTATGGAAATGGCGTTAACGTAGCTGCAAGACTTGAATCTTTATGTGAAGCAGGTAGCATATTGATCTCAAGGAATGTGCAAGAAAAGATTGTTAAACGTATTCAAGTTGTAATTGATAGTATAGGCAGTACTCAATTGAAAAACATAGAAGGCGATTTTCCATTATATCAAATTAAGCCTCCTAACTTATCTGGCGATGTTTCGCCTACCTCAACAATTAAGACAAACGAATATTTTTCTCCTGAAAAGCATACAAGTGGGATCGAAGTATCAAATATTGCTAAACCAAGGTTGATGTTGGTTCCTTTCAGAAACGTTAATAAAAGTGAGGATAACGATTTTCTTATAGAGGGTATTGCTGACGACATAATTACTGAACTTTCGATGATCAATTCGATAGAGATTATGTCACGAAATACGACCTTTGATTATATAGATAATCCGACAAGCATTGACGAGATTACCCAAAAATATTCACTGAGTTATATAATAACAGGCAGCATAAGATCTGCTGGGAATCGAGTTCGTATCTCCGCTGAATTAGGAGATGCGAACACTGGTGATGCCATATGGAGCGAAAGATACGACAGGACTTTAGATGATGTGTTTGAGATACAAGATGAAATAGTAATGAAAATGTCGAAAACAATTCTTAACGAGATTGAGGTCACAAGCTTAAAACGCGCAAAACGCAAGCCGACTGAGAACATGACATCTTACGAATACTTGTTAAGAGGCAAGCATCACAAACGGATGAAAACTAAGGAAGATGCTAACATAGCGGTCGACATGTTTAGCAAAGCTATTGAAATTGATCCGAGTAATGGCAGAGCTTATTGTGAACGCTGTTGTACTTGGGGAGGTGGGCTAGCAAAAGGTTGGTTTTCTGAATCTAATGATGAATTAATGGAGAAAATTCTCTCCACCCTAAAAGAAGCATCTAACCTGACAGACCATGATTGGGACTGCCATAGAATACTTTGCGCTGTGTCTACCCATTTCGAAGATTTTGAACAGGCATTGCATCATGGCCAAGAAGCTTATGGACTCAACCCGAATAATCCACTAGTTCTTGTTCACTATGGTGAGTCTCTCATATTCAACGGTGAGTTTGATACAGGTATTAGTATGTTGGAAAAGGCACGGGAGTTAGATCCTACTGACCCTGAAGTAAACGAATGTATTGTCTGGGGTCTGTATGCTGCTGGAAACTATGAAGCATGTCTTGAGAAGACAGCGAACTACAAAAAGGCGGATTCCCAAACCTGGTTACTACGGATAGCAAGTTTGGGTGCAATGATGATGGGTGAAGAAAGAGATAGAGAATTAGAGTTATTTATCGATTTTTACGGAGACGACGGAATAGAGTCTTGTTGGACAGATTTAGAGTTTAACAATTCTGCTATAAAAGAAGCTACTAAGCACTTTATTTTCGATACAGCAAAATCGGTTGATGATCTAATTAACGAAACCAAAAAACAGGCTCTATCCGTAAACTGAGGATAATCTGGTAAATAGTTAAGAATTTTTTCCTCGCTTGCCTGAAGTTTACACTGGTCTTCCAGTTAAAAA
>CAXGPR010000064.1:0-21981 GCA_964011675.1 uncultured bacterium
GACTATTGACCCGTTATTTGGTCTTGCTGTGCGTTGTATTGATCCAAAATCGGATTGGTTTCCTGATTTTCTTTATCTCTATTTTCGCTGAGGTATTCTAGAACCGCGATGCCCGTTGCAGGGTTTGTTGCCAATGGTATTTGGTATACGTCACACAGTCGGCCCAAGGCCTCAATATCTGCGTGATGCGCATGAGCAGACAGAGGATCCCTAAAAAAGATGATACCGCGTATATTGCCCGTCGATATCATATGCCCTATCGCCTGATCTCCTCCAAGAGGACCAGACTTTACTTTTTTTGACAAGACAATTTCTGCCTCTTTATATAACAATTTCCCCGTCGTACCGGTCGCAACAAGCGGAAAACTCCGAACCACCTTGGCGTGTCGCTGCACAAAATTGACCAGCATGGGTTTCATCTCATTGTGGGCAACGAGAGCTAGGTATTGAGTCGTATCTTTTGTAAAGAATCGTTCGTTGGCAATGATGTTTTCTTTATACTGCTTTTCAAATATCTTTTTGCACTTAATTGCCACGGTAGAATCTTCCCGCAGCAGCGATTCGTAAATCTCAAAGTTGAGTAGCAGCACTTCCGTTGGCTCAACTGCAATCGCATCCGCAATGCGCACCCCCTGCTCAGAAAACATGGCCTCGCCCATGATGGCCCCCGGCTGCAGGCGCGCGATATTTTGATCCTTATAGTTTATGTGCACGGCTCCTTCAATTAAAAACATGAGCGAAGTCGCCGGCTCGCCCTGTTTGAGAATTGTCGCTCCTTCTCGGAACTTTCTCAGCGGCATCTTATGCACTAGCTCTAGTATTTCGTAGTCCGTCAATTTACCGGCTAAAGGAGAGTGCTCCTTTAAAATCTCCACTAAATCTTTCCGCCTGCTTTTCATGCGTTATCTCTCCGTTTGGTGAAGGAAATATCTATTGTAACGGTCGCATAAAGGATGCCATACGCCAAACTGCAGTCCGTACAATTACGCCAAGTCCGCAAATCAATGCCAACCTACACGCCAACAGGCCCCATCGGTCAATTCCATAACAGATACTTCGTAAACCGATCGGGTCCGCACGGCTTCCAACCGCACCGTTTCGACTGGCCCATCGGCCCGTTCCATGCGAGAATGAACAACAAAGTGCTTTTCTCGCCGCTGCGGTTGTAACGCAGTCCACTTAGCCCCGACAGAAATAGCCTCTTTATGCACTCTATTTTTCTTTGAACTCACGGCATAGACCTTCTATTAAAATCCACTCGCTAAAGCCCCGTCTGAAACACAGGTAGGTCATCGTATAAAACCGCTCATGCCTCGTGCACGCACAACAAAATATAACAGATCTGCGCTTAGGCATGGACGAACGAGGTCTGTTTTCCTATGATGAATGCGCTCTATCTGCCCAACAATTGGTAGCCAGAGACCAGAAGCACCCACTTGGAGAATCTTCATGCCTTACGGAATAGGCCTAATCGGCAATCGCGCACACCAAAACACCTTCGGTCCCATTCTACACAGCCGGCCCGACTGTCAGATCGTGGCTGCCGCCGAACACATAGCAGCCAAAGGCGACCCGTTGGAACAGGCTTACGGCGTGCGCTGCGTGCGCGACTACGACGCCGTATTAGAGGACCCCGCCGTCGATATCGTCTCTATCGCTACCGACTTTTATCTCAAAAGAAAATTGATTAAGAAAGCGATCGAGTGCGGCAAGCACGTGCTGGTCGACAAACCTCTGTCGCGCACCGTGCGCGAGGCGAGAGAGATTGCCGAAGCAGCCCATTCCAGCGCAGTAAAGATCGTCCTCAGCTATCCCCAGCGCTTTGATGCAACCACAGCCGAACTAGCCAGACGCCTGAAAAATCCCAACTGCGGACGTGTAGTCTCCTATACGCATCACTTTGTGCGCCAGTTTCCAGATAGCGACCTCATGCAGTATATCAGTTACCCGACCGAGCCACGCATCAACGGAGGGGGCGAGCTGATGAACCTCGGCAGCCACCCAGTAGACTTTCTCTACGGAGTCTACGGAATGCCCAATCGCATATATAGCCGCTTGGAGACAGCCTACTGGCCGGAGGTCTATACAGATCTGGGTACGGAAGACATGGCTTTCCTGCTGTGCGAATACGACGGATTTACTGCTACCATCATCACGGGGCGCAACAAGGTGACAAAAGAGGGTATGGCCGCTGCCAACTCACTCGAAGTCGTCTGCCAGGGCGAGCACATGCGCGTCGAAGGCAACTCATTTACCATCAACGGCATACAGACTAACGTAGCACACACCGACTACCCGGGCGCCGACGGCTGCGTCCAACACCTGATCGAATGTATTGAGCAAGATGCCGAGCCACAGACCGGCATCGAAAATGGCGTAGCCGTAGCTGAACTAACTACGGCCGCCTATCAATCGGCTCAGGTCGGCGCATTTGTCGATCTGCCTTTGCAAGACGACCGCCACCCGCAGCTAGCCGACGATGAGCAAATGATCGACGACCTACTCGACTAACTAATCCACATCAACCCAATACGCGCGACGTCCACCAGAGAGACATCGCACCACTCACGTAATAGAAAGAAAACGTTATGCAAGCTTATGCATTAGAAGGAAAGAAAGCACTAGTCACAGGCGGCAAGCGCCGCATCGGTCGCGGTATCGCCTTGGCGTTAGCCGAAGCAGGCTGCGACGTGGGCATTAATGACTTGAACCACGACGAAGACGGCGATGAGACACTGGGCCTTGTACGAGCCATGGGCCGCGAGGCCGAATTCTTTTCTGGCGACATTTCCGACAAAGAGCAGGTAGAAAAGCTATTTACCGATTTTTTGTCACGCTTTGGACGCATCGATATCCTCGTAAACAACCCCTACGGCGGCACCGGCCAGCCCTTTCTCGAGTTGAGCGAAGAGAATTGGGACGCCAATGTCGACATCGGACTTAAAGGTTTTTTTCTCTGTAGCCAGCAGGCAGCACGCGCCATGGTCGAGCAGGGTGAGGGAGGATCCATCGTCAGTACCTCGTCGGTCCACGGCGCCCGCGCTTGGGAAGGCGATACGGCTTATGGCGCAGCCAAAGCCGGCGTGCTACGCCTGACCGAAAGCATGGCAGTTGATTTAGGCGCATATGGCATACGCTGCAACGCAGTGCTGCCCGGACACATGAACACGGACCATATTTTTGGCCAGCCAGCGCCAACCTTGGGCAGTATGGAAGGTCAACACGCTAGTTCCGTACCGCTGAGCCGACGCGGCACCCCCGAAGATATCGGCCGCGCTGTGGCGTTTCTCTGTTCATCAGCAGCTGGATGTATCACAGGCGTTTCACTGCCAGTAGACGGCGGTCTGCTGGCAGTTGGACCGGGCAATTAAAACATCACATCGGCAGCGCGTGTACTAGGCAACGACGCGCGCTGCCGTTCCTCTCAACCGTCGCGAGACACGCTATGAACCGGATCGGATCCACTCTTTTATGCGCCTTACTACTGGTCGCCTGCGGCGGTGCGCCAGAAGACGGTAGCGCCCCGCAGACCGCTCTCAAACAGGTGCCGCGGAACCGCACATTTATTTCCGACTGTCTCTCAGACGGTTGTGCAGGGCAATTTAAAGACTACGATTCGTTCCACCCATACCAACTCGGGGTCACAACGACGACCGGCTTCAACTTTCTCTACGAACCCCTCTATTTTTACAACGCTTACAGTGCCAACGGCGACATAACGCCGTGGATCGCCGAGGGGCACGCATTCAACGAGGACTACACGCAGGTTACGATCCGCATTCGACCGGGCGTCGAGTGGAGCGACGGGCATCCGTGGACGGCGCACGACCTGGTGTTCACCGTCAACCTGCTAAAATCACACGCACCGACGTTGCTCTTTTCTGTAGATATGGACAAATGGGTCAAAGAGGCCGTCGCACTCGACGACCTAACGGCACAGATCACGTTGACAGCGCCCAATCCGCGCTTCGTGTTTTCCTACTTCACGCACAACTTCGACAACGGTGTGCCCATTGTGCCCAAGCACATCTGGCAGGAACAGGACCCCGAAACCTTTAAAAATTTAGACGTAGCCAAAGGATGGCCAGTAGTAACGGGCCCCTACCGACTCGTGCATTCCACTCCGCAGCAACGCATTTATGACCTGCGCGACGACTGGTGGGCGAACAAGATCGGCTTTCAGACCTTGCCTAAGGTCGAGCGCGTCATCTATCTACCGCGCGGCGAAGAGGCCAAACGCGTGCAAAGCATGCTGGCCAACGACCTCGACATCTGCGGCACGCTGCTGCCGGCTAATATGCGCACGATCCTTGAGCAAAACCCCAACGTGACGAGCTGGTCGGGACAGGATCCGCCCTATGGATATCTCGACTGGTGGCCCATTTCACTCGGATTCAACAACCTCGAAGCACCCTATAACGAACCAGAAATGCGCTGGGCCGTAAATCATGCCATCAACCGGCAGCAGCTGGCCGACATTGGCATGCAGGGCGCAGGCGACTACACCGTTCTGCCCTTTCCAGACTTTCCCGTGTTACAGAAGTACACCAAGACAGCGGCAGACCTGTTGCAACAACAACCCGTAGATGATTTTGACCTCGACAAGACGACGCAGATCCTCACGCGTAAAGGCTATGCAAAAGACGGAGAAGGGTTCTGGAGCAAAGATGGTCAGCGTCTAAAGCTGACGATCGACGTATATCAGTTTATGCTCGACTTTGCGCCCGTCCTCATCGAACAGCTGCGTCAAGCCGGTATCGATGCCTCGTTTCGCCAGACGTCAGATGCCTACACTCGCATGTCCTCTGGACAGGCGCAGGCTTTTATCTTTGGCCACGGCGGCTCGGTGCGCGATCCCTACTTTACGCTGCGCCTCTACCACAGCCGCTTTGTCCAGCCCACTGGCACGTCGACGCCAACATTTTGGCGCTGGTCCAACCCCGAGTATGACGCCATAGTCGATAGCATGGGCGAGACCGACCCGGCCGATCCGGAATTGATCAACCTATTTCATCAGGCCCTCGGCGTATGGTTACCGGAGATGCCGGCCATTCCGCTGCTGCAGTTCTACCACCGCATCCCGCACAACCAGACCTATTGGACCAACTGGCCCTCGGAACAGAACCCCTACATCAACTCTGCCTACTGGCACCGGACGTGGCTGCTAGTGCTGCTCGGGCTCAAACCCGCGCAATCGTAAAGCAGCAAAGGCTAGGAGCGCGTCGCCTCCGTGATGGCCCCGCGCATCTTGAGGATGTATTTAGCACGATCCAGAGGGCATATCCCCTTGTAAGACCTAACTACTCCTTCTCCAGGAGGGCAGGGATCGTAGCCGTCAAAACGCAGCGAGAGCTTGGCGCGTCCGGCCGTTAATGCACCCAGCCGAATGGCGTAGTCCATCGATGTAGCCAGCGGCAAGCGGCCGCGCAGCACAAAGTGTCCATCGCCCAATTCAGCCGGCTCAAAGGTGCCGCGCATCTCAATGATATCTGATGTGACCTTGCCCATGTGCTCTCCCGGTGCAGCAATGCGGCAGGCCAGCATGGGCTCTAATAAAATTGTCTCAGTTTCCTGCAAGCCCTTGAGCACGGCGATATTAGTCGCCAGAATAAAATTGCCCGGCCGGCTGTGCAGCACGTGATCGCTGCCATCGACGAGCGTGACCTTTAAGTCGGTCACCTCCCACCCTTTGATGCCCTGCTTAAAAGCTTGCTTGATATGCCCCTCGATTTCGCGCTGATACTTCAGTTTGATCTCGTCGACGTTAACTTCTGATGCATAAACGATCCCGCTACCCGGGGCGCCCGGCTCAATGAGATAGCGGACAATCGCCCAGCACGGCTTGGGCATTGTATAACTCTCGGCCCCGTGCCCGCTAGTGGCCGGCGTTTCTTTGTATACGACGGTCGGCGCGCTGAAATCGGCCTCAATGCCAAAGCGCGTGAGCAGCACCTCGGTTACAATTTCGGTTTGAATCACCCCCATGATGCGCAGGTGCAGTTCTCGCTCTTCGGGATACCAGCGAAAGTCGAGATGGGGGTCTTCGCTAGCTAACTGCTGCAGCGCCGCCGCCAGCGCCGCGTGCTGAGCATCGTCTAGCGCATTTACCTGCACCGATAGCAGGGGCTCGCTCAGGGCATAGGTTTCCGGGACCGGTTCAGGATCGCCCAGCACGTCGCCAATTTTCACTTCTGGCAGGCCGCAAAGAAAACCGATATCGCCCGCCTCTATGCGCGGAGCGTCTTCCAGCTTGTTGAGCAAGCTGCGCTTGACCTGCGTAATCTTTTCCTCGCGCTCTGCCGTTGCGTTCCACACGCTGTATCTCGGCTTCAAACAGCCGCGAAAGACGCGCACGCCGGCAATCCTACCGACCTTTTCATCGTGATCAATCCGGAACACGACGGCTGATTCGGGGCCCTTCCTATCGCGTCCGGCCGGCGGCAGATAGTCGACGATGGCATCGAGCAATCGGTCCGTCCCCAGCGCATTTTTAGCCGATCCCAACAAAACAGGAAAAAGTGCGCGACGGCGCGTAGCCGCAGCAAGCGCAGTGCGCAGCGCCTCCAAGCTGGGCATCTGGCCTTCGAGATAAGCTTCCAAAAGTGCGTCGTCCACCTCGACAATCCGCTCGACAAGCACAGGTGTAGGATCCGCCCAACCGTCGACCAACACAGCTGCGTTATCTCCCTCGTTTTGCACGGAGTCTACGGGCAGCACATCGGTGGAAAACTCACTGCGCAGAGCCGCTACGACGGCCGCCCAATCGGCTCCCATCCGGTCGACCTTGTTAATAAAAACCAGCGTGGGAATGTTCATGGCCTCGAGCGCACTCCATATGGGCTCGCTCTGCGCCTGAATGCCCTCGACGGCGGAGAGGACGAGCACCGCCCCGTCCAGCACGCGCAGCGCGCGCTCCACTTCAGCGGAAAAATCGACGTGGCCAGGCGTGTCAATCAGGTTGATCTGCGCGTCACGCCAGGTAAAAGACAGGGCCGCCGAGCGCACGGAAATACCGCGCTTCTTCTCTACGTCGAGCACATCGGACAGACTGGTCCCCTTGTCTACGCTGCCCGCGGCGCGTGTGCTGCCGCTCAGGTAGAGCATGTGTTCGGTCAGCGTCGTTTTACCCGCATCGACGTGGGCTAGGATGCCAATATTTCGGATCGTATGTGCCGTGCTCATGCGTTTTGTTCACAGGGCGTTGAAAGTTGAATCAGTAGGGTAGACAGATATCACCCTATCACCTTTGTTAAAGAGCGCGCCCGAGAGGTAGGCGAGAAAATAGTATAAAAGAGAAGGCGGCATTTGACCACGGATCCGGTGCGTGCGTCTCGGATCTCAAGAGACGACCAACGCGAAAAATCGCTCCTGTCGTATACATGAATCTTTTGTAAAAGCAGAATTGCACTCAACGCTATGCGGTTTAACACACTCACTTTTTTGCTCTGTTTGCACGCGCTGCCTGGGCACGCCCAAGAGGGATATGCCCCGCTGGCCGACCGCATTGAAATAGGGAGTAAAGACGAATGGGCGGCTTGGCAAGCGCCCGTTGGCACCCGCGTATTCGGCGAAGATGGGAGCATCCAGCCGCGCTTTGTCCGACGCGATATCAACGCCGCGCTCAACGCCGACAGCTTTATTTACGTAAGCGAAGGCGATACGCTGGTCGGCGGTATTGCCGGTGCCGGCTCCGGCATCGAGACGGCCCACTGGGCTATCGACGGGAATAACGAAACCTATTGGGAACCCAACCTCAGCCATCCAGTAGAAGACTGGTGGGTCGATATTGACCTAGGCCGCGTTGCGCTTGTAACGCGCGTTGTCGTGCGCTTTGCCGAAGAAGGCGCGGGCGATCCGTTGCTCAAGTTTCGCGTGCTAGCCTCCGATGGACGCGTGACCTTTACCTACGAGCGTCAGCGCAGCTTCCGCCGAGTGGGCTTGGCGAATTTGGCCAACAAAACGCAACGAGAGTTCGTCTTCGACATCGAGCCTCCAGCACGCACGCCCGAAGGCGTAGAGGGCGTCGCCGCCCAGATTATCCGCATTCAGACACTTGATTCGGACGGCTCGCGCGGCGCCCCCGTAGACAGCACAACCTACGGAGCGCTATCCGAAGAGGAGCGCGGGGCCGTAGACTACTTTCGCCGCACCGTAGCTGATCGCCAGATACCCGTGGCCCGCTCGGTATACGAAGCCCTGCCACCCGAAGAGCAAGGCGATATACGCTACTATCGCCACGAATGGCCTCGTCTAGCGGAAGTCGAAGTGTATGCGATAGGCGACAACGCCATCCGACTAACGCGCCCGCCGCTGGGCGAGCAGGGACGCGACGCGGCCACCCGTAGCCAGCGCCCCTACACGGACGGCCTCTTCTCCACCTTTGGCAACCTGCAGGAATACGACGCCCAGCGCGACGAACGCCAGGTCGTCATCGACCTAGGTGCCTCGTACTGGCTCGACCGCATTCGCCTGCTCAGTCCGGCTGAGCCACCACCGGCCTATCAGCTGCGCGTATCGGACGGCGCGCTCAACGCCGACGGCGAGCGCATCTGGCGATTCTTTGACGAACAACTTAACAGGGAGAGCTTTCTTCAGCTAGAGGAACGCTTTGACCTGCGGCCAGTGCGCTATATAGACCTGCGCCGACTGCCGCTGCCGGCCGCGCGTAGCGAGCGTGGACAGATCAGTGAGATCCAGGCCTACGGCGAAGGCTTTGTGCCCGAGGTTGTCATGCACTCCCCTCTCATGAAGCTGCCGTCGCCCAAGCTCTTCACCCATCTCAGCTGGACGGGTGATATACCCAACGGCACGCAAATAGCCGTGCGCACGCGCACGGGCAACGAGCTAGAAGAAATTCTGCACTACTACTCAGACCGCGGCAATGAAATCAGCCGCATCGCTTGGGAAAGGCGCGCCGAAGACCGACGCGGTCCCATTGTTTTAGAAGAGCTGCCCGGAACCGATTGGAGCGGCTGGAGTCCATTCTATTTTTCTTCTGGTCAGGCCTTTCAGTCACCCGCGCCGCGCCGCTATGCGCTGGCCGAAGTGCGCCTGCGCAGCGACGACCCACAGCTAGCGCCCACGCTACGATCGCTGCGCCTGCACTTTGCTCCGCCCCTAGTTGACGAGGCCGTGGCAGAGCTATGGCCGCTACGACAGATACAGCCGGGCGTCAAAGAGGAGTTCACGCTCTACGTCCGACCGACCTTTGGGGCCAACAATCCAGGCTTTGATCGCCTACGATTAGGCTCGTCCTCGGTCGCGCCGATTGAGCTTGTCGACGTTCGGTCCGGCTCGGAGAGCCTGCTGCGCCTGGGAGGAGGACGGCAGCTTTGGCCGGGACCGGTCCGCGTTGAGCGAAACGAAGAAGAGGAGATTAATCTCCTCTTTACCGAACCCGTCCAGCGAGGTACGCTCTACGCCATTCGACTGCGCACCGAGGTGTATATGGGCAACACGCAGTTTTTTGCCGCGCTGTCCAACAGTCAATGGCCCGACCGTCTACAGCAGATAAGCCCCGGAAACGCTACGGATCTGGTCGCCAGCCAGTCCCTAGTCGCCGTAACGGACTTGGGCGACAACGCCTTGCTAAGCGACGTCGTCATAGCCCCTGTCATATGCACGCCCAACGGCGACGGCGTCAACGACCGAATCGATATATCGGCTAAGGTCTTCTCTATTCAAGAGGGCGGTCAGCTGCACATAGAGCTCTTTGACCTGAGCGGCAGACGGCTGCGGTCGCTGGGACGCGAACGCGCGCGCGCCAGCGGAGAATACAGCCTACACTGGGACGGTCTGGACGAGAATGGCCAGCTCGTAGCGCCCGGCGCTTACCTTATTCGCATTCGTCTGGAAGTCGACGCAAAAAACCGCGAACGAGACGTGGTCCGGCTCATACAGGTGGCCTACTAATGCGGACCTTCGCGCAAGGAGCGTATCGCACTGCCCTAGTAAAGCGCATCCTGTATGGGATCGCCGCTCTGCTGACAGCCGGCTCTAGCATCGCACAATCACCGCCCGCGCTCTATCCGCGATTTGAGCTGGAATACGTCGAGCCATACATACATAAGTGGTACGAGCCGCGCCACCTGCCCGAAACCTATTGGCGACCCTGGTATAGCGGCGCCACCTCCTATGCGCGCCAACCCTACAGCCGCTACGTAAATCGCCTGCTGGAAGGCGACGACTTTTACGACGTCTTTGGCCAACCAATCGGCCGCGGCTGGCTGGTATACATTTGGACGCAAAGCCAGCCCAAGGCCAGCGGCAGCCAGCTCTTCAAGCGTCCCCCGGAGGATCCACGCAACCGCTCCGAGCCCCGTCCCAACAACGTCAACGCCTACGAGCGCTTTTTCGACCGGCTAGTTATCGCCGGAGACCAGCACGGCTCGACGTCGTATCGGCTGATGGTCGGCGACGCCATCTACACGCGCTTTACGCCGCTTACGTTTTCAAAGCCGCAGTATAACGGGCTACGGCTGGATCTGGCCAACAGCCAGCACAGCGCCACGCTCTTGCTATCGAGGCCGAGCGATCC
Organism: uncultured bacterium; assembly: GCA_964011675.1. Taxonomy (GTDB): domain Bacteria; phylum Latescibacterota; class UBA2968; order UBA8231; family UBA8231. The sequence continues at coordinate 10,538 of CAXGPR010000064.1, forward strand.
AAACGGCCCCTACCAAAACAACGTGGGGCTCATCAACTCGGGCAACGGCACGCACGCCACGCATCTGGTGGCCGGTCATGCCGACCTAGCCCTAGGCGCGTGGGCGCGACTTGGGCTCAGCTACGTCAACGTGCACACGGCACATACGCAAAACGAGCTCAACAACGGTAACCCGCTCAACGGCACGCTAACGCTGCGGCAAAACCAACCCCTCCGCACCTTCTGGGTGCGCCTGCGCGACGACTCCCCGCAGGATCTCCAAGGGGGAGCAACCCTCTTGGCCCACGATATCGTCCTAACCGATACCAGCGGCCAGCGGCTGCGCGGATCTGAAATCGACTTTCTCCCACAGGTGGAGGGCGGCATCAGCGAGAGCGGCGCACTCGTTGCTGACGGCAATGAGCAAATCCTGCTGAAATACAATCTCGATGCGCTGGACTACGAAGGGCTGACAACGGGTGCACTGCGCAGCGTGCAGGTGGCACTGGACGTAGCAGACGACTACCGCATCGAAACGGCTTCTAACCTGCAGACAGACGGAATGGGCAGTTCGTCCAATCCCGTATTCCTCACGCAGGCGCGCGCGGCTGGCAACGTGCAAGACCGCAGCAACACGGGCCTGCGCACGCTCTCCTACGGTCTGCCCGTAGCCAGCGAGATCTACGGGTTCAACTGGAATATGCCCGACTGGCACAGCCTGTCCGCACAGGGAGAAGTGGCCTTCAATCGCCGTCTGCAGCGCTACCCCAATCCCAGCCTAAAGCGCCACCATCAGACGGCCGAAACGGCAGCAGCTGCCTACGGGCAGTTCGCCTATCGGCGCTATCCCTTTGCGCTCTCGGTAGAGCTGTTTTCAATGGACGATGACTACAGCACCTCCTACTGGTTGACGACGCCGAGTGGGTCGCTGGTATACGACGCCGATATACCGCAGGTCTACGAACTGGTCGACGACGACGACGACCTAAACGCCATCCCCGAATGGCTCCGCCCCTACCAACCGTCTAACGGAGAGATTGCCTGGCCCGGCTACGATGAGAACGGCGATTTCCTCAACGACCACAACGCAAACGCAAACCTCATACCGGACTACGAAGAGCCTTTCCTGCGCTTTCGCTCCGACCGTCCCCAACTGCTTGCCGGCTTGGATATGAATCACAACGGTACGATTGATCGGTTAGAAAACGACGGCTTGGCCGACTATCCGTATAAGCACGACCACCGGGGCTACAACGGCTATATAAAAGCGCACGTCGGACCAGACGCCGCGCTCACGCTCGGCAGGCAAAACATGTACCTGATGGCCGGCGACGGCCGCACGGAGGCCTGGTATGCGATGGGCACATGGACGCACAGAGCACCTTGGGGACGCCTGCGCATCTTTGAATACGCCGCGCTGACGAAGGATTCAATCGCCGACGATTTAATCCTGTGGGAGCAGCCAGTTGGAAGCCCCGGGCGCATGCGCACCGTTCCCGATAGGCGCCCTTCGCAAAACACGTGGGAGCACGAACTCTACGCCGATTTAGATCAGCGCATCGGCCCGGGCATACAGCTGCAGCACCGCATAAAGTGGTCCCTGCGCAGCCAGCGCGACGACGCCGAAACGCTGCGCCAGCGCGAGGGCCGACGCACCAGCCACTTTACCGGACTGGTCAACCGCGCCCAGTGGAGTATTCCCATAGGGCTGGCAACGCTACAGCCGCGCTTTAAAAGCGAGTATCGGCGCGAACGCCCCTACAGCATGCGGCAAACAGCCTACAGCGCGCTAGAGGAGATGTTTATCCTGCTGTGGACCCAGCCCCTCATGGCTGAATCCGTTGGCGTCAGCTACTTCCCCCGCTACGGAAGGCAGCAGTTTAACACCCTCATGGAGCTGGGGCTAGAAGCCAGTCGACTGTGGCTCCTATCTGGACAGAATAGCGACCTAAACCAAGACTTCTGGCGCAGCACGGTGATCGTCCAACTGCGCAACGAGGTCGCCTACGAAGGCTATCGACTCATCACGCGCACAGGATTGCGCCTGAGTCGCTGGTTTTTTGACGACGGCCGCAACCAGCGCAGCAACGGGCTCTTTATGTCGATCAACGCCGGGTTACAATAATGGTCCGCTTTGCATGGATCGCCCTCTCCCTGCTGCTGATCGCCCCGCCGTATTCTGCCCAACAGCGCTTTATCCTCGGACAGGGCGGCCTATCTTGGCAAGGCGGAGGTGGATTTCGCGACCCCACCGTGCTGTATAAACCGCGCGGCAGCGGCGTGCGCGAGGACACGACCAATACGCCGGGTGGCACCATCGACTTTAACCATCGCCCGGGCTGGATCAGCCCGCTGTTTTTCGAACCCGGTGAGAATATTTCCGCTCGCGTTCTCGAGCGCGATGGGCGCGTGTTTTTGATCAACGCCTTCTACGGAGCAACTGAGGCAGACCAGCTCCGGGGCACGGTCAACGGCGACCACAGCGTCGCCTTCCAACGCCGTCCCAGCCTGCTCGATCCGGCGCCTAAAATACGCGACGTGTGGGTAGGCCTAGACTTTGCGACTCCCGTCGGCATAAACCGCGTGCGGTTCTACCCCCGTAACACGGTGGAATCCGCGCCGTTTTATCCTTTCCAGGACGACTATCTGCGCGCCTACGAGCTCTGGGTTAATCCGACGGAAACGGATGCCAATACGCCCGACATATTGGTGCAGCGTAGCGCGGCCAACGAACGGCCGATCGTCGACGTTCCTGTGTCGCCCCAGTATGTCCGCCAACTCAAGCTCAGATCGCTAACGGCCGTGCCGTTTGAGCTGGACGAGATCGAAGTATACGGCACGGGATATATGCGCCAAGGCACCTATCTATCCGACATTATCGACTTGGGCGACGATGCGTCCATCGGGCCGCTGCGCTGGATAGCAGACACCGTTGGCGACTCGCTCTTTTCCAAAATGAGCGTTCGCATGCGCACCGGACACGACGACACGCCGTGGGTGTATCAACAGTGGCTGCGCGACTCGCAGGGACGCATCACGGGGCCCACCGACGTCACGCCGCGCCAGTACTACACTCTAGAGCGACGCGACCGCGTGGCTCTAGGCCCAAAAGACGGAGACAATTGGAGCCCTTGGTATACCGTAGAGAATGGCCAGTTGGCTGGAGCCCCGCTCCCACGGCGCTATGCGCAAATAGAAGTGCAGTTTGCGGGACGCCTCTTCGACACGCGGCGCATGCGGCAGCTAGCGTTTGAATATCTCGTGCCGCCCGTAGCCGACGGCCTATGGGCCGAAGTCTATCCTCGGCTAGCCGAAGCCGAGCGCCCGGCGAGTTTTCGCTACGGCGTGCGGCTAAAGAATCGAGGCGATGCCCGCGGGTTTGATCGTCTAGAAGTCGACACGAACGTGGAGGTCACGGCCGTGCGCGAGCTGAAGATCAACGGACAGCCAGTCGCGTTTGAAATAGACTACATTCGCGAGAGCGGATTCGCGCTGCGCTTTCCCCTCATCCGAGAAAACGACGCCGTGCTCGAGTTTACGTTTGACCTGCCCATCTTTCGCTTTGGCACAACGTTTTCCGGCCGCGCGTATAACAGCCAATTTCCCACGGTTCCCCACGCGCTCCTGCCCGGAGACGCCGTGGACTTTGGCCCCGACGACTTTGGTCCCCTATCGGGCCTATTTGTCGCCATTCCTAAAAAACAGCTGGGCAAACTGGTGGGAGAAATTGCGGCCAGCGGCCTCCTCTTCACACCCAACGGCGATGGGATCAACGAGCAGTTTAGCGTTTCCTTTAACCTGCTTCAGCTGGTAGAACCAGCGCCCGTAACGCTCGAAATCTACGATTTGAGCGGACGCCCTGTGCGTCAAGTATGCCGTAGAGCATTGGGCATTGGCCCCTCGGAGTGCGCGTGGGATGGCAAAGCGGAGAGCGGTATACTAGCAGCGCCGGGCACCTATATCTGGGTGCTCACCGTGCGCGCCGATGCATTTGACGAAAAGCACATGGGAACGGTTTCCCTGGCCTACTGAGAGGATTAAACGCACGTATAATGACACGGTCTACACATATATGCGCCGCCCTTCTATTTACAAGCCTGTGGGTGGCCCTGCTGGCCAACCCACTGAATGCGCAGGACTACGGCGCGCGCCTGGGTACCGTTCAGCGCGGGGGCAAAGTCTCCTTCGAACCGACGGGTCCGGGGGTGCTCTTTGACGCCCTCGATCCGACGGTGCGGCGGTGGTACGTGCCGCAGGAGCTCTATTCAGAATACCAGTGGAAACAGTGGGAATACTCCAACTATGCCCGCGAAAACTACCAGCGCTACGTATCGACCTCTTTAGAAGGCAGCTTTTTCTACGACCTTTACGGAAATTTTGTCACGCGCGGATGGCTGATATACGACTGGCAGGAAATCAACCCCGAGCCCTTTGGCAGCACGCTCACAAAGACCTCTCTCTTTGGCCGTTGGTTTAACAATCTGGTCGTGGCCTCCGATCACAAGGGGCAGTATCACTACGCCATTACCGTGGGCAACGAAATTCGCACTACGCTAACGCCGATGACCTTCTCTAAGCCGCTTTTTAACGGCATACAGTGGGATTTTGCCACCGACAAATACGAGGCGACGATGCTGCTTTCACGCATCAGCGACCCCAACTCTTTCATCGTCGGCGGCACGGCGCGCCAACTGACCGACAACACCAACTTAGCGGGCGGACGGCTGACGTTCCAGGTGGGCGATTTTGTCAAGATGGGAGGCACGTTTGTCAACGCTCACCACAGCTACACACGCGCCGAAGCCTTTAGCGACGACCTCTTTAAGGGCGACCTACTCGGCGTGCAAAACGAGGAGCCCGTGGGCGCTATCTACGTGCGCATTCGCGACGATTCGCCCGAGGATGGAAGCGGCGGCGGCGCCCTCTTTGCCAGCGACATCATAATGGAAGATCTGGAGGGACGACAGACGAGAGGCTCCGAAATCGGCTTTCGGGCTTCTGCCGAAGGCGGCTTTCAGCGCCGCGGCTACCTATCGGCCGACGGCAGCGAGGAAATCTTGCTCACATTTGATTTCTCTAACTCGACCTATACGGGACCTGACCTCAGCCAAATTCGCAGCGTGACGACAGAGCTAGTCTTGGCCAACGACTATCTAGTAGAAATGGGATCGGATCGCCAGAGCGCGCTCAGCGGAAAGCGCGTATACACGGTGCTGACACGCGCCGCAGGCAACGTGCAGGACGGATCCAATCAGCGCGTGCTCTTCTTTGACTACGGCCTGCCAACGGCCAACCAAATTGTCGGCTTCACAATGGAAGTGACCGATCTCGACGGCGTAGAGGCCTACGTAGAGTACAACGTGAACCACCGCTATCGGCAGTATCCCAACCCGCGCCTGCGCATGCACAGCACGGCCAGCACCCGAGCCGACGCATGGACGGCCAATCTGTCAAAGAAAGCTTACCCCTACTTCTTGTATGCCGAAGCGTTTGACGTCGACCAACACTACAGCACGTTCATGGACGTAGTGGATGAAAACGGGGCCCTAGACTACAGTCGACCGCTGCAGCGCTACGAGTTTGTCGACGACAACGACGATCAGGATCGACGGCCAGACTGGAAGCGCAAAGGGTGGAGCTTTGGCGATCTGGAAGTTTTTCCCGGCTGGGACGAAAACAATGACTTTGTCTCTGATTTTAATCAGAACGACAACGAGATCAGCCCCAACCGCATACCGGACTACGACGAACCCTTTCTGCGGTTTCGCACGGACAGACCCGAGTTTCTCTATGGCATCGATATGAATCACAACGGCACCATAGATCGCTTTGAAAACGACGAGGAAGCCGATCTGCCCTATCAGCGCGATCAGAAGGGCTTCAATGCCTACGCCGGCGCCTATATCCATCCCGACGTGCGCCTAACCGTGGGCTGGATGCGCATTCGAGAAAAAGCGGCCGCCGGACAGAACCGCGCCCTCTATGCACTGGCTACAGTCGACCACAGCTATGCCCGCTGGGGGCGCGTGCGTCTGTTCCAAGACCTGCGCAAAGTGCGCGATACAATCGCTGACGACCTCGTACAGTGGCTGCAACCACCCAACTCGCGCGGCGACCTATTTCCCGTTCCCGACGAGCGCCCCGCGCGCAACACGGTGATCAATACGACGTGGATAGGATGGCAGGTCGAACCTCTGGCGGGCTTACGCATTGGGCATAAAGTTAAATCGCAGCGCTACGACCAGCTAGCCCAACGCGCGCAGCGAGCGCTAGCTGGTCAGCGCCGCAGCGCCTACTTTTTCGGCGCGGTAAATCAGGCCGAATACCAGCTCAACCTGCGACAAATCAGCATTATCCCCGGCTGGAAAAGCGAATATATACACCAGAAACCCGTCTCCCGCAGCCGACCTCTCATGCGCGAGTGGAGTCAGTTCTTTATGCTCCTTACCCGCCTGCCCATACTGCGTCGCAGCACATTAGAGGCCGGCCTGGAATACGAAATATTCTCTCAGTTACGCAACCCGCGTCCTCCCGGGGCCGAAGACTCGTTTAACGGTCTCGTAGCCGCGATACAGCTCAACAACGTATCGGAGTACTTGGGCTACCGACTTACAACACTAGCCGGACTGCAGGTAACGCGGCGCAGCTTCGAGATCGAGGGAACGCAGACCAACACCCGCGGCTTTATGACCGTCTTTGCAGGAGTTGAGTAGGGATGATCCTATCAGGGACCATATACCGCGTAGCGTGCTACATCCTCATACCGCTGCTGTCTGGCGGATGCGGAGACGGGACGAGCCGACTCATCGACGTCAACCCAACACCGGGCCCATCGACCGAACAGCACTTTCCAGACCGCGGACTAGAGTCGGCCGTGCGTGCCCAGTTGGAGCAAGCAGACGGCCGCATTGACTCGACGCAGCTACAAGCACTCACCGCCCTAGATGCCAGCGGATATAGCATCGATAATCTGCAGGGTATAGAGCAGCTGCATGCCCTCAAAACGCTGCGCCTGGCGCGTAATACAATCCGCGACCTAACACCGCTGGGCGCGTTGGATTCGCTGGCCGTGCTCGATCTGTCGAACAACGGCCTGTTTAATCTGGCCCCGCTTGCAACCCTGTCTGGGCTAACGCATCTCAACTTGGACTTTAATCGCATCGTTTCAATTGCTCCACTGGCCTCTATGTCCCAGCTTGAGCTGCTCAACCTCACGGGTAATCGCATTGCCGATATATCAGCGCTCAGCAGACTGGACCGCCTCAAAAACATCGAGCTCTCGGGCAACCCGCTCAATGAGCGGGCGCTGACGACCGACCTGCCAGCCCTCGTGCGACGCGGCGTTCAGGTTGCGATCTATCGCAGTGAAGGGATTATCCTCATCCCAGACCTACAGCTAGAGGCGCGCATACGGCGCGCTGCCAACAAGAACCTCGGCAATCTCACGCAGATCGACCTTAACCGCGTCGCGCGTCTGAAAATAGAAGCTCGTGATCGCATTAGCGACCTTAGGGGCATAGAGCATCTGGACAACTTGACCTCGCTTACCATAAGCGATACGCGCATCCCCAACGCATATCCCCTCGCTGGCTTAGCCAGACTGCGCACGCTCGAAATAAACAGTACACGACTCGAAGACGTGTCGTTTGTATCGGGTCTCGTCAATCTCCGCACGCTGACCCTCCACGATGTAGGCGTTGAAGACTTAAGCCCACTGGCGAACTTAACGCAGCTTCAATCCCTCCATCTGAGCGGCAATAGAGTCGTCGATTTACAGCCCTTAGCGGATCTGACCCGACTGCTTCGCTTAGACATATCGCGCAATCGCATTCGCACAGTTCGTCCGCTCCGCAACCTAACGCGTCTCAAAATCCTCAACGCGACGGACAACGAAATCGACGACCTGTCCCCGCTGGGCACACTCTCGTCACTCGACGCGCTCGACCTAAAGGCCAATTTTGTCGAAGACATTTCGCCGCTTAGCCCGTTAGATCGCTCGTTAAACCAACTGAATTTGGCGCAGAACAAGCTTACAGAGTTGCGGGGTATAGGTGCACTGGATCGCCTCATTGAGCTAGACCTGTCGAATAATGCGCTGACCGATATCGGGCCGCTGAGCCGCTTGACTCGCCTGCGCCAATTAGACCTTTCCGGCAACCGCATCGACGAGATCTCGGCGCTGAGTGAGCTTCCCCTTCGCACGCTCGACCTAGCCAACAATAAGCTGGTTGACCTCACTCCGCTGGCAGGCTTGGACCGACTCATATCGCTGTTTGTCTTCAATAATCTGGTGAGTGATCTGTCGCCGCTAGCCTCGCTGGGGCGCCTCGAAGTGCTCGACCTATCAGTAAACCGCGTGATCGACCTGACGCCACTGGCCAACCTAGAGCGCCTGCGCCAGCTCAGCGCCATTGCCAATCGCATCGTGCAGCTGACACCCCTCTTGGCCTTGGAAGATATCCAATCGGTCGCCCTTATAGGTAACCGGCTCAGCGCACAGGCCATCAGCGTAGAAGTCGCCCAGCTGCGCGAACGGGGCGTCGAGGTGATCCTAGGAGAATGAAACGCAGCGTCCAATATACGGCCATTTTACTGCTATTCGTACATACCAGCGCACACGCCCTAGACACGCTGCGCGTAGGGCGAACCGACGACGCTATGAGTTGGACGTCCATTGTAGAATCGGCTCAGTTTGTCGGCGTTTCTCCTGACTCCATCTGGACTTGGGCGACTCAGCGCGGCGATAACTTGGTGACGGGGCTGAAGACGCGCGGCGGCTTCATCGCCGCCCAGGTGCAGGTATTAACGCCGAGCGGCTACGTCGACGCCCTTTCCGAGCGCGAAAACTTAGACCACTGGATTGACGGCGATGCCGGCACGGCTTGGGGACCCGACAGCGATTTAGAAGTGGAGCGACGCGGAACGTTCTATATCGATCTGGGCGCCGCGTTTCGGGTGGATCGCCTGCGCTTTTACCCTCGCCTGGACCGCGAGCACAGCGGGTTGGTGCTTGGCAGCTTCGATATAGCCAGCAGCGACGGACGTCAAGGCAGCCCGCTCGATGCCCCCTATCGAACGATACCTGGTTTGGCATTCTCCGCCTTTAATCCCAATAGGCAGCCCGTAATAGACCTCCAATTCCAGCGCCGCGACGTTCGCTATATACGGCTCAAATCGAATACGGGCGAACCCTGGGAGCTGGCTGAATTTGAAGTCTACGCCGAGGGCACCGTGCCCGACGGGTTCTTCACCTCAATTCCACTGTTTATCCGCGGGGGCTATCCCATATGGGGACGCATGTCCTATGAGGAAGGTGACTTACAGACTCTGCCCATCGCCGTGCAGACCCGAACGGGACCCGACGAGGAACCCCTGCACTACTTTCTACAGCGCGGCGATGAACTCGAGCGCGTCTCCGCCGAGGATTATGCTGACTTTAATCCGCTCGATTTTTCTGGAGCGGCTCAAGTCCAGCTCGGCCCCATCCTTCCCAATCCCGAGTGGAGCCCCTGGCAAACGGTGACCGACGGCATCGTCTCTTCTCCCGCGCCCAGGCGGTATATACAGTTTCGCGTCGAAATGACCGAACCCGGCACAGCCCTCGAGAACCTGCTTGTTGAGTACGTGCAGCAGCCCTTAGCCGACGAACTCATAGCGGAAGTTAGTCCACTCGTCGTTAGCGCAGGTCAGCCTACAGAATTCACGCTATCTATTCAGCTACAGATTGACCAAGGCCGCGGCGATACGGGCTTTCGCTACCTGCAGATCCGCACGCCGGCGCAGGTCGAGGCCATCACAGCGGTGCGCGTAGACGACCGGGAGGTTCTTTTTACACCAGAGTACGGCCAAGACGGATTCACGATAGATATTTGGAAGCGAATCGCCCAGGCCGGCACGTTTATACAGATCGAATTTACCGCGAGCGTGCTCAGAGACGGCACGCCGTTCGAGGTACGTGCACTCGATATACGCGCAGAAGAAAGCGGGATAGAATCGGTGTATCAAACGGCGCGCCCGGGCGACGTCGATCCACTCTCGGCAGGAGGTGAACTGCGCGTGCGGCTAGATGGAGAACGCAGCAGACTGATAGAAAACCTCGTGGCGCGCACGGCGACGATCAGCCCTAACGGCGACGGGATCAACGACGCGCTAGAAGTTTCTTACGATCTGCTCAAGCTCACGGACTGGGCGCCGGTCTCGTTCCAGATATACGATCTGCAGGGGGCGCTCGTGGCTCAGGGAAAGAGCCGTCAGCGCAGCGGGCGTTTTGTGCGCGTCTGGCGCGGCGTATGCGGCAGAGGCCAGCGCGTGCCGCCCGGATTCTACGTATATCAGATACAGGTTAAAGCCGATGGAGGCACGTCGCGACAATTCGGCACTGTGCGCGTGGTCTACTGAACAAGTCTGACAGCGCGTATTATTCGGTCAGGATTTCACCTTCGCTAACCGCCTGCGCAGAGCCCGTTCCCGCTTTCGCCTCGTCGAGCAGCGCGCGCAGCGCCTCCACCACGGCCGGCTCCTCTCCATAGCGATTTACGCGTTCGCTCAGATCTTCGCGCAGGTTGTACAGTTCACCGGGCTCGGTATGGGCGACATAGCCGCGCTCTGCGCCAAACCAATCGGGTTCGGGATTGTCCCCTCCCGTCTGGCTGTCAATCAGCACCCAGTCGCCGCAGCGAAGGGCAAAGCGCCCCGTCATGCTGTGATGGATAGCATGCGATCGCACAGACGCATCGCGTCCACAAAGAAGCGAAAGAAAAGATACACTGTCCTCGCCCTCGTCGTCGGCTAGCGACACACCAACCAACTCTGCGCAGGTAGCCATCAGGTCGCCTAGCACGACGAGCTCCGAGCAAACGGTCCCCGCTTTCGTCCGAGCCGGCCAGCGCGCGACAAACGGCACGCGATGCCCACCCTCCCATGCATCGCGCTTGATCCCGCGCAGCACGCCCATGCTGTAGTGGTCGTGCTTACGCACGCGTTCGTATACGCCGATCTCGTCAGGCGTGCGCCCCTCCGGACCGTTGTCACTGGTGAATATCAGAAGCGTATTCTCGGCCTGCCCGCTGCGCTCTAACGCCTCCACAACCTGCCCGACAACCCAGTCCACTTCGCACACAAAATCGCCGTAGGGGCCGCAGCCGCTTGTTCCAACAAAGGGTTCGTTGGGCACAATGGGCGAATGCGGTGAAGTCAGAGGCAGGTAGAGAAAAAAAGGCGCGCTGTCTCTATTACGCTCTTCTATTAACTCTACGGCGCGGCGCGTGCATTCGGGCACAACGGCCTCGAGAGACCAATCTGGTACGGCGGGACCTGGACGACCATACATCGATTCGGGTTTTTGAGCGGTCGGCTGCGCCGTTAGACGATCGTTTTCGAAGAAGGCGTAGGGCGGAAAATTGGGCACGTCTACGCCAAAGTAATGATCGAAGCCGCGCTCGATGGGACCACCGGCCACACGCTCG
>CAXGPR010000065.1:0-20960 GCA_964011675.1 uncultured bacterium
ACATGGCTTCAGCTGTCTCTGATAGTTCACCCTCGGCGAGGACGTCCTCAATTTCCTCAGCTACAGCAGGCGGCGGCGGCGGCGGACCCATGTGTTCACCATCATGGGAATCTCCACCTGTACTATGTCCGTCGGCAATGGTGTAAGTGGGATTGTGGAGTGCACAGAGAGCATATAAGCCCAAAAGCACTCCGACGCGTTTCATAAACATACGATTTCCTCCCTGTGGATTAATTATCGATGTGATATCACCAATAATCTGCTCGTTTTACGGTACGCAAATTATTGATCTCATCCAAGAAAAATAATGGTCGTTGGATAAGTAAACTGTGATATGTATCACATAAGATGCGTTTTTCTGTGATGCTTTATTTTCCTTCGTTCTTCAACTTTGTTTCGTTTTCCTCAAACGTTTCTGCGGCGGGGTTATTGAATACAGATTCATCAAACTTACCTTCGCTTTTGGCTACTACCGTCGAAACGACCGCATCGCCTGTGACATTGACCGCTGTACGCACCATGTCGAGTAGTCGATCGACGCCTAGTATGAGTCCTATTCCCTCTAAAGGCAGTCCGACCTGTGCGAATACCATCGATAGCATAATTAAACCAACTCCAGGGACGCCTGCTGTACCTATAGAAGCTAGAACAGACATTAGGATTACGGTTAAGTAGCCCGATAAGCCTAAATCGACGTTATACATATTGGCGATAAAAACGGTGGCGACGCCCTGCATAATGGCCGTGCCGTCCATGTTTATGGTTGCCCCAAAGGGAACGGAAAACGAAGCCACTGAATTGTCGACGCCAAGCCTCTGTGTAACGGTGCGCAGCGTGACGGGGATGGTGGCATTTGAGCTGGATGTGCTGAAGGCAAAGACCTGCACATTTCTCATTTTTGACAGAAAGGTGATGGGGCTGAGTCGCCCTAAAAAAGTTAGGACAGCCTGTAGTGTCACGAACAGGTGCATTAGCAAGACGCCGATCAGGACAACAACATAGCCTACCAGACTCAAGAATAGATCAAATCCCAAGTTGGCCATCGCTTTTGCCAGCAGGCAAAATACCGCATAGGGTGCGAAAGACATAATAAGCCCCACCATTTTCATCATGACTTCGTTGAGCATTGCTATGCTCTCGACCAGAGATTCGGTTTTTTTTCCGGCCATCAAAATGCTGATACCCGTTAGAATAGCAAAAAATATGATGGACAACATCTCGCCGTTAGCCATGGCCTGAATGGGGTTACTGGGAACAATGCTGATGAGCACTTCGGAGAGAGGGGGGGCTTCTCTCCCGGTGAAACTGGCGTCGGACGTGGCATTCATTCCCTCGCCAATGCCGATGGCGGCAGCGACTCCGATGGCGCTCGCGATGGCGAGGGCCGTCGTAAACAGATACAGCAAGAAGCACTTGCCGCCAATTCTTCCCAGGAGCTTGAGGTCGCCAATCCCACACACGCCGCATATGAGCGAAAATAGGACCAAGGGGACGACAAGCATCTTAAGTGCATTGACAAAGAGTTTGCCCACAACGTGGAAAAATCCGTTGACCACATAGGCGTTGAGGAAGGCGCCTTCTGCCATAAGAGATCCATCAAACATTTCCACATTCAAGACGTTAATGGTCAGGCCTGCGAAAATACCCAAGAGCATCGCGACGAGTACTTTGGCTGTTAGGTTCATCGTGCAAGTTTCCTTTGTCTCGGATTAATTTTGCGACTGAATATAAGAAATCTTACGGACCCCGTTTGGGATGGTTGGCGAAGCTTTTCAATTTATGAATGTCGACCGCCGGTCTACAGGTCTTGCTTCCACCACGTACCTACGGGTGGTTCTCCAGGCAGTCGCACTACTTCTCCCAACTGGGGGGTTAACAGAGGGACGCTATTACTGTTACTCAGTTGAGTCAGTCTTCTGATGGGATCATCCCAGTCGTGCAGTGCTAGTTCAAACATGCCCCAATGTATGGGTAAATGATGTCTGGCGCGGAGATCGCGTGCTGCTTGCATGGCTTCGCGGGGAAACATGTGTACTTCGCGCCACATCTCATTATATTGTCCGCTGTCTAAAAAGACCACGTCAAACGGCCCGTATTGATCCCCGATGGTTTGAAAGTGTTCATCGTATCCCGAATCGCCGCTGAAGAAGATGCTATGCTGTGCGTTCTGCACTATCCAGGAAGCCCACAGCGTTTCGTTTGGGTGGATACCATCGCGGCCTGAAAAGTGCTGTGCAGGCGTTGCGATAAACGTTATTTCGGAGAAGATGGTCGTTTCCCACCAGTCCATTTCCGTTATGCGCTCGGCGGCAATTTCCCAACCAGTTAGATGGTTCTTCACACCCAGCGGGACGATAAAGCGTGTTTCGCTTTCGACAAAGAATTCGATCGTTTTCATGTCCAGGTGGTCGTAGTGGTCGTGCGAAATTAAGATAAAATCGATTGGAGGAAGCATATGTAGGGATATGGGCGGGTTTTGAAAACGGCGGACGAATAAAGAGATTGGAGAAGCAGCCTGAGAGAAGACGGGGTCCACTAAAATGATGCGGCCGGCCATATTGAGCAGAAAGCTCGAATGGCCTAGCCAAATTATCTTAAGCGACTCATCCCGAGCACAGAAAGCCGCTATGTCGGTCTGATGTGCTGGTAGTGGACCTGGGGGGCGGCCCTGTTTCGATCCGTCCAGCCAGGCCTTAAAGGAGTCTATACTGTAGATGCGTCTGTTCATAGCTTCCATCACATTGGGTAATCGATTCTCAAACTGCCTTTTTTCTGCGTTGTAGTGTTGTGACGCGGAAAACCGTTCGACGTCCTCGTCTGAGGGACGCGTCCCCAGTGGAGCACAGCCCAATAGAGCGATTACCAAACACACCACATACAAATAAGTTGCTCGCGAATACATAGTTTGGTATACCTAAACAACTGGATGAGAGTGGGGCGGAATGAGTATCTGCAGCAGTGTTAGTCGGAAGAGGCACTGGAACCAGCTGATGCCCCTTAACTCTGGTGAGATCGAAACATACGATGAAGTTTGGACTGTCGTAAGAGATAGATAACTAAATAGAAATCGGCAAGGGACCGAGCAAGAGTCTTAAGGGTGCAGGGCACATGGATTTTATTGGTCTGCGCGTTAAGGTGATGCTTAACAAACAAGTGATACACAGATGGGAGATATACAATGGCTAGCGAAAAACGGGGTCGAGTAGAAAATAAAGTAGCGATTGTAACCGGCGCCGCTTCGGGCATTGGCGAAGAGACTGCTGTGCGCTTAGCCGAAGAAGGTGCAGTTATATGCGTTGCAGATATAGATCGAGACAACGGCCGGCGCGTGTTAGAGCGAATCCGCGAGTCTGGTGGGCAGGCGATTTTTGTGGCGACGGACATAACTAAAACTGCGGCTATTCGCCGCATGATTGAGCGGACGGTGACCGCCTTTGGTCGCCTCGACATATTACACAATAATGCAATATGGTTTCGTCACGGTTCGGCTACTGAATTGGATGAGAAAGACTGGGACAAGACGCTCAACGCTGGCTTGAAAGCCGTGTTTGTTGGCGCTAAGTATGCTATACCTGCTATGCGTGTAAGCGGCGGTGGTGTCATAGTTAACACAGCCTCGGTGCACTCGTTGGTTAGTTTTGCTACCTGCACGGCATACGATTCGGCCAAGGCGGGTTTGTTGGGCTTGACGCGCACGCTGGCATTGGATTACGGTCCCGATATTCGTGTTAACGCTGTTCTACCAGGCGCAATTTTAACGCCGCTATGGGACAATCTAGAGGTGCCGCAAAAAGAGCGTAAACGGTATGCGCAAATGGTGCCGGCTAAGCGATTGGGGACCGGTCGTGATATTGCCAATGCTGTGCTCTACCTTGCCTCAGATGAGGCCTCTTTTGTCACTGGCACGTCGCTGGTCGTTGACGGCGGTCTTCTGTGTCGCACTGAATAGGGAGATTGTAATGCTCACGCCACAGCAGGTAGAACAGTTTAATACGCGGGGGTACACGGTGTGCCCCGGATTTCTCTCCGCAGACCAAGTGGATGCGCTGCTCGCTGAAACGGCTCGCGCCACGCATGGACACACGTTCGCCGAGCACGATGCCGAGCGTATGGAAATGGAACCGGGACAGGCTCCCGAGGGAACGGCCGTGCGCCGACTGTACGAACCGTGTTCGTATTACGATGTGTTTGAGCAGCTTTCAGAAAGAGAGTCGTTGCTCGACTGCGTTGAGCAACTCTTCGGGCCTAACCTTCTATTTCACTATTCTAAGCTGAACATGAAGCCGGCTGAGGTAGGATCCGTGGTAGAATGGCACCAAGATTTATCCTACTATCCGTTGACTAACACTGATTCGCTTGCGGTGCTTTTTTATCTAGACGATACGGACGCTGAGAACGGGGCCCTACAGCTCTTGCCGAATCGACATCGCGACCCGCTATTGGGGCATAGTCAGGACGGTTTCTTTCAGGGACGACTGATGGAAGAGGTCGACATTTCGGAAGCTGATCTGGCTACCGGACCTGCAGGAACGGCGGTTTTTATGCACGGTATGACGCCGCATGCCTCTGCTCCCAATAGCTCGACGCGGCCGCGTCGAACGCTTATTCTCAGCTATCGCGCTGCTGATGCGTTGCCAATATACTGTGGACCCATGACGCCCAAGAACGAGACATTTGTGCGGCTCGTGCGCGGAGAGCGGGCTGCGGTGGCGCGCTTTGACTGCACCGCATTTCCAATTCCGCAGTATAAGGAGCGGACAGCCTCGCTGTATGAACTACAGGCTCGGTCTAAGCAGGGTCTGTTGTGATCGCAATAGATCCGACCGTGTGTCTATTTCTATGCATTGGCTCGGGGGTGCACTGTGTCCGTGGGCTGTCTAATAGACAGTATGATTGTCTATAGGTAGAAGTAGGAGCACGGGTTAAAGTCCCGTACTGTGAGCGGGTCATACGCGCCAATATGAACGTTTGGTTTGATAAATTGCACTGTATGGGTGCTACGAAGAGAGAGACTATTTTGTATGAAAGATCAACGAAAGACGCGAACGGTGTCATGGTATCGAACGCCGCTGCCGCGCGAGCAGATGCGCGAGCTTAATCGGCGCAGTGATTGGAAGGGACTTTTGCAGACGCTTGGGCACCTGACTCTGATTGTTCTTACGGGCACGCTCGTTTGGCATGTGCAGGATCGACTCTATCTGCTCCTGCCGACGCTGTTGGCCTACGGCACGTTTTATATCTTTCTGCTCAACGCCACCCACGAACTGTGCCACAACACAGTATTCAAAACGCAGTTTCTTAACGATTTTTTTCTGCGCCTATTTTGCTTTTTGGGCTGGCGGAGTCACATCCACTTCTGGACCAGTCACGCCGAGCACCACAAATACACGCTGCATCCGCCCGATGATTTAGAAGTTGTTTTACCTACGAAGCTGACGCTGAAAAACTTTATTCAGTTCGGCTTTGTCGATCCATGGACCCTGTGTTCGACGATTAAAACCCATATAGAGCACAGCCTGGGGATCATTCGAGGCGAGTGGCCTAATCACCTGTTTCCCCCCGATGCGGTGGATAAGCGCCGGCGCCTGTTTTGGTGGGCGCGTTTTTTACTGGCGGGACACGGAACTCTGGTAGGCGTATCGCTGTACTACGGCTTTTGGCTGTTGCCGGTGCTCACGTCTTGCGGCGTATTTTACGGCGGCTGGTTGCGCTATCTGTGCAACGGCACCCAGCATGCGGGACTGCAAGACGACGTACCTGATTTTCGCCTGTGCACTCGCACTGTTCTGCTAAATCCCTTGGTACGCTTTCTATATTGGCATATGAACTTCCACATAGAGCACCATATGTATGCGGCTGTACCGTGCTACAATCTGGGCAAGCTGCACGAGGCGATACGCTGCGACTCGCCCGAGCCGCCGCGCGGACTCATTGCGGCGTGGCGCGGTATCATTGCTATCGAAAGAAAGCAGCGGGTAGATCCTGCGTATCAGTTTGTACCGGAATTGCCTGAGCTAACTACCTCGTAAAAAAACGGTGGCTGACCCTACGCATTTAGTGCAGTGCCCCAGTACTTCCATAAGTTTTCAGGCACTTCGTAGCGCGAGAGAGTACGTCCCGGATGATCGGAGGGAAGAAATCCTGTTGCTGCAGCCTGTTCATTGGAAACGTCGTTGCTGCTTTGTGCGGGAGGAGACCAAGGCGTACCGTCCTTGTCAGGAAACATGACCATTGGAGCCTGTTCACGCATCTCCCGATGAGAGTAGCGAGCAAATTGGGCTATGCGTGGTTGCTTGGATCCTGCCCTGTTGGCCGAGCCGTTATGGGTGGTGAGTGCATGAAAGAGAAGGGCGTCGCCGGCTTTTCCAGTCATGCATACGACCTCGCCTACGTTGGCATCTCCTTCTAAGAGGGCAACGTGGCCCCCACTCCGTACGGGTTCGGTGAACAGATATGATCCATCGAATAGATGAGGGTGCTTTAGAAAGTAGCGATGGTTGGCTATATGAGATCGGGGCCAGTAAGCCGTACCGCCACCTTGGGGGCTGTCAACATCCCAGAGTAAAACGACAAAAAAGGCCATGAACCCACCGCCCCACCCCGTAGCATATCCGTCTAGATGGCCGTCGCTTGGGGTGTGCCATTCCGTATCAGGATTACTGGGTAGGTTCACGCGGGTCATGGGTACCTGCGGGCTCCACGGCTGTCCCGCTGGGTGGGAAGGAGCTAAGGCGCCGTCGCCAAGCTGCTCCACAATAGATTGCAGTTCGGGTAGGTCATAAAGACAGGGTTCAAACTCGGGCCAGCCGCCTGGGGGCGTATAGCGCCCAGTGGGCCAGGTATCGGGGTCGTCTAGATCGACGCCTTCGGAACAGGCTGCGCGGAACTGGTCCTGCCATCCGGCCAGCACGTCGGGGGGGATTAGGCCCGGAAGCGGCAGCGTTCCCTCGGCTTTAAATTCCTCTATTTGAGCGGTCGACAGGCATCTGGAGTTTCCTATGCCGGGGGTGCGTTGATTGGGTGTGTCCATGTTGCTTTCCTCTTTGGTCTTTGTGATACCGCTTGTACTCGATAGATTAGGCGATACCAGACACGCTTCGGAATGGCTGAACGGTATTGCGGAACATAACGTGTGGTGCTGCCTGAAACAAGCAAGTTGTTGAAAGGGATGCAGTACGCTAATTATGATGATGCGTGTTGGGAAGAAAACGCCGATTATGTCAGCGTCTCTTCGTTCTGATAGCAGGTTAAGGATTGAATTATTCAAGCACGAGGAATGTTATGTCAGAAGAAAAACGTCCCAATCTGCTGTATATCCACTCGGATCAGCATAGCCCCTACGTCACGGGGTGCTACGGTGATCCCCTCGTTGAGACGCCGCATCTCGACGCGCTTGCTGCGCGTGGTGTGACGTTGGAAAATACCTACTGTCCCTCGCCCATTTGCGTGCCTTCGCGCATGTCCATGCTGTCTGGCCGTTATCCGCACGAGAACGCGGTCTGGACCAATTCACACATGCTCGATTCGGGTATTCCCACGTTTGCACACGCGATGGGTGCGGGCGGGTATCGGCCGGTTTTGGTTGGGCGGATGCACGCGGTAGGACCCGATCAGCTGCACGGATATGCCGAACGCCTCGTCGGTGATCACGGCGCCAATCGCACGGGCGGCAGAGGGAACGGGGGACATGGAACAGGCGGAGCCGGGCCCACGCGCAGTTCACTCGAGGAGTCGGGCCACGGGCAGAGTGCATATCAGGTCCACGACGAGGATGTGACGGCCGCGACCGTGCACTACCTCAATCGCCTCGGCGTGCAAAAGCGCGCCGGCCAGCCGGCCGAACCCTTTTCTCTATCCGTCGGCTTTATGCTACCGCATCAGCCCTTTATCGCGCGCAAGGAGGACTACGAGCGCTATTACGATAGCATTTCGCCTCCGAAAACCCCCGAACCCTTTGGAGATCATTTACATCCGCACATCAAGTACTGGCGGGAAAAGTGTGGGATCGTCGAGGTGAGCGAGGCGGAAATCAAACGCAGTCGCGCCGCCTATTGGGCGCTGGTCTATCGCATGGACGTACTAATCGGACAAATTATCACGGCGCTGCGCGAAAACGATCTAGAGGAAAATACGCTCGTCGTCTACTCCTCGGATCACGGCGAACAAGTAGGTGAGCACGGGCTGTGGTGGAAGCAGACCTTTTACGAAGATTCGGTGAAAGTTCCGGCAATTTTGTCGTGGCCAGGTCAGCTGTCCGAAGGGGCACGCTGTGACAGCGTCATATCCTCGCTGGATCTCAACGCGACGATGATCGATGCCTTGAACTGTACCGAATTACCCAATTCGCGGGGGCGGAGTTTACTGCCGCTGTTGACCGATCCTGAAAACGCCGAGTGGGATAACGTAGCCTTTTCTGAATTCTGTCAGAATAAACGCGGTGGTGGCGGTGAATTTCCGGAAGAGGGGGTTTACCATCGCATGGTGCGTCGCGATCACTTCAAACTCAACTACTATCACGGTCAGCCCTGTCAACTCTTTGACCTCGATGCGGATCCGCGCGAGCTGAATGATTTGGCTGAAAATCCGGCCTATGCCGAGATCGTAGAAAAGCTGAAAGCTGAAGTGCTGGACGGATGGGATCCCGAAGCGATTCGTGCGAAAATGGAGGGGCTTGATCGGGATATGGCGATTCAGGCGGCCTGGACGCGGCACGTTCAGCCGCCCGATTCTATTCGCTGGACGATGACGCCCGAAATGTCCTACCTGGACGACGAACAGATATAGAAGACGTACGGCTCTATTTATGCGCGCGGTACGTGGCGTATAGAGACTAACGCCTCAGTTGCTCGAAAGCCCGCTGGATCTGCGTGGACGTCCACGCCTCCGGTGCTACTACGACGTCTTCGATTTGTCCTCCAAAGCGCGCGCCTCCCCCGTCGAACTGGCCGAAGGTTACCGGCAGATTGGGCGTGAGCAAATGACCCTGTGCCGCGCGCTGGGCAAGAAGCCGGCCGTTGACCCACAGCTGTAGCGATGCGCCGTCGTAGACGCCGACTAAATGGTGCACGCCGGAGGGTAACGGTTGGTGCGTTGCCACGCTGCGCACGCCGCTGGCTGTGTTGACCAAAAAGCTCGGTCCGGGCACGGCGGCGCAGAGACCGCCATTGTGGCCGTAGTCGCAGAAGCGCAGGCTAAAGGCACCGTTTTCGCCCAAGGTGTCGACGCGCATCATCCTGCCGTGGAAATCTTCCCCATCGCCGGCATAGAGAGGCGCTGCATAGAAGGATCGACCATCGAAGGCACCTGCGTTGTAGCCGAGTGATTCGAGCCCGTCGGTCGAGCTGGCATCGTATGCCGACCAGGCGCCGACGTGATGGAATGGCTGCGTGGTATCGTATCGCAAGTAGTTGCAGTGGTACCCCGGCTCGCCCGGAGGTGGGCTACGCGTCCACGGGCAGAACGTGATGTAGCGCCCGTCAAAGAATCCGCCATCAAATCCACCCGTATCGATGCCGTCTGTATAGGCTGCGTCGTACTGTTCCCAGCTGCTCTGGTCGGCAAATGCTTTACGCGTGTCGTAGCGGACCATAGATGCGTGTCCGTAGGCACAGAAGTAGAGCCAACGTCCGTCAAAGACAGCACCGACGTTCATGCCAATTCCAACGGTCCGCGCGTCGAAAGAATCCCAACTGGCCGCATCTTCAAACGATCCCTGTGTATCATAGCGCACGACGACGCCGTGTAGCAGTGGCACAAAGTAGACAAAGCGCCCGTCAAAAGCTCCGCCGTCAAAGCAGACTGCTTCTGGGCCCAACGCGGTGGTGTCAAAGACGCTATAGCTTGCGGCGTCTTTAAAGTCAGTCGACGTATCCATACGCATGACCTTGCCGCTGAGAATCGTCTCTGTCATAGGTTGGCCCGGGACGCTTTCGTAGCCCGGGCAGAAGTAGACGTGCTGGCCATCGTAGGCTGTACCCTGGGCAGAATGGGGTAGATCAGCGTCGAAGGCCGACCACGCGTCCGCTTCTTTGAACGGCCCCTGTGTATCGTAGCGCAGGATTCTCGAGTGATAGCCGTTACTATCGTCGCGCGGTGCAAAGATAACGTGTCGCCCGTCGAATGCAGCGCCGTAGTAGCACACCGTATTCAGCTTATCTGTGCCCCCTGCATCATAGGCCTCCCACGTAGATGGATCGTGGAAGTCGCCTTGTGTATCACAGCGCAAGACATGGCCGTGGACGCTAGCTCGTTCTCTATGCGAACGAATGGGGCAGGCATAGACGTGGCGTCCGTCGAAAACCGCGCCATAATAACCGGAGCAGATGAGTCCATCTGTGTTCGTTGCATCGTAGGCGGAAAAACGAGGGGTCAACTGGGGTTGCCACTGCGATACGATGGGCTGCAAGGATTCGGTTTGGGCTTCGGTTGCGTGCACGGTAGCGGCTACGGTAACGGCTTCGCCAGCAAGGAGAGGTCGGATGTCAGTAGACGGGCTCTGTGGTGAAGACATAGGTAGACTCGCTGTGGTTTAACCTACATTGTATACAATATCGTAATGGCTGCGCGGTTAAAAACGATAGCCTAAACCCACTTGAATACCGATCGGGTTGCCCGGCGTAAAGTGCAGCTCAGATACCGGGTTGGCCTCGCCGCGCAGCTGAGATTCCGTATCAAACTGCGCTTCATTCCACGTGGCGTCAAAGATATTATCCACGATGACCTGTAGCTGATAGTTGCCCAGAGAATACGAAGCATTCACGTTGAATATTGTGTGGCCTTCGGCCGTTACGCTGCCGTCCTCGTTGGCGGGACGGTCGCCAATATGACGATAGCGCAGTGCGCCTTCAAAACCGCTAGCGTGGCGTGCCGTCAGTCCTCCGGTAGAGGTTAGGCGAGGCGCCAGCGGAATGTCATCAGCTTCTGCCGGTTCGTCGCGCGCGGTGCCGCGCGAGAAGTTGACGTCCGCATCGGCCCATAGCCAGGACAGGACTTCGACTCGTGCTTCTACATCCAAGCCTACCCGGCGACTGCGTCCACTTTCCTCAGTGGTGCCCGCGTCACCGACATAAACGTACTCGCTATCCAAGTCTAACCACCACAGGGCGGCGCCTAAGTTGAGTTTTGAAGATAGACGCGAGCGCAAGCCCACTTCTGCACCTACGGCGCGTGGCAGGGTGCCCGCGTCCAGGTGGCCGGGGTCGAAATTGCGCGCGGTAAGGTCGTCGAGGATTTCATCGCGGCTGCGGCCCTGTGCCGTTAATGAGCGCTGCAGTTCACCCACTCGCTGATCGATCACCGCGTTGCGCGCATCGTTGGAGTGAAAGCCCGAACCGGCATTGAAGAAAAAATCTAGCGAGCGTGTTGGACTATAGACCAGCGTGGCTTTAGGACTGAGAATTCGATCTTGGGCATATCCCGAAGCGTGTGGGAGATCGGCGGGCAAGCCGACGAGTCGATCTTCTACGTTGAACGTGAAGTAATCGGCGCGCAGTCCTAGCATCAGCTGCCATTGCGGGTTGAGAAAGATCTCCTCGCGGCCCCACAGCGAGTAATTGCGCTCTAATACCCGCGAATCGACTAGTGCGTGCTCTCTCTCTCGGACGGTGTTTTTCCACAGACCCACGTCGGTGTCATCGCCGCGCATGCCGCCGCCCAAGGTGGTTCGAGCTAGGAACGATCCCACGTTATGGTAAAACGAGTAGTCGCTCTTGAACCCGAAGAGTTGGCGATCGTCGATTTGCTCAATCATGTCGCCGTTGATCGGATCTTCGAGAAAAAAGGTGAAGTTTGAGAACAGTTTGAAATCATAGCGGCTGAAGTAAGCTTGTGCGGTAAAGTCGCTATTGTTACGCCCTTTGGAACGGAAGGTCAGGTTGAGGTTGCGCCGACCCGTCGTGCCGCCCTCAAAGTCGTCAATGGCGCCCCAGCGGCCGATCAGACCGCTCGCTATAGCGCGTGTAGGGAGCTGTCCCGAAGCGTCCCAAGCCGAACTGAAAGCGCCCAGGTCCAACGTCAGCGTAGAACGGGCTGAAAGATGCGTGTGGACTTTGGAGAATACGTTGAAGCGCTGCAGGTCTTGCGGGCTGTCGAAGGGGCCATTGCTCTGGTAATAGTTGCCGGCGAAGTAGGCCGTTTCGCCGATATCAGCCATTGGTAACTGATACAGCATGGTGTAATTAGCGGTGCCGAAGCTACCACCCGTAAAACGAATCTCGTTGTGTTCCAGATGGTCGCGCGTTCGAAAACTGACGGCGCCGGCCGTGGCTAAGTTGCCATATTGGGCAAAGTAAGGTCCCTTAAAAACATCCACTCGCTCAATTATGTCAGGGATGATAAAATGTAGGTCAGCATACCCTTGGCCGTGGCCGTGTGAAACCATATTGACCGGGAGTCCATCCACGTCAATGGCCACGTCTGTGCCGTGGTCGGCGTCAAACCCGCGCAGGAAAATTTGCTCGGCCTTACCACCCCCAGCGTGTTGTGCGATGATAAGCCCCGGTGCTATTTCCAACATATGCTGTGCGGTGCGACTGGGCCGAATTTCCAAGTCAAATGTGCGCATCGAGCGCGAAGAGGCCGCTGAATGGGCTCGTTCGGACTGCACTAGCACCTCGCCTAGGTGTATTGGGCTGGGGTGTAGGTGGAAATCTATCCGCGTGTCCTGACCTGCGCGTATTTCAACGCTACTTTCATAGGATTTGTAACCGATGATGCTAGCCTGCAGGGTATAGGTTCCCGGTTTAATGGCTTGGATCACAAACTGCCCTTCCAGGTCGGTGCTGGTGCCCCAGCCCGTCTCTTCCAGCAGCACACTGACGCCGGGTAAGCTCTCACCTGAATCATCGTCGGTCACTATGCCGACAAGTCGACCGAAGTCTTGAGCGTATATAGGCGAAGCGGACAAGGCGAACAGCAGATACAGAAAGAGATATCTGGATAGTTTTACGCGTGTGGATGAATATGTGCTCATAAATGATGTGCCAATTTCACTAATAAGAGTCAAAATAGATCCGAAAAAATTACACGATGCGCTTTGCTAAAATCAATTTAGGCATAGTAAGAAATTATGTAAATTAAGTATTTATATGACAAATCCTTAATTGCCTATCACGAACTAAGTCAATAGCCCAACGTGCTAAATAGATTCTTTGGCAATGAGTTTAACCCCAACTACTTTCCCGTTGGAAGTGTGCTGCCAAAACCTGCGAATAACGCAATTATAGACGGGGGCAGATAGGGCTACGCCTATCGTGTTTCATGTGAGCTAACGTTGAAACCAACGAAACCCAAGCCCTAAACTTCGACCGTGAATGGGGCCGTAGACATATGCCGTATCGAAACGTTCGCCAAAGGGGTTTTCTGGGGCGACCAGCGGTGAATCCTGTGTGTAATTGGTGATGTTTTCTACGGCTATGTAGGGCTGTAAGAGAGATCCGGTTCTGAGTTCAATATCTTTTGTTAACTGTATGTTATGTACTGCGAAGCGCGGAGATGTCGGATCGCGTTCGAAGGGGGGCGCATATTCTGGAAGCTTCATCGGACCTGTGAGATTCATCGTGAAGTCTAAACGCATATCCACGGGGAGTCGATAAGTGGCATTGACTACCCCTTGGTAATCTGGCGCAAATTCTAGGGGTTGAGAGGTTCCATCCTCTTTTATGAAGACGTCCATCAATGTGGCTCCAACGGTATACGTAAGGGGCATGGCCGTTAGTGATTGACTCAGGGTTAATGATCCGCCTCGCGTAGTAGAAGAGCCTTGTAAATTAGCATAAACTATTTGGTTGGGACGGCTGTAGTTCGGCTCTATTTTATTGGTGAAATACGTATAAAACCCTTCTAAATCCACTGTTAGTGGGTTGCTGTTGATGTCAAAAATATGTTGTACACTCATCGTTCCGTTGAACGAGCGTTCCGGATCTAAGTCTTCCAGCAAAACAGTCGTACGGCTACCAGAATAAGCGGCGTGGTCTTCAGTGAAAAGATTCACAATTCGGAAACCAGTACCAGCATTAAGGCGTAGAGTCGTGGCATCACCAGTGCTGATCTTCAAACTTGCACTAGGAGACGGTATCCAGCCGTGATCGTTCTGGTAATCTATACGCATTCCGGTATTGAGTCGCACGGATTCGGAGGTAAGCCACTCGTGCTGGGCAAATAGGCTTGGAATCCATCGATTGTCTGGAAGGTTTTTAAGTGTAGTTCCAGCTTCATTCTTGAGGCCAGTTGCACTTGTATTGTCGTCATAGCGTTGGCCTCGCAACGCAGATCCCAACAAGAGCGTCTGTCGCCCGCTAATACGCATTGGCCATAGCAGCTGCATAAAGGCGGTAGATTGGTGTGCCGAATAACTATCGGCCCCATAGAAACTGTCTTGGTCGTGAAGATTGAGTGACGCATCTAATCGAGCACCGGTTTCAGGCTTCAGGTTCAGCATGCCGATCATTTCGATGCGGTGGGTTGAGATAGACTCTCCATAGATCAAATCAGAGCCCCGCAACGCATCGGAATAATTTTTTACATAATCACCAGTACCACCGATTCTATTTTCGTAATAATAACGAGTCGATAGTTCGAGCTGCGGGCGTCCCGAAGGATCGCGCCTAGCAGTGCGCACGAAGAATGATCCGCGAGTGGCCAATGTGAGGTCGGCAAAGTTATCGTCGTTGTCGTCGTAGTATTGGTCGTTGTGGAACAGGGTAGCAGATGCTAGTGTTGACCACTGATCCCACTGTTTTGCTCCACCGGCGTCAAGGGCATTTTCACCATGGGCTGTGCGAAAAACGTTAATCGTAAAGGGGGGTGCTGTTTGTGGCGACTTGGTAATTATGTTGATGACTCCACCCATAGCTTCACTTCCATAGAGTGTCGACATTGGACCTTTAATTACTTCGACTTGTTGAATCATAGATGGGCTTATGCCGTTGAGTCCGTAAACGGAAGCCAAACTGCTCATAATTGGCATGCCGTCTATGAGCACAGCGGTATAGGGACCGTCTACGCCATTTATTCGGATATTATTTGTGCCGCACACGCCACAGTCTATTTGCTGATATAATCCGTTAACATTTTGAATGACGTCCATAACGTTGACCGTTGGTATCTTTTCCAGATAAGCTGGTGAGACAACGCTGATCTTAGTGGGCGAATCTTTTACAAAGCTGCGTATCAAGGTGCCTGTTACAGCTACGCCATCTATCTCAATGGCGCTCTGTATTAGGTTGAAATTCAATGTCAGTACGCTGTCTACCACTACATATTCGCCAATTTCCTGACTTCGAAAGCCCATTGAGGAGGCAACAAAAGTGTATTCTCCGGGCGGCAAGTTTCTTATGGAGAATACGCCATCTATGTCGGCTTGTGTGCCGTATGTAGTGCCCTTAACACCCACAATAGCGAAGGGTAGGGGTTCGTTGTTCGCACGTACTTGGCCTTTGATGACGGCGTCTGCTAAAGAAGGGTACGCGGTCATGTGTAAGAGCAGAGGCTGCACCAGCAAAATAAATATGAAATACATGAATTTCATCGTGGAAATATCTTTCTCAATGCAACAGTGAAAGTCGAATTCGATCTAGCTTACTGCGTGGGTGTATTGCTGGATTCCGATATGCTAAAATGGTGCATTGAATTTAAGTAGTCCTGGAAGCTTCCGTGGCGGTATGCCTCCGTGCTTCCGTAGGCCAACAATAAGCTGAACGTTTTTACGTCGAGCTGGCCTGTCTGGCTAATGATATGTTTCCCCTGGCAGTTTACGAGAGCGAAGCTAGGTGTAGCATTTAAGCCAAAGTGGCGTGCCCACTCAAATGGAGAAAGCTCCAAATTGTTAATTTTTAGACGAGTCGAGTGGTCGCTAAAGTCTATTTCAGCTAGCACTAGTTGCTGCAAAAGCGAGCGCACTCGTGGGAAAACTGTAGTCTTCATCAGACGGCATGGCCCACATCCTTTTGTTTGAGCAAAGACTAAAGTAACCTGCTGTTTTTTACGTCCCTTTGAGAGGGCTTGGTCCAAGGCTTCCCAAAAGATGCCATCGGGATCTTCTGCGGCAATAGACTGTAAAGGCAGCAGCAATGAAAAGATGGTAGTCCAGTAGTAAATCATTTTTTTGTTTGAACTAAACAATCATGCACGCCTTGTTCAAGGCCTGATTGAAAAAGGAAACGGCTAATTATTTGACTCCATACGTTGCGGAGCAACGTATGGAGTCAAGACGAGCAGCTGTAATGAGAAACGCCGCCGGCGTTAAAAAACGCTTCTGGCTTTAATCGATAATATTTTTCTTCGATGGCCTGCGACTGTTCTTCATACGGGTGGCTAAAGACTTCTTGCAGCTCTTTTACCAGGCTGTAGTCTCCTTGCTGTGCCCGTTCGTAAGCGGGAACAATTAACCATTCTCGCCAAGTAAACTTTGGGTTAACTTGTTTCATCTTCATGGAGACCTCTTCCTGACTGTCATCTTGAATCACAAGTTTACGCCAAGCTATTAGCCAGTTTTGCCATTCTTCATTGAGTTGAGTTGATTTGTCTACATAGAAGCTTTTTGTCAATGCCACGATATCATCTGGTATATTAGATAGCTCACGGAAGAAGATGGTGTAATCTACCTCTGATTGAGACATCAACTGGATCAATTGATTGAACAGTTGTGGGTTGAACTCAGCTAGGCCGAGTTTCGCTGCCCACATGGTTTGTAGCTGTTGTTGCATGTTTTCCGCAAAGCATTGTCTGAAGCTGTCCAAACGTTCCAGCGCGGCGGTATCTTCCGCTAATAGAGGCCTCACGGCCGCACAAAACATGTGGTAATTAGTTTCTGCGGCGCGAGGTTGATTAAAAAAAGAAAAATGGTTGCCGCCCCCAGTCCAAGGCTGAAATTTAGGATCAAAAACTTCACAGAAGCCAAATGGTCCGTAGTCGAGGGTATAGCCGCCTGCCGGACAATTATCACTGTTGAAATTGCCCTGACAGTATCCTACTCGAAGCCAGTTTGCGATGAGTGACGTTAGGCGTTTACTGAAGATCTTGGCTAATTCTACGATTTGATCAGTAAAACGTAGACTTTGATCTATTTCACTTGGGTATTCTCGCTCAATTAGATGAGCGACTATCATGCGTAGCTCTTCTAACGAGTTTGAATGCGCATCACTGCGAGTGCGGCGGGCAAATAATTCTAACTGGCCCACACGCAAAAAGGAAGGGGCAACACGCGTTGATATAGCCACTGGGTTATCGACTAAGATATCTGGATCGAAATTTTTGGAGTCTTCAGTGTACCAAGGGCGACTAACGGTCTCCGTTTGGGAGACATAAAGCGTTAGCGACCGCGAAGTCGGTACGCCTAAAGCATGCATGTATTCTTGCGCTAAAAACTCTCGCACACTCGAACGAAGGACGGCACGACCATCTGCGCCACGACAATAGGGCGTCGGACCGCCCCCTTTTAGCTGCATCTCCCAGCGTTTGCCGTTAAAAATGCCTTCAAAAATGGATATTGCACGTCCATCTCCATACCCATTGCCCGTTTGAAATGGACATTGATGGGTGTATTCAGTGCCATAAATCGAAAGTGCATACCCGGTTGCCCATCCGAACGAACGCATGGGATCAATCACGGTCGATAGATCACCAGAAAAAATTTGTTGAAAGGATTCATCTAGTGCTAACTCATCGCTTAATCCTAATTCTGCGAAAAAGCGGCTGCTATGGGAAACGTATTTCGGTGCTTCAAGAGGCGTCGGGGTAACTGGGACAAAGTGTCCTGAAAAGACTTGGCGCGGTCGATGATCATTACCATCATGCGTGCTGTCTGGGTCGGCACGTAGGTTATCCATGAGAGAGTAATCAGCCAATTTTACAAATTTTTCTAAGGTTGTAATATTTGGTTTTGCGAAGGTTTTGGTTTCATTAATCATACTTACATACCCGGCTATAAGTCATTAAAGTACTACAGCATTTATTCTATAATTATTTTTAGCCAAATCCTGTATTTTTAGGCAATTAGTTATCTAATTATGGCTTAGATCTGAGATTTTCATCTTTCGTTATACTGAACAGAGAGACCAGGCTCTTAGCAAGGTCGTTGTATCTTGGCTAATGCAAAAGGTATTTGTTAGGCATGCTGTTATTTAAATCGCTCATGCCATTTCCCATCATTTTCTTTTTTACACTCTTCTTCAGTATCAAATTTCACATGTTTGCTAGTTTCTTTAACTTTGATATTAACAGATTTAAGCTCTGATATTATCATATCTCTAAACGCATCTCCATTGTCTTTTTGATACATCTTTTCGAGGTTTTCACTTGTATCAAAAACACATACGATAGTTAGACTGTCTGGAAAATATGAGTAATTAGCAAAATGAGTTAGCCATTGAAAGCCATCGAATTCCTCAAGTGCTGCTTCACATGCTTTTGTAAGTGCTGCAATTAGCGTATTTTCAATTTTCTTGTCAGATTTTCGCATATTATAAATGTCGAATACTGTGCTTAAATGTCAAAGAGTTTTCATTCTACTGTAACATATAAGCATAGGTGTATTTATTGCGTGAAGTATTGCTCTTAGTGTACTAAACTTAACAATACAAAAGAATTGATAATGAAGTGGATTATTCCCAAGCGTAGCAATGTATTTCGAGAAGCCGCTTTAGCACGTCAAGTTAAACTAACCAAGCCTGCCGGTGCATTGGGATTACTTGAAGATGTAGCAGTGTGGTTGGCGGACGTTCAACAAACTCGACGACCGCAGGCTGGTCCTGCATCGGCCATTGTGTTTGCTGCAGATCATCCGGTATCACACTTAGGCGTGAGTGCGTATCCTCGGGAAGTGACCCCGATGATGATCATAAATCTTGCGATGGGAGGTGCGGCAGCATCTGTATTGGCCCGTTTGAACGGAATACCTCTTCACGTCGTCGATGTGGGTGCAGAGAGATACCCAATTCCCGAAACGGGACACGGAATTTATTGGAATCGCGTAGATGTAGATGGAACTGCTGGGGATTTGGTTAACTCAGATGCTATGGATTCAACCGCTTTGGCCGGAGCACTGGAGGCAGGTGCCGATACTATTGATTCAATTGATGTGAATACTCGTGTAGTGATATTTGGCGAAATGGGTATTGGAAATACTACTCCAGCATCGGCCATCAGCGCGCGTTTGCTAGGCCTAAGCGCCAAAGATACGGTTGGCCCAGGTACGGGTCTTACTGGCAATGCTCTCAATGACAAGCGGGCCAAGGTGCAAAAGGCGTTGGATCGTACAAACGGTGTCAATTCGGCGATGGAAGTTTTACGCTGTCTGGGTGGTCGTGAAATTGCCGCCATCGTAGGTGCTATGGGTAGAGCGGCGGAGCAAGGAATAGCCATATTGGTTGATGGTTTTATTGTCAGCAGTGCAGCTCTTGTGGCAGTTAGACATGATCCGCGGATTCGTGCTCACATGTGGTTTGGTCATCGCTCGGCAGAACCGGGACACGCCGGTATTTTAGAATCACTGGGTGCCAAACCTTTAGTGGATGCAGGACTTAGGCTGGGTGAGGGTAGCGGAGCTCTCGCTACATTTCCGTTGGTGGAAGCAGCTGTATCATTACACAACCAAATGGCTACGTTTGAAGAAGCCGCTGTTCCAGAACGAGATCAATAATGCCGGTCTGGCTTCATGCTTTACGAGCATCATTTACCTTTTTGACTCGTATACCCGTAGGGGGTTTCCCCTATCCCCCTAAAACCTGGGAGTGGATTTCGATCTGGTTCCCATTCGTAGGTGCGTTAATAGGTGTTTTACAAACTATCGTGTGGCTAGCATTAAATGATTACTCAGATCCAACGCGCGCTATCATTGCTGTTATAATTGGAGTAGTGGTCACTGGTGGTTTTCATGAAGATGGTTTGTCAGATTCTATAGATGCGCTAGGGGGAGCATACGACCGAAACAACCTACTCCGAATCTTAAAAGACAGTCGAATCGGTGCCTTTGGTGCGCTGGCGCTAATTTTGGCACTGATGCTCAAGATCAGCTTGTTAGTAGACCTCGGTGATATGGCGCCGACGGCATTTATTTTGGGCCAATCTTTGTCCCGTGCGCTACCCGTTGTCCAGTTAGGAATTCAGCCGTATGTCCGTCGTGAAGACCCCGAATCCAAGTCTCGTGATGTCGCTCGTTCGGGCCGTTTGCAAGCAATCATTGCTGTGTTTTGGGTGGCCATAATCACCGGGGGAGGTTTCATTGCCGGTGTTGAACCGATGATTATTACGGGATGTGTTGTCGCAATGGTAGTGGTGGGTGTAGTATTCGGTGTTTACGTTCAGCGTCGGGCGGGTGGCCTCACAGGTGACTTTATGGGCGCTCTGCAACAGCTTTCGGAGTTGGGTATTATGTTTGTGATGGTTTCGGTATGAATATTTGGACGCTCAGGCATCCCCCAATCGACCGTCAAGGTCTTTGCATTGGTCAGACCCACCGTCCTTGCACTATGCCGCTTGAAGATTCTATGTTGCAAGCTTCAGGCAACGCACCATTTGTTCCTGTTCGAATCATAAGTTCGGATTTGCCAAGATGCTCGCGCTTAGCGGAGGATTTGGCTGATTTTTGGGGATGCATGGTGAAGTTGAGCCCTCAGTTGCGAGAGATGAATTTCGGAGATTGGGACGGGCTAAGTTACGATGAGATTGACGAAACTGACCACGTACGTTGGCGGGCTTGGTGTAATAACTGGCTGACAGAAGCTCCTCCTGGTGGAGAATCAATCGACCAATTTTCTACACGGATTGTGAAGTTTTTAACTGCGGAGCGTCCATGTGAGCATTCTGTTCTAGTTACACACGCCGGTGTAATTCGTGTTTTGCAGGTGAAGGCGGGAGAGTCTTGGGATGTCGCTATGTCTACCAAATATCCATTTTTGTCTTGGAATTATCATGCGGTAAAATGACTCCAGAATAGCGTTTACGTCGCATTCTCTGTGACAAAA
>CAXGPR010000066.1:0-20705 GCA_964011675.1 uncultured bacterium
GTGCGCGATGAATCTGAAATTCGCGGTCACCGACGGACTTACGTGGGGGCCCTTCCAGGGAGATTGATTCAGGGGCTTCGCAAGGCCGGCAGCAACAATCCCGTTATCATGTTGGATGAGATCGATAAACTCGGCATGGACTTTCGCGGAGATCCCGCCGCTGCGCTCTTGGAAGTTCTCGACCCCCAGCAGAACGACACCTTCGTAGATCACTATCTCGATGTGCAGTTCGATCTGTCGCAGGTCGTATTCATCACGACGGCTAATCTCTTGACGCCGGTGCCCGCACCTTTGCGGGATCGCATGGAGGAAATAGCAATTCCCGGATATACGCCGGAAGAAAAGGTGCAAATTGCGCGACGTTATTTGCTGCCGCGTCAGCTTGCCGAACACGGCATAGGGGATAAACACTTTCGACTAGAAGACGATGCGTTGGAACACGTAATTGCAGACTACACGCGCGAGGCGGGACTGCGAAATTTGGAAAGACAGCTGGGCGGTCTGAGTCGCAAGGTGGCTCGTCAATTCGTCGAAGGACGGAAGCGCCGAGTGAATGTTGGACGTAAACAGGTAGAAAAACTGTTGGGGCCGGCGCCCTTTTTTTACGAGGTAGCCAGTCGAGAGCCAGCCGTTGGAGTGGTTACAGGGCTCGCCGCCACGGCGGCCGGTGGCGAGATCCTGCTTATAGAGGCTACGCGCATGTCGGGGCGTAAGAATCTTATGCTGACGGGGCAGTTGGGCGAAGTGATGAAGGAGTCCGCGCATGCGGCGCTCAGTTATTTGCGTTCGCAGGCAGACGCGCTAAAGATATCGGCCAAGCTGATAGACGATTCGGACGTTCATTTGCACGTGCCAGCAGGCGCGACGCCCAAGGAGGGACCGTCAGCTGGAATTGCGCTTACGGCCGTTCTCGTCTCGCTTTTTACCAACAGGGTTATTGACGCACAGGTTGCTATGACGGGAGAGATTACGCTGCGTGGACGTGTGTTGCCTGTGGGCGGGATCCGCGACAAGGTGTTGGCCGCACAGCGAGCGGGTATCCGCACGGTCGTGTTACCCAAGCAAAACGGAGTAGACTTAGAAGAAGTGCCTCGTACTATTCGTCAGCGGTTAAATTTCGTGTTGGTCGATCACATGGACGAAGTCTTGCATGCTGTGTTGGGACCCAAGGAAAAACGGCCGGCTAAAAAGCACGCTCGAAAAAAAGCTTCTTCTACTCCGAGGAGTCGGCGTCCTGTTGCGCGCGTTATAGGTGCAGGGCGATCGCGTAAAGCTGCCCGATGAGCACTGTAGACACTTGGAAAGAAGCACTAGATAACGCCGCTACGGAAGCGTGGACGGACGTCGCTCGCACAGTGCATGAGCAGGCGCTGCGTGGAGTAGAGCGAGAGTGTCTTGGCGACAATGGTTTCGCAGTGGCGCGGCGGCTAACCGAGTTGTCGGATGCTATTGTGAAGTCAGCCTACGATCGATCGATCAGTGAAACCATGAGGCCACACGCGCTCGTGGCGCTGGGTGGGTTTGGCCGCCGGGAAATGGCGCCCTATTCCGATATCGATTTGCTCTTTCTGTTTCGTAGAGAGGTAGACAAGTCGCCGGAGTTTATTTCTGGCGTGCTGCATCCGCTGTGGGATGTGGGATTTGACGTCGGACATAGCAGTCGCACTGTAGTGGAAGTAGTGGAGATGGCGCGCGAGGACGTGGAGTCGTGTACTGCCATGATGGACGGCCGTTTGCTCGCGGGAGATAGTGATCTATTTGCGGAGTATGCGCAGCGTCTCTTTAGGCGACTGCCGAAAAGTGTGCCAACCCAGATAAACAAATGGCGTCAGGCGCGGATTGACAATAAAGACTCGGTGCAGCTTCTTGAGCCAAACGTTAAAGA
Source organism: uncultured bacterium (assembly GCA_964011675.1). Lineage (GTDB taxonomy): Bacteria > Latescibacterota > UBA2968 > UBA8231 > UBA8231. The sequence goes on from CAXGPR010000066.1 coordinate 1,886, forward strand.
GAGTCCCGGTGGATTGCGCGATATTCAGGCGCTAGAGTGGGCAATGAAGGCACAGACGCAGCAGGCCGATGCGACGAGCCTGTGGTCTAGCTATTTGGAGAGTAGAGACGTCGAGACCATAGAGCATGCTCGCGCTTTTTTGTGGCGCGTGCGCCACCACATGCATTTTGCCGTTGGACGTAAGCGAGACGTGCTTGAGCAAGAGCTAAAAATGGAAATCGCCGAATCGCTCGGGTATCGCGACAGAGAACAAGAGCTCGGCGTTGAGCGTTTCATGCACGATTATTATCACCACGCGCGCGCGGTGTTTCATCTGGTTGACCTGGCTTTTGAGCGACTGACTCGTAAACCGCGGCAAAGTGCGCGCAGCATGTATATAGAGCGCAGCATGCTATCGTTAGACGGTGAAATTCTCCTTTCTGATGGAGCAGATTACTTTGTCGAAGATCCCGTGCGCTTGCTGCACATATTCTTTGTGGCTCAAGTTAAAAATCTGAGACTGAGTGAAGAAGTAAAGCGCACAATAAAGAACAGCTTATATCTCGTGGATGATGCGTTACGCACTTCCCAGGAGGCCTGCGCGGTTTTCATGCGCGTACTCAAGCGCAAGACGCGCGTAGCTAAGACGCTGCGCTCGATGCACGAACTTGGGGTTCTAGGAGCATACCTGCCAGAATTTGGAGGTCTCGACTGTTTAGTGCAATACGACATATACCACATCTATACCGTAGATGAGCATACGCTAGTCGCGCTAGAGAACCTCGAGTCACTCGGCGGTGATCAGGCGCCGGTCATGTTGGCGCAGGCCTTTGCCGATTTTGAGCGCAAGGACCTGATTTATCTTTCCGTATTGCTCCATGACGTTGGTAAGTGGAAGCGACAGGAGCACATCTCCTGTGGAGTCGAAATGACCAAAGAGCTCGTCGAGCGTTTGGCACTGCCCGAAGACGAGTGCCGCATGCTGGTGTTTTTGGTGCGACGTCATCAGGATATGGTCATGATTTCGCGTCGTCGGGACTTAGACGACATCGAAATGATCCGCGATTTTGCCAGTGACTTCGCCAATATGCAGTGGTTGAGTGCGCTGTATCTCTTATCCTATGCGGATCTGTCCGCCGTTTCACCCGATGCCTGGAGCGAATGGCAGGGTGCGCTCCTCTGGGAACTCTACTACAAAACAGCCGAACAGCTTAAGTCGGGTATGCAGGCGCTAGAAGAGCGTCAGCGCGCTCGCCAGATTCTTGACGGACACATCGCATCGGCGACGGGGCGTTGGCCGAACAACAAAATTGCCGCGCTGCAGGCGCACGTAGAACAGCTGCCGCCGCGTTACTTAGTGGCCTATGATATCGAGCAGGTGGAAGCACATCTAGATCTGATCCAAGCACTGGGCGATACGGACGCATTTGTCACGGCGTTTGTCGAGCGCGTCGACTTCACAGAGATTATGGTCTGCACGCGTGACAAACCGCAAATACTGGCCAAAATCTGCGGCGCGCTGGCTGTTAACGATCTAAATATACTGCGGGCTGACGTAAATACGCGCGACGATCGCATCGTACTGGACATTTTTCAAGTGCAAGACATAGACGGCACGTCAATTTTGGCGGATTGGAAAAAGGAACGAGTTATCGAACGGCTGGGGGACGTGCTGGAACGCGGGCAGAAAGCGCGCGAGCTGATACAGCAGCATAGCGCACATTGGAGTCAGCGAAAGCGAGGGCACTATGTACAGCAGCCGCAGGTTGAATTCGAGAACCGAGTTTCAGGTCAATACACGGTCATAGATGTACGCGCTCAAGACGACGTCGGCTTGCTATACCGAATAACATATGCTCTCGGCGAAGCGAATCTCGATATCCACATGGCTCTCGTCGATACGGTGGCGTCGCACGCGGCGGATGCGTTTTATGTGCTCAACGCAGAGGGAGCGAAAATAGAAGACTACGAAATCTTAGAAGATATTCGCCAACGTCTCTCTAGTACGTTGGATACGACTTAGACATTTTTTATCCTAGTTCTGGACCTCTACACCGCGTTTCCGCAGCGTCTCTACTTCCTGGAGCGCCGTGGCAGATAGTGGATTCCCCCATACTTCAACAATCCGCAGGGTGGGGAGTGCCAAGAGCGAACCTAGCTCTGTTAGGTTGTTCCTCGCTAGCTTGAGAACCTCGAGTCGAGGCAGGGCCTCCAGCGAGCTAATGTCGCTTATGGAATTTTCATTGAGGTCGAGCACTGTCACATGGTCTAATTTTGCTAGCGGCACCACGTTCTCAATTCGATTTGATCCAAGGCGTAATTCCGTTAAGTTGACTAGGCCGGCCAGTGGTTCGACGTGCTCTATGCTATTGTCCGTAAGGCGTAGCGTGCGTAGCTGACTCAGCTGGGAGAGTGCGCTTACATCCGTGATGCGGTTGGCCGATAAATTGAGATGCTGTAGACGAGAAAGCGCAGCCAGAGGCGTCAGGTCATCTATCTCGTTTTGCCATAGATTGAGCGACGCTAGCTGAGTGAGCTCACGCAGGGGTTCCAACTCGGAGATGCGGTTGTTGGCCAGATAAAGTTTTTGGATTACACGGAGTTTGGCTAGTGGACTAATATCTCTGATGTCGCTCTTTCCCAGAGAGAGTGTACGCAGCCGGTGCATGTGTACTAAGGGCTGTAAGTCGAGCTGTACGTTGCCGCTGAGCGAGAGTTCAATAAGCTTGGGTAGTGCGCTGATGGGAGCTAGGTCGCGCACGTCTGTATTGCTCAGGTTGAGGTACATTAGCTGGTTGAGTTGACGTAGCGGTGCGATGGACTGCAGCGGATTGTTGGACAGGCGTAATTCGCGCAGAGCAATCAGCGATTCGAGTGGCTGTATGTCTATGATCTCGTTATGAGAAAGCTGCAGCAGGCGGAGATCGAGCAGCTGCTCCACGCCCTCTAACCGTTTAATTTCAGCCCGTTCGGCGGTAAGGAAGTGCATATGTGCGCAGTCTTCTGCGCGTAGATCTCCCTGCAGTTGGTCCAGTTCTATGCGCACGTATTGCTCCAAGTTTTTGTCGGCAAAATACGGCAATGCCGATGCAGTCTCAATCAGCGCGAAGACGATAGCTGCAATATGTGAGGCAAGCATGAGAAAAGTGGTGGCCTTTGTCTTAGTTCGTTTGGAGATCGTTTCTGTTGCAGTGCAAATGATAGGGTACGAAAGGCCGATGAGCCAAACGGCATAGGCGTGCCGATGGATTGGAGAGACCAGCGAAGCATATAGCCTTCTACAATCGAGGAAAGCTGCGCTGTCCATGCGCGTTCGCGTCCACCTCGCTAAGCGGATGCGTTCTGCACTATTTTATCACTTATTTCCAGATTCAAGCGCTGCGGCGTGTAGTAATGCGGCGAATTAGTTCGTCGGCTGTGACTCCGGTGAGAATAACGATGCCAATGATGGCAAACTCTAGCTGAGTCGGTATTCCTAGCACGTTAATCGCATTGTATAACACGCGCATGACAGCGGCTCCGATAATAACGCCTAGTATGGATCCCTCGCCTCCTCGCAGCGAGCATCCACCGAGGACGGCTGCGGCAATGGCGTAGAGTTCATAGAAGTTGCCCTGACCTGCTGGCTGAACGGAGTTGACGTCGAGTGCGAAGAGAATACCGCCCAAGCCCGCCGTGCCTGAGCAAATAACGTAAGCTAGTATTTTCATGCGTTCGATGGGGACACCGCTGTAGCGAGCGGCTTCTTCGTTGCGGCCTAGGGCCAAGAGATAGCGCCCCCAGATCGTGCGGTTGAGAAAGGTTGCTGCCGCCACGCCTAGCCCAATCAAGATGAGGAAAGGAATGGGAAGCGAGAAGCCGCCGAAAAGGGCGACTTTGCCTATCGCTAAGGTGCGTAAATGTTCGTATGATAACCCGAAACCCTGCACCTGGTCGTGCGTAATCCAGCGACCCAATCCGCGGTACAGCAGCAGGCCGCACAGCGTTACGACAAAGGGTTGCAGCTGGACACGGGTGATGAGTAGACCGTGAAGTAGCCCAACGCACAGCGACAGAGCGCATACGGCCCCGATCGAAAATACTGGTGAATATCCCGCGTTGAGCAGCAGGGGTAACGTGCAGCCGACTAGGCCGATAAGCGAGCCAAGAGATAGATCTATTCCCCCAGTAATGATGACGAATGCCGCACCGATGCTTATGATGCCAAATAGAGAAGTCCAGCGAATGATATTTTGCAGATTGTACGCGCTGGCAAACTTCGGCTCAATGGCCCAAGTAAGTACGAAGACGGCGACGAGAAGGCCAAAAATTCCGAGTATTTTTTTCATCAAGCAGCCCTTCCCGTTGCCAGATGCATGATGGATTCTTCGCTCAGTTGATCGCGCTGCAGTTGGCCTGTGATGCGGCCTTCATGCATGACCAGTGCCCTATCGGCCATGCCGAGAATCTCTTCCATTTCACTCGATGCGAAAAGAATAGCTACGCCTTCGCCAGTTAGTTGCTCCATGAGTCGGTAAATTTCCTCTTTAGCCCCGACATCGACGCCGCGCGTCGGCTCGTCTAAAAGAAGGACTTTCGGGCTGAGAGTGAGCCACTTGCCAAGGACTACTTTTTGCTGATTCCCGCCCGATAAATGGCGCGTCTTTTGGTCTATATGCGGTGTGCGAATGGATAACTGCTTTACGGCTTGTTCGCCGTCAGTCGCTTCGCGAGTCTGGTCGATAAAAGCCTTACGGCGCGCGTGCATGCGCAGACCGGGCAAGCCAATATTGTGGCGTATGCTCATTTCCGTTACAAGTCCTTGTAGCTTGCGATCTTCTGGCAAGAGACCCAAGCCTGCTCGAATGGCGTCCTGCGGTGCGCGCGGTGCAAGAGGTTTGCCTCCTACGCTCATCGTACCGCCAAGCGCTGGCTCAATGCCGAATAAGACCTGCAGGAGTTCGGTGCGGCCGGCGCCTACAAGGCCGGCGATGCCGACTATTTCTCCATAGCGTATGGAAAAGCTGAGCGCGTGCTGTGGCCAGGCTGGAACGATTAAACGTTCTACGCTCAGGGCGATATCGCCTGGCAGGTGTACAGCGCGTGCGTAGAATTGGTGGACGTCGTGTCCGACCATGAGCGAAACCATTCGTTCGCGGTCAATCTCGTTCCGTTGTAGTTGCCCCGCATTCTCCCCATCGCGCAGAACGCAGACGCGGTCTGCCAACTCGGACACCTCGCCAAGCCGATGGGATATGTAAATGATGGATACACCTCGCTGACGGAGTTTGCCTATTACGGAAAAAAGAGCAGTAGCCTCCTCGTTGGTCAGACTTGAAGTGGGTTCGTCCATGACGATAATGCGTGCCTGCGTCGACAGGGCCTTCGCTATTTCCACCATTTGCTGTTGGGCGATAGAAAGTGTCGACAGAGGAATTGAGGGATCGACGTCGAGGCCAATTTGCGCCAGTGCTTCGCGGGCTCCCCGTTCAATTGCGGGTAGGTCCATGAAGCCGCGTCGGTTCGCTTCGCGACCAAGGAAAATATTGGCAGCAACGCTCAGGTTGTCGCACAGATTGAGCTCTTGGTGAATAAGCGCGATGCCCAGTTTGGTTGCACGGCGCGGAGAATCAATGCGAACAGGCATGCCTTCGACGGATATTTCACCCTCATCTGGGAGCTGGATACCGGCGAGTATTTTCATTAGCGTGCTCTTGCCCGCTCCGTTTTCACCGATGAGGGCCAGAACTTCCCCCCGATCAATATGCAGGTCTACAGAGTGGAGTGCGCGCACGCCAGGGAACGATTTGCCGATCCCACGTGCCTGTAAAAGCTGCATTAATCAACAGCGCCTGTGAGCGTCTTTAATTCGCTCCAAAATTCTTTGACGTTGTCTACGGTGATGCGTCTGGCCGGAACGTCCAAATAGTTGTTCGGGGGAAGGACAGAGCGATCACTGCGCGCTAGAGCGGCTAGGATGCGCACCGATTCGTATCCGTAGCGATAGGGGTTTTGCACGACGGTGCCATAGATATCACCGTCGATGATGCCCTGCAGCGTTTCATCATCTTCGTCGAATGCTATGATTTGTATCTGGCCGGCCTTGCCTGCTTCGCGCACGGCTTTAAGCGCCATGGGAGGGTTGTAGGCAAAGAGGCCGACTACGCCACTGAGTTCGGGATACTTGGCGATGGCGTCTTCTACCTGGGCCTTCGCTTTGGCGTAGTCGAACTGGTCGGTGCGCGTATCGAGAATCGTAAACCTATCGCCGACGATAGGACCACTGTTGGGATCCAAACGTGTCGGGTCGTTGGAGCGGTCGAGCAGTTCGTCTATGACGCCCTGACGTCGCTGACGGGCGTTGAGCTGCTCTAAACGACCGACAAAAATCATAATTTGTCCGCCCTCGGGAAGCGCTTCCTTGACGAGCTTCCCGCATTTGCGTCCCGCTGAATAGTTATCTATGCCGACAAAGCACAGCCGGTCGCTGTCCGGGGCATCTGAGTCGTGCGTTATCAAATGGGTGTTGGCTGCGGCCTCGTTGAGCAGGTCGAGCTGGTTGTCTGGATCGATGGGACTAATTGCTAGGCCGTCGACTCCGCGAGCTATCAGGGCTTGGACAATCCGCTTCTGATCGGCTACGCCTTCGCCGGGCATGTGTACTTCGGCGTCTACGTTAAACGTTTTCTCGGCCGCTTCCACTCCCTTTGATGCAATAACCCAAAAAGATGCTACGCCGTTGGTAACAAAGCCCACCTGGGGCTTTTCTTCTGTCGTGCCATCGTCGCTCCCGTTGCAGGCGCAAAGCGAGATGAGCATGTATAGAGATAGCACGCGTTTCATATGAGATACCTCTCAAAAGGGGTTGGTATGACAAATTTGACTTCTTATTTTACGTTCCACAGAGAGGCCGCGCAAGCGAGAGAGAGGAGTGTTATTCATGAGAATATGGGCATATGTAGTGGCATTGGTCAGCGCATGGACTCACACGGTGGAGGCAACAGTGGAACAGGCGTCTTTTGGCACGACAGGTGACGGACAGGCAGTTGAAATCTACACGCTGAGCAACGAGAACGGCGCGCGCGCGCGTGTGATGACTTACGGAGGCATTCTCACCGAGCTATGGGTGCCCGACCGCGATGGAGCGCTGGGGGATGTCGTGCTGGGATTCGACAACCTTGCTCAGTACGAAACGGAAAACCCTTACTTCGGCTGTATAACGGGCCGCGTCGCCAATCGAATTTCCGAGGGGCAGTTCACTCTAGATGGAACGACCTATAGCGTGGCGGTAAACAACGGACCGAATCATTTACACGGGGGAATAAAAGGCTTCGATAAAGTCGTTTGGGATGCCGACGTCGTTGAGCAGCCCGACGGCGAGGCGCTGCGCCTGCGCTACACTAGCCCTGACGGTGAAGAGGGCTACCCGGGAACGCTCTCAGTGGCAGTAACCTACGTTCTGACGCGCGAAAATGCGCTGCGCATTGAATATGAAGCGACGACCGATCAAGCCACGCCTATAAACCTGACCAACCACTCGTATTTCAACTTGGCCGGCGGGGGTGATGTGCTGGATCATATCTTGACGCTGCACGCTCGATACTACACCGAACCAGACGAAACGCTTATTCCGACGGGACGTCTGCTGCCGGTGGCCGGCACGCCGCTCGACTTTACGCTTCCGGCGACGGTGGGAGGGCGAATCGGCCAGATCGATATAGGCGGTTACGATCACAACTACGCCTTAGACAACGGAGGACGTGCGGAGCCTGGTTTGGCTGCCGAACTCTACGAACCGGACAGCGGCCGCGTGCTGACGCTCTATACGACCGAACCAGGCGTTCAAGTCTATTCCGGAATTCACCTTGACGGCCTACAGGGAAAAGGAGAAGCTGTATACGATCGCTATCACGGACTGTGCATGGAAACGCAGCACTATCCAGATGCAATCAATCAGCTGGGTTTTCCCTCCGTGGTGCTGCGTCCCAGCGAGACGTTTCGCTCCGTTACCGTACACGCGTTTTCCGCGCGCTAAGCAGGCTTATACCATGAGTGCACACCGACGACGCAGCGTGTCTCTGTGGTGAGATATAATAAGACGGACAGGAGATTCCACGTTCTTATCTGAATCTTTTCGCCAGTTGGTGTCGATCTGTAACGGCGTTACTAGGCATTTTCTTGACGATCTTGCGCGATATTTTTTACCTTGAAAATTCAACATTATGCAGCGGAGTACAGCGTGAATACAATAGTGAAAACTGCGATGTTTGTTGTCCTGATATTTCAGTCGCCGGCGATCCATGCACAACTCGCCGTTTGGAAACTGGGCGGCAGCGGAATACCGTGGGTGGGACAAGACACCGTGCGCGTAATGGTAGACCTCGAGTCAGAGCCCGGAGCTCTGCGACCGGTCTACGTGGAGCCTAGAACAAATATCATCTCGCTGCTCGACAATTGGTCCTTTCTACGTCAGCCCAAAGAACTGGGCTATGTCGATGGTGAGCGGCCGCGCATATGGAAGTGGAATGAGGGAAACGGCGATCCAACGGAAAACGGCGTCGCCTTGATTGATGCAGACAGTTCGACTTACAACTCTTCTAAAGCCGAGGGCATAGACAAGGTATTCTTTACGATTGACTTAGGCGTTCCTATGCCGGCGCACACCTTTGGTTTTCATACCCCTTCCAGTGGATATAGGTCAGATGGTACGTTGCTTCGGACGGATGCAACGCCTGCATTTCAAGTGTCTCTGCAGGAAGAGAGCAGCGATTTATTTAGTGTAAAAGGTGGTTGGGCTTTAGAGAAAGTCGTTGGTGAACGACGGGAAAATCTCTCGCCGGACGTCCGGATTGAGTTCCCCCATCAGTATGCGCGCTTTTTTCGCTGGGTGCGCAAGCTGTCGATTATTGACGAAGAGGTTCTGCGCCGCGCCGGCGGGGGAGGACAGGGCAATCAGGCGCGCGCGTTGCTAGGAACGATGAGCGAGTTTGAAGTGTACGGAGAGGGCGTGCCGCGCCGAGTGCTTTACAAAAGCAAGATTATCGACCTCGGGGTAGAAAAAAACTTTGGTCGTCTCTTCTTCGCTGCTACGCCGATGCGTCGAGTGGGCGATGCATTTGTCGAAGCGCCCGACGCACAGGCTCGGGTGCGGGTTGAAGTGCGCGCAGGGCGCGATGGCGATCCGAATATCTACCGCGAGTATACCGTCACGGGCAAAGAGAAAGAGGTGAGCCGAGCGCGCTACGAAAATGAACTGCGCACCGGCTTTGAACGCACCTGTGCCTCGTGTGACTACGTCCAGCGTGCGCCCCGGCCGGGGATGCGGGCCAGCATTCTATATGACAGCGATCACTGGACCTACTGGTCTTCGCCCATCTACGAGTCGGGAGCTTCACTGGGCTTGGCCAGTGGTTCACGTATTCAGGTGCGCATCACGCTGGAAAGCGAGGCTTTTGCCGATTTTGTGCGCTTAGATTCCCTGTGGGTTGAGACGGCTCCCCTCTTGGCCGATCGCGTGCTCGGGGAAGTTGCTCTGCTCGAGCAGCAGAGCCCCGTGCGCGGCATAGCAGAGGTCGAACTGGGCCGGAGCGCGGAATTCACCTATGATTTGGCCGCCGCGTTTTCCAACAGCGCGCAGAGAGGTTTTGACACCGTTTATATTCGCACGGAGACGCTTCCCCAGTTTAAGTCGCTTTCCGTTGGCGATGAGCGGGTTGATCCGGTTTCTGTGGAGGAGGGCGAATCGGGTTTGCGCGTGGTTCTGCCCCAGCGCATAACGAGGGCAAACAACCGGTCGCTGCGCCTCGTTTTCGCTGCGGAAGTCTTTGAATTAGCAACGACTTTTCTCGGAGAGATTAGCGATTCGCAAACGGAAGGGCTGCCTCAGCCCATCATCGGGGGGGATGCTAATGAACAAGTCACTACCAATGGTTTACAGGTGATCAGCAGCGCATCCCATATCTCTTCGGTTCTGCGGGATATGGCTTTTTCATCGCCGGTTTTTACGCCGAATGGGGATGGAATACACGATGAAATTGAAATCAGCTACGCGCTTTTTGGTCTGCCCGAAAGCGTCTCAGTTGAACTTAGAGTGCATCGAATAAACGGAACGCTGCTGGTGACGTTGCCCCAGGGCGGTCAAATGGCCGGTATGCATACGGCGCGTTGGAATGGGTGCGACGAGTCTGGACGCCTAGCTCAACCCGGGATATACCTGGTCTCGGTCGTCGTTCTTGCAGAGCGAAGAAATGACCTCAGCATACGCCCGGTGGGCGTGGTCTATTGAGGGAGAGAAGAATGCATAAGATACGCGCACTATGTGTCCTTATAGGGCTATGTGCCCTCGCCCTAAATCCAGCTTACGCTGAAAGGCTGGTTTTTCAGGGAGCCGAATCGTGGCAGGACTGGGAGGTCCCGTTTGGCCTGACGGAAGTTGGCGATCAGGGGCAACTTCGCTTAACGAAATATCGAAAGGATATCGACGCGGTGCGCAACGCCCGTCTCTTCAGCTATGAGAGTAAGGGTAAGGGGGTGGTCAGCGGAGGTATATGGGAGGCGACCTCTAATCCCGCCGCCGCTCAGGCAATAATTGACGGTGACGAGACGACCTACTGGCAGCCTGATCCGGCCGATGAAGTAGAAGATTGGGCGATAGAGATAGACCTCGCTCGCACGGTGCTGGCGCGCGAGATCAGACTGCAGTTTCCCGACCGCGAGGGCGCGCGTCCCTTTCGTCAATTCACCGTATACGCCAGTACGGGCGCACGCGTCTCTGTCAAAGAAGACGTGGTTATGTTGGAGCCCGTCTTTCGTACGACGCGACCTAATACAGAATCCGAACTCGTCATTCCGCTTTTCTACGCATCTCGCGATAGTGCACTGATTCTCGACGAGGGCATTGAGGTGGATCCCGCGGTGAAAAATGAATATCGCGTCGTGCAGCGAATTCGTATCGAGGTAGAAGAGAAATCTCCCAATGCCGCGCTTGCAGAAGTGTCCGTTCGCGCCGTTGGCGATAATATCAGCCTCGGTGCGCAGCAGCGGGGCAGCTTTGTAAACGGCATCAATTCGGTCGATCCGCAGAACCTGTTTGACGGCGATATGAATACCAACAATCTAATCGGGTCCTCATATGGGAGTTTAGGTTGGAAAGAGGGAGGCGTGTGGTTTGGCGTTGACCTCGGTGCTACGTTTTTCGTCGATGAGTTTTTTCTCTATTCGTTTAAGTCAGATGAAGGACTCGTGGGATACTCGATTAATGGCACTGGGCCCGGACACACCGTGCTGTATTCTGATGGGGCACAGGTCCTCCAATCCGGCCTGCCAGTTCCAGGCGCATTTGACTATACCGAACTGTTGACGCATATAAACCCCAATGCGGACCGTCTGCTTTACATCCGCTATATCTTCAAACCGCGCAAGATGCGCTACTTTTTCTGGCACGGGATTAGAGATACAGGCTGGGGGATTGTCAAATGGGGGGAATTTATGCTCTTCTCACCCGGTCATCCGGCAGAAGTCGCGCTACGCTCGTCTTTTATTGACTTGGGCACGGAAGCGGGTGACGGGCGCCCCAAGGTAATTAAGGGACTGCACTGGGATGCCGACTTGCCTTCTGGTGCTAATCTCCAACTACGTTCGCGCTCCGGAAATACGCTAGATCCACTCTTTACGTTCTATGATCGCAAGGGAGATGAAGTAACGGAAGATCGATGGAAAAGTGCGCCCAAGGTGCTGCGTGGACCGATCGACACGACGCTGGTTGTGGGCGACGATTGGGGCGCGTGGAGCAACGTTTATCAGAACTCGGGTGAGGTATTCCAATCAGAAAGCCCGCGCCGCTACGTCCAGTTGGAGATGATCCTTGGTACGGATGATCCACAGGTTGGGCCGCAAGTCAATTCGCTGTCAATCGAATACGAGCAGGCGCTTGTCCAGGACGCGCGTGGTCAAGTATGGCCTCGGGAAGCGCTGGTAAACAAGAGAACGCGTTTTGCCTATACGGTATGGCCTCTAAGTGACGGCGGGGACAGCGGCTTTGATCAGGTGCGCTTGGTTGTTCCGAAAGCGTCAGCCGTTGATTATGCGGGCGTTGAGGTAGGCGGCGCACAGATTCAACCCGAATCGGTTGCGTCTGTGGGAGATTCGCTGTGGATTGATTTGGGGCAGTCCGTGTCAGGTGATTCCGTGCGCGTCGCTTTTGAAACACAGTTATTGAACAATGCGACGGTCGTCAGCGTCGATTTAGGCTTATCTGATCGACCTGGTCTGTGGCAGTCGGTCGAACCGGCTATACGTCGTTCGAATGTCGTGATGTTGCCCGACCTTATTAGCCAAGAAAAACTAATTGGTCAAGTAAAACTGGATTCCGATGTGATTACGCCCAACGGGGATGGGATACACGATTGGCTTGACGTGCGTTTTATCGTCTACAAGGCCAGTCGCGTCGCGCCCGTTCTACAGATATACGACCTCGCGGGGCGTCGCGTTGCAGTACGCACTGGATCCGAAGATGCCGGCCAGTGGCAACTTCTTTGGGACGGGCAAGAGGACGTTTCCGGGCGGACAGTAGCGCCGGGTTCTTACGTCTACAGAATTTTGTTGGGAACTGATGCGGGAAACGACGAGCGCATGGGGATAATTGCCGTCGCTTATTGAGGTCGTCGGCCCCCATTTCTCCTAAAATTAGATACCATGACCGTTCTTAACTTGAGTCTGCATCGATGTGCAAAACGGCTGAGGGACCACGGCTGGAGTGGCAATGAGTCGATGACCTTATTTGGATACCACTTGGCTTAGTATCGGACCACAACGTGTGCCCGTTTAGACCGCTGTCGGGGTTCAGATAAAGATGAAAGCCTTCAGATTATGATGCTCTGAGAGCTTTTTTGTGCAAAACATCTACTGGGCGTTGGCCTGCACCATCAGGTTAATCTCGACTTCGTCACCGAGAATGCTCGCCACGTCAGTCCACGAGTTAACGCCGTACTCTGATCGGTTTAACACGGTCTTAGCCGACATGCCAACTTGCGCCTTTTTCGTCCACGGGTTCGCGCCAGTGCCTAAGACAGTTACCGGCAGCACGATCGACTTGGTTACGCCGTGCATGGTAAAATTGCCCGTTACGTGGATCACGTCGTCTTGAACTTTTGCCTCCGTGCTCTTGAACGTAATAGAAGGGAAGGATTTGACGTCGAAAAAGTCGGGACCGCGCAGATGCTCGTCGCGCTTTTCGTTATCCGTATCCACGCTATATACGGCAATCGTCGCCTCGACTTGAATCTGTTCAGGCTGAGCTGGGTCAAACTGGATCTGGCCTGAAAAATCGTTAAATGTGCCGTTTGCACGGCTGACCAAGTGGCGCACGTTAAAGGCAACCTGCGAGTGTTCAGGATCTATTTTATAAGTCTCTGCGTGGAGCGCGTGTATTGATAAGATGAAAATTAACAGTGCTGAAGAAACCAAACGCATGATTAAATCTCCTTAATTATTTCTGAGATTATGCTCACGAAATAGAATTAGTCAACAAGGTTTCATGATTTATTTATTCGGTTCTCGTCACGCCGACTTACGAACGGGGTTGGCGGAGTATAGTCTCGTTTTGGGCGTCCCGAGGCCAGCGTGGCGTACGTTCATTGTGCCAGGATGCTAAGGCATTGCGGTTGAATTTTTGTGATGCATCGTGTCCACAGGTTTGCGCCATCACCTGAATCATGTTGTTTTGGGAAACAGGGACGGAAATGACGCCTGTACAGCAGGTATAAGTGCCACGCAGAGACGAGTTTAATATTGGCTTGTTAAGTGTGCCGTGGTCTTCTATTAAGGGCGAGTTTGCAACGCGGATAATAAAAAGGGTGCCTATGGCCGTTATTGTTCCTGCTGACCATACCTTGGCGTCGCGCTCCAGTGTAAAATTGGCAAATCTACAAAACAAATTTTTGTCAGCTTTTATGAAGATCAATTTCCCGGTCGTCCGGAACTGTTGTAATGCATGTCTAACCATGTGTCTGTATTGTCACAGGCGGTGGTAAAATCGAGGAGCACATCTGAACTGTTGGGGTTGGTTGTTGCCGGATGCGGAGTCGCCTTTGCGCCGTATTCGTGAAACTAGAATCTCCTCAACTCACCTTAGAAGCCTCCGCTATATGGAAAAGGGACCGATAGAAACCCCCATTTCGCTCCTGCGTCGATATCATGACTAAAAGGGTGTAGAGTTAGTTGCTCTGTCAGGAGTCTATTTTGTCTACAACACCTTCTATATGAAGGGTGCCTTAGCCTACCTTCATGTCTCGTAGACGAACTCTGCCACGCGGTTGCGCGTGATAAATTCCCAATCGTACATCACGCCCAATCCCGGCCCATCTGGGACCGGCACGCAGCCGTCTTCCTCGAGGTCTTCGGGTTGATCGGAATAGTCGTTTAAATAAATTGGCGGTACGGCGTTAGGCATGCCAGGGCCGACTAGAGCCATCTCGTAGAAATGGGTGTTGCGGATGGCGGCGATGACCGCTCGATGAGCAGGTCCGCATGCGTGCATTTGTATATCAAATCCCAGCGCTTCGCAGAAGTGGGCGATCTTCATTACGCCAGTGATGCCCATATCGTATTCAGGATCAGCGTGTATCATGTCGCAGCCGCCTTGCAGTAAGAAGTTGGCCTTCTGTTCTAGGCCGCGAACGTGTTCACTGACTAGTATGGGAGTATCTATTTTTTCGCGCAAGCGGGCGTGGCTTATAGCCGAGACACTACCGTCACGATAGGGGTCTTCATACCATAGAAAGTCGGCTTCATCGCAGGCGCGTCCCACATATAGTGCATCCAGATAGGTGCGCAATTGGCAGGCCGGGTCAAGCATGAGAGCCATTTCGTTGCCTACTCTTTTCCTGACGCCTAAGGCATTGGAGGCTTCTTTGCGCGCGTCGCCGTCGTGCCAACCGTGAATTTTAAAGCCGTGGAAACCGGCCTCTTTGCAGGCCTCTGCGTAGTCGGCAAAAGCTTCTGGCGTATCGAGGCCCCCACGTTCTAGTTGGCCGTGATAAGTGCTAGCGTAGGTCGGTAGGCGAGTGCGAAATGCGCCGAGCATGCGCGCCACAGACAAGCCGTATTTCTTGCCGGCTAAATCCCAGAGTGCGTTGTCTAGGGCGCCGTGACCCATATGGTCGTAGGCGCGCACTTCACGTTTTAAGTCGTCGTAGATCAACTCGCGTTGTTCTGGGTCGCGGCCTAACAAATTGGGGGCTAGCATCTGCATTTGGCCGAGCGCCGATGGTGTGCCGACCCAGTGCGTTACGTATTCGCCTTGTGTGCCGTCGTCGCAGCGGATTCTGATGGCCTGGCGTGATATAGTGAGTCTAGATCCAGGCGAGTGAATCATATTGCCGACACCTGAGGCGGCGTGAGCTCCCAAGCCAAGGTCTTGTGCGTGATATTCAAAGACGTGGATTTCGATGCGATCTATTAAGCCCATTATTTTTGGTTACTCGCTGTGGAATGTTGTGGTTGCCAAGAAGGCAAATGAGATGTGTGGTTTTGGCAGCTCGAAAAAATATTTTTTATCGTTTGCGACTGTTATCATATACGCTACTCTGTAGCCTGAACACGCAGGGTATATGTTTGACGTATCGAAAACGACGTACACACCTAAAGAGGCAAAAAATAACCCCCTCAAATTGCCGTAAGTGACTAGTTGTTGAGGGGGTTATTATTGGCGGGACCGACGAGACTCGAACTCGCGACCTCCGGCGTGACAGGCCGGCGTTCTAACCAGCTGAACTACGATCCCATTATCTGAGATTTCCAAAACTAAGGGGCGATAGGGCCCTTGTCAATAGGTCATGAATTTTCTTTTTGCCAGGCTTCGCCCTCTTTTTTTATTCGCTTTAGGGCACCTCGCATAAGCTGTCTTTTGAGAGGGCTAAGGTGGTCTACAAATAGCACTCCGTTCAGGTGGTCCAACTCGTGCTGTAGGGCACGTGCGTAAAAACCTGAACCCTTTGTCGTGAAGATTTCTCCATCGAGATTAAGGGCTTCTACTGTTACGCTTTCGGCGCGTTTGACGTCGCCGTATAAATCTGGGAAGCTCAAACAGCCCTCTTCGCTCACCTGAGTGCCCTCGTTGTAAACGATGCGGGGGTTAATCAGCGCGATAGGCGGGTAATCAGGCTGCTGCGCGGAAACGTCTATGACGCAAACGCGGCGCGCGACGCCTATTTGCGGAGCTGCTAGACCAACGCCTTCGGCGGCGCGCATTGAGTCGAATAGGTCGGTCATTAAACAGCGTACGTCCTCATCTATTTCACTTATTAGCGCGCATTTTTGGCGCAAAACGTTGGCACCGAACTTGACTATTTCTCTTCTCATATAGAAAGTGGATTTAGGTCAAGGGCGATATAGCGAAAACCGAGCGCTTCACAGTCGTTAATAACGACCTGACGTAGCGCGCTGTCGGCCATGATAGACGGGGTTTCAAGACGCAGGTAGAGCATCTGGTCGCGCTCTTCAAAGGCTGCAGGTGCAAGCTGATGGCGTGTGAGTATGGGGTCGAGGCGTTCGAACAAGGGTGCATCGTTCGCGTCGATTGAGAGCAGGACTTCGTTCATGCTGCCTGATCGGAAGCCACGCAGGTCAACTGTTACGTGCGTATAGCCAATAGTCTGCAGTGCGTCGACCATTTGGCGGCGCTGCGTCTCGTGGCGGAGCAGAGCTTCCAGATCCCGAATCGGTAACTCAATGCGGGCTAAATAGTCGTGGTGGCGCGAGCGCAGCTGCGCATAGCCTAACTCGGTGCGCAGAAAAAACTCGGCTCGATCGACCTTTTTGAGCCCGTCCGCCGTGACGGCTGTTCCATAGGGAAAGCGAGAGGACAGGCAGGCCATAGCAGGGCGATCCCAGACGGAAATGCCCCAGCGCCGCGCCAGCGCCCGCACGTCTTCTTTGTCGAGGCCAGCTTCTGCCAGCGGTGCGCGTACGCCCTTCTCTTTCGCGGCTTTGGCGCCGGGCCGAAAATCACCTACGTCGTCGGTGTTTTGTCCGTATAAGATGTAATCGACGCGCAGCTCGGCGGCCATGCGCTCCATGTGTGAGAAAAGCTCCTGCTTGCAGTAGTAGCAGCGGTCAGGCGCATTTTTGGCGTAGTCGGGATTGTCGAGCTCGCGCGTTTTTACGACCTCGTGGCGAATGCCAAACTGGTTGGTGATCTCCTGCGCTCGCTCTAGCTCGCCGCTAGCGTAGCTCTCCGAGTCCGCCGTTACGCAAATGGCACCCTCGCCCAGTACGCGCTGTGCAGCCACGGCCAGCATCGCGCTGTCGACGCCGCCCGAGTAGCCGATTAGGGCGCGCTCCATTGGGCGTATGATGTTCTCGAGTTTGGTCAGCTTCTCATCTAGGCTGTTTGCTGTGTGGGCCGTTGTCACAGGGACTCCTTAACAAGCACTTTCTGCGTTGGTATCGTCCGATACCGCACAGGGTGCTATGACGGCATCGATCATGCCGTGTAGAACTTTTTTATCGGGAGGACAGACGACGGCTTGAATGCCAGATAAGCGCGGTTGATCGCCGGTCAGGTAGTAGTATGGACGCAGGAGCACGCGCCCGCGCATCGGCTTGACGGTATCGTCAAAAAAATCGTAATAGCGCACGGTTTTACGCGTAGATTTGTGGAACCGCTGCAGTATGTAAGGCGTTTCGTCAAAGCTGTCCAGCGCAGTTTGCACGTTTGTGCTCCACGTTTCTTCTGGCAGGTCATGGCCGATGGAGACGCCTTTGCTCTCGTAGGCCAATTCGGAAAATCCGGAGGGTTTGACGACCAGTTCGCGCTGTTTCTTGCTGAGCCCCTTTAAAACTTGCCAGTTGTTGACTGGTCCGTCGTTGAGCGTCAGGCCTGGCACGACGGCGTGCGGAGGCAGGGGACGCGCATCGAGAATCCAAGTACGTGGAATCAGGCTGACCAACTGCTTGTAAACGTCGCGCGCTAGCTCGCGACGCCAGAACGGAGTCAGAAGTGGATGATGAAATAGGGCTAGCCACATCTTCTCTTCGAGGTAAGCTTTGGGCGGCGGAGTGAGCCGAACGGCATTCTTTTTGGCAAAATAGGTGATGAGCTCGGCTTTGGGAATGTTTTTGAGGTCGAATAGCTCAAAAAAGCGATAGACTGCTTCTAGGCGCTGCGTCTGCTCTTCAACCATCACGGAGAGACCGTTTTCATCAAAGTGTAAATCGCGAGGATGTACGCAGTGAGTCGGCTGACCCTGTGCGCGGAGTTCGTCGGCAAGCCACTGCATTTCGTCGCGATAAGCCTCGGATTCGTCTGATACGACCAGGCCTACCGTGGGCCGCTCTGCGCTCGTGGCAGCGGCAATGGCTTCGTAGAATCCGTCGACCAGTCCACGCGGACCGCCGATTATATCATACCCCAGATCGGCGTAGAGTGACGAGACTTGTGCCGTGAAGCCCATGCCTCCGGGAATAGAGTCCATCTCCATGATGCGGAAGCCGTCTTCTGTCATCAGTAGGTCAGGACGCATGACCAAGGGGAGATGCGACTTGATGCGATTCCAGAGCCCCATCTCGAGCACGTCACCGTGTTTGCCTCGATCGAGATACTGATGCACCCAAGCCGGCTGTGATCCCTTGACGCTCTGGTGGTAGAGTAGGTTTGCGGCTCGGTAAAATTGATGGAGCGCGGTGCCCAAATCTCGCAGTTCCTGAAGCTGATCTGCGCTTAGCCAAAAGGGTTCTGGCGAGATGCGCCAAGGCAGGTTGCTATTGGGATGGAGGTGGGCTCGATCGCCTTCAAAAAGGCCACCTACCGGCGTGCGCTCGTTGAGAGCAAGGCAGATTTCGCGCGGATCTGATAGGGTGTTTG
>CAXGPR010000067.1:0-20659 GCA_964011675.1 uncultured bacterium
TATGTACGAGGACAACACCTGAGCTATGACCCATTTTTTGTTCTTCCAAGCCAGAAAGGCTATAAGGCGATTAACGCGGGCATGCGCAGCAACGACACCAAGAAGCCAGATAAGCGCACCAACTTTTTCCTAATGGCTAAGTTTACTCCGAGCGAGGGAATCGAAGTGGGGACACAGCTAAAGTTTGGTTTTCTAAACGAAACGGCGTCCAACTTTTCCTTGCTCATGGTCGGTAGCAAATATAGCCTCGGTGCCCGACGAGCGGCATCGATCAACCTGCTCATGCCTGCAGGCGACATAAAAAATCCAGGTATATCTCTTGGGCTCATGAACAGCCTGTCGCTTTCCGAACATTTTGAAGTCAACAAACAGTTCCATCTCGGGTTTCTCAAGGGCTATACGGGAGGTAGCGGCATTGTCCTCAATGGGCAAATCGAACCCGTTTGGGTAATCAATCACCGATGGGTTGCTTATCTAGATGTTACGATCTCAAGCCATACAGAAAATCTGAACAACCAATTATCTATCAACGCTTTTCCCAACGTCGACTGGGTAGTCAGCGATGGCAATACACTCAACTTAGGCTTGAAATTTGGCCTGATGGGAGATCTCAAAAGCGAAACGACCGGGCTCTACTTGACGTTGTTACGCACCATGTAATATTTCGTATCACAATACCAAATAAAAGTAAGAAGCAGAGACGGTCACCGCAGCGACCGTTTCTGCTTTTTTATTCGCGCACAAAGCGCGGCTGTCCGCAACCATCATTAACAACATAGGAGCGGGCGGGAATCTCACCCTGCTCTGGGATGAATAAATCAAGTTCGGAAGAATTCTCGATAATAGTGCCAGCACCTATGCGCACATTTTCTCCCAGCACAACGCGACCAGGCCGTCTGTCGCTATCTTTGATTGTTCCAACAAAGACCGAAGCACCAATGCGACACTGCGCACCAATGTCCACGCGACCGTGAATTTCAGCATTCGCACCAATAACAGATCGATCTCCTACGCTAACGGAACCAAATATTCCCGCATCCGTTCCGATGGACACAAAATCACCTATGACGGGATGCCGCTGCTGAACCTTATCGCTTAACCCACCTAGTGTACAGGGATATATATGGCATCCTGAACCAATAATGCCGGTCTGCCCCGTAGTCATGCCGCGATGAGGATGGTCTAAGAAATTTGCATCCCCAACCTGCGTTTCCGGATGTAGATCTGCCTGATAATAACGCCCCGCCAACTCCGATATTGCGCGCGGCAAAAGTGGCACAGGCTGACGGTTTAAACCGGATAGATCGTCTACCGTCTCATCACATGTCAACGCATTGGCCACATCGTGATAAAATAGAATACGCCAGCCTGGATACGTACTCATAACTAGCTGCATCTGATAGTCAAAAATAAAATCGCACTCGAGATTTCTCAGGAAATCGCGATAGTGATTTATATCGCGACGGCGAATAGCCGTTTCCAATTCTTCTCCAAAGTCAATTTTCAACAGTTCTTCTCTACTGATTCCACAGTTAGAAAGTAAATACGCATCCCATACTGCTGGGTCGCGCAGTGCGGCAAAGCGATTCCAATGCGCTCTCGTCTTTAAACGAGGTAAGTCGCACAGCAGCGAAAAAGAGGCTGCTAGCGCCAGTTCTTCTACGCCCTCAGTCTCTCCAGCAGCTAGCAGCGACTGAGCAACCATCGCATACAACTGGTCTGCTACCTGACCAATTTCTTCGGAGAAATCACCGTGCTCATGACCCAGATCTACTGCATTATGAGAGCCGGGCGCAGCGCACTCCAATAGGTTACCAAGCAGCGTCTCCAGCAAATCTCGATTCACAAAACCGCGTCCCGAACGCTGTGCCAAGATTTGTGGATCAATGGCATCTATACGCAGCGAACCTATCTCTATATCCGAGTACATAGGTAGCAAACGTTCGACTAGTACATACATAAATTCTTTTTTACGGCGTCGGTATAAAGCATCAAATAGCGAAGTCTGACTCATAAGAAACGTTCACTTTATCCTTGCTGAAGGCAATTGATTCTGTAGTTTTTAGTTGCACTACAATATACGGCGAATAGGGCCGCAACACAGCGCAACGAGGAAACATATGCATCCATTTGAAGATCTTACCGTCAGAGATGACACCATAGGAATACACTGGTTTGGCCAGAGCAGCTTCGCCCTTAAGGACGTAGCAGGCACAATTATTCAAGTCGACCCTTATTTCCCGCGCGAACGCCCCGAAGAACGCTACGTGCATTCTCGTTCCCCCTTACACGAAGCGTCTCTGCACACGGACTTTATACTACTAACGCACAATCACGGCGACCACACCTGTATCGAATCAATCAATCGAATTCGCAGCGCCTATCCCAACGTCCGTCTTATTGGTCCTGAAGAGAGCATCCAAGCAATACACGAAGCAGGTGTCTCTACGGAACAAACACGTATCATCCACTCCGGGGAAACGGAAAAAATGGGCTCAATGAATGCACACGCCGTGTGGGCTAAGCCGCCCGATGGCCTCCCCGAAGACGAGATAAATCCACCTGACGTAACTCATCTGGGCTATGTTTTAGAAGCAGGCAATACGCGCGTCTACATATCCGGAGATCCCGTCAATACGTTTGGCGATCACGAGGAGCTGCTACAGCCCGTACGCCAGCTCAAACCAGACATCGGCTTGCTGACAACCCATCCCGACGAAGGCGAATTTCCCTTTTTTGAAGGTTCGGCAAAGATAGCCTCCGCTCTATCGCTTAAAGCGGCCGTCCCCGCCCACTATTCTTGCTTTGTGCGACGCAACTACAATCCGACGAAATGGGCGAGCCACCTCTCAGGCGTAGACCCGCTTATTATCCCCTACAATCAGTCAGTCATTTATTCGGTAAAATAGCAATGAACGCCTAACAGCATCGATCAAATCTTTTTCGGTCGATGCTGTACTACATCCGGCAGAAAGTAGCGCAGAAGCACTGCCTCCTAAGCCGTTGACTCTTACACATAAAAACGGCACTGGAATAAAGCCATCCAGTGCCGTCCCTATTCTTCCCTCATATATAAACGAAGCCTATCGGCTAAAGAGCTCTTCAAATGTATCTTTAGCTTCCCATCCGAGCAAACGTTTGGCTTTATCCGGCCGATATTTATCATGTGGCAGACGTGAACACATAAAGAAGGTCTCATAAGGAGACGGCATCGCGCCGGCGCGCAGGCCGTATAGGAATCCCTCTCCCGTATCTTCCCAAGAAGACACATAGGGATGAATTCCCTTGCTGCGCTCTTCGGGTAAAATCTCGCGCGTTCGGAAGTGACAGTATAAAAACGTCAGCACTTCGAGATTATGCTCCTCTGCAAAAATTCGTGTGATATCGTTGCCGAGATACTTTGTCAACGCATACAGGTCATCAGCCGGATGGATAGGGATATCGTCACTAACGCGAAAATCGTTCCACCAGTCGCTATCATATCCCAAACCCGAATGAAACGGTCCCGTGTGAATCAGGCGCTTAGTTCCGCATGCCACACAAGCTTTGGCCACATTGTACGCGCCTATTTCGTTTACGTGAAAAGCCAATATGGGATGGGGACGTAGCACCGTCAGATTAATGACCGCGTCCATTCCTTCAACAGCCGCCAACACTTGATCGTACTGCGACACATCTACCACGTGATTTTCATGTGGTGCACCGAGGAGTTCAGGCAGCGGAGCACGCGGGCTTTGGCGCGGACCTTGTGCGGCTTCAGCCATGGGACGCGCATCGGTGACACGTAGCTGATAATGATCCTTCAACGCGTCAATTGCTGCAGCTCCCACAGGACCACCGGCACCTAATATCAGCACTTTGCCATTCATTACTGTAGCCATACGGTTCCCTCAGCGAACAAAGCGTCCACTAGACGCTACGTGTTGAACAGCCCAGTGATACTGGGCACCCAGTTCACTGTCAAACGCATCTGTAACAGCCTCTATCACTTCTGCTTCGGATACTTCGACATCTATATCACCTAAGCGCAATGTAACCACTTCAATCTTGCCTGTTCGCGCTATTTCACGGCCAACGAGCTCGGCCATATGTGGTGCCAGCGCATCTGCACTCGCACGGGGACGCGGTTGCCAATCGTTCGTTACGATATAACGCTCGTCGTAGGAGCGCATCAGATCGAGCGTGCTCAGTAATACAATACGCCTCACCTCCGCGTCGCAGGCCTCCGTAGTTAGGACGTATGTAGAGCGAGAGACCCAATCCAGCAGCTCTTGTTCACTCTGTTCACGACTCTCTTCACTCGTGTAAGGCACGGCATGGACAACGGTTTCCACCCCTTCTAATACCTTAGCAACAGCTTCAGGATTCGTCAGATCTAAGCACTCATAGCGATTCACATTCGCAGTCTCACTGCGACCTATTGGCACGACATCATGCTCCCTTGCCAATTGCTGGCAGAGCAGAGTGCCCAACGCGCTGTCAGCTGCAGTAACCAATATTTTCATATTTCACCAAGAAAGTTTAGATGAAAGATTGCGGAAAAAATACCTCTTGTCGAGATAGACTAAGCGGGCGCGGTGCTGAGCCTGACTGATGTGCACTTCTTGACCGGGCAGAAGCTGTCCCAAGTGTCTTCCATCAACTACGAGCGACACGTTTTCGTCTCGCGTTTCTTCGCTTATATAGAGTCGGATATGCGCCTCTGGAGGTAAAATAAGTGCGCGGGAAGAAAAGTTGTATTCATTTATCCCATCGAGGATCATACATCGCACATCGGGGACAACAATAGGTGCCCCAGAGGAGAGCAAATGGCCCGTGCTACCCGTTGGCGTTCCAACTATAACGCCGTCCCCTGTTATCGTACGAATCTCTGCTCCGTCTACGAATACATCCGTAAATGCAAGCTTGTAGCTAGCGCGCACCATGACTTCGTTGACTACATGCATTTCTCCATTGGGGTAGCGGCAGTTGAGCACAAGACGTTCGCTAATTATATAGCGCCCATCCATCAGCAATTCTACAATCAGAGCTAAGTCTGTCCGATCTCCCGCCGTCAAAAAACCCACCGTGCCGAAGTTGATTGCCAGTACTGGGCAACGGGGAAAATGATCCAGGGCACGCAAGACGGTGCCGTCTCCACCCATAGCCACTACCATATCCAAATGATTAGGCGTGATCTCCTCTTCGATTAACACAACCTCGATTTGGTACCTTCCAAAGAGTTCGCGCACCTCATCATAGGGATACTCGCTGCTCTCATCGCGCGTGAGCAATCCTATTTTATTGAGATTCAAAGTCATGTAGATATGTATACCAACGAATATAGCTGCGCGAAAGGTCGCGCAGCTATATCTAATGAAGGTTGCATCCCCTACTCAGCACGCGCTTCTTTGCCCGCCTGCATTTCATAGGCTTTTATAAGCGCCTGTGTGCCTTCTTCAGCACATCCAGCACGTTCAACCACATTAAAATACTGATGAGCAAGACTAGTGCCCGGAAGCGCCAGCTTGACGTCATTGGCAGCCTGCAAAACCAGTTTGAGGTCTTTCTGCTGTAAATGCACCATAAAACCCGGTGCAAAGTCGCCTTTAATTACGCGCGGACCTAGATTACTCAGCTGCCAAGATCCCGCAGCACCTCCAGATATGGCGTCAATTACTTTTCCCACGTCCAGATCTGACGTAGCGGCCAACATCAGCGCTTCTGCCATAGCCAGATTTGCGCCGGCCACCGCAATCTGATTGCAGAGTTTTGTCGTCTGCCCAGCCCCATTAGGCCCGATGAGGTTGATATTCGTACCCATAGCTTCAAATACGGGAAGACACACGTCAAAAACATCTTGATCACCACCCACCATAATGGAAAGCGTCGCATTAATAGCCCCAACATCTCCCCCACTCACCGGTGCATCGAGCATGTTCACACCACGATCTCTCAGGACTGCAGCGACATCTTGCGTGACTTTCGGAGACACTGTGCTCATGTCAATGATGGTCGAACCTTGTTTCGCTCCGTGCATCGCGCCATCTTCTTTCAGAATGACCGCTTCCATATCCGGGGTGTCCGTAACTATGGTGATGATCACATCTGACCCCTCGGCTGCGTCCTTAGGCGTTGTAACGCGCACGCCACCAGCATCTACAACTTCGGCTACGCGCGGGCGATCGCTGCGATTGTAGACTTTAAGCTTATAGCCGGCAGCGAGCAGATTCTTAGCCATCGGTGACCCCATAATACCCAATCCGATAAAGCCGATCTGCGTCTTTCCGGGTTCCGCAGTCATGTGGAAACTCTCCTTTTAAAACGTAAAGAACTGATGGCGGTTGTCTTCTATGACAGCTGCCTCGTAGAGCTGGACAAACCAGCTCTGCAATGCCTCTTGCTGACGCTGTGCCAGCAGTTGCTGCTGCATTTGCGTACTCTGCTCAGCAAAAAGTGCCTCGTCAACCGGCTCTCGCTCTACCAGCTTGACCAGATAGGCTCCCTGCTGCAAGATCAATACATCGCTCAGTTCGTCCACATCCATATTGAACGCGGCTGCCGTAACGCTGTTGCCCCGTCCGATACCGGGCACGGACTCCGTCCTAGAGAATAGAGCCGATTGACGTACTTCGAACCCCGCTGCCGCTGCCGCTTCTTTCAGGCTTCCTCCACTTTCTACCACCTGACGCACTTCCCGCAGCTCTTCAGCCGCAACTTTGGCCTTTTTACTTGCGAGCACTTCCCGCTCAATGCGCGAACGTACCTCTTTCAGCGGCAGAGTTCCTTCGGCTCTCTTGTCGACGACCGTGGCAACCCATATACCTCGCTCGTTTTCTGCTACGCGAGAAACAGCTCCAACTTCCTGTGAGAGCGCCCAATTAACCAGCCAAGCGGTTCCCTGGCCTAGACTGGGCACCATCTGATCTCGCTGCAGGTAGCCCGAATCCGTTGCCTCAGTGCCGGAGGCAGCCAACGCCGCTTCAAAGCCGGCTTCATTCGCTCTAGCTTCAAATTCATCGGCCTGGTCACGCAGCGCATCTTCCGTGCTGCGCGATGACCGAAAGCTGAGCAGAATATGACTCGCCGTAACCTTGTCTTCGCCGTCTTCGACTGTTTTATCTTCGACCTTAATCAAATGCCAACCGAATCGCGTGCGCACAGGCTCCGAAAGCTGACCCGGCTCTAGCGCAAAGGCCGCATCAGAGAACGGTTTGACCATACGGCCTCGCCCAAATGTGCCCAACGCGCCGCCTTGAGCAGCCGAGCCCTGATCGTCAGAAACGACCTCTGCTAGCTCGGCAAAATCAGCTCCGGCGATCACCTCTTCGCGCAACCGCACGATTTCTTCGGCGACCATCTGCGAATCGGCGACGCTGGCGACCTTAGGAAAATAGGCATATGACAAACGCACCTGTTCAGGATGAGCAAAATTCACGCTGTTTTCTTCGTAATAAGCAGTAATGTCGGCATCGACGACTTCAACCTGATCATCATTCACCGCGCTACCCGGCGCGGCGACAAAGTCTATCTGCACCTTCTCGTTTCGTTCGGCAAAAAAATCGCGTACTTCTGCGGGTGTAACCTGCACACTGCTCATCAATAAGCGCTGCAGCTTATAGTTGAGCAACTGCTGGCGCAGCATATACTCGACCTGCATGACAAAGCTACGATTATTGGAGTCTTTCAGATTGTTAGGATCGCCAATAAACTGCGTGTATTTGGCCATGTCGAACTGACCATCCGTCTGGAAGGCTTCCAGAGACTGCACCGCCGGTGGCGGCTGCATGCGCGTGTAATAGGCAATTTCCTTGTCTGTCACCTGCACGCCTAACCGTTCGATTTCCTGTGTTAACAGTACTTCCTGCACATAAGAATCCCAGACCTGACGGACCAATACACTTTCATCAGCACGCTGATCTCTTGGCATCTGGCCAGCGGCCTGACGCAGAGCGCCCTGAAAATCTTTGAGCGATACGGCTTCGCCGTTAACTACTCCAACGTCGTCGCCAACAGCCTGCGGCCCCTGACCGCCCGTATAGTCGGCACCCCATTCAACTACGATCAAGCCGACAAAGGCGAAAATAACAAACCACAATATGAGCGCGGTTTTCTCGCGCAGTGCAGTCATCATACTATTTTTCTCTCCTACTCTATTTCTCTTTCAACCTGCCCATGTTACACAGGCAGTAATGCCTCGTCTACCGAGCCACATCTTCGGGGTAGCGCAGCAAACAGGCCTTTCAGTGTCTATTTTCCAGATCCACGAGTTGCGGATCGGTCTAACTACAACGGTCCCGCCTCTCGGGACAGCGGGGATAAAACAGGCACCCGGACAGTACGGGTGCTGGGTTGGCACATCGGCCTAAAGAACTACGCGCTGTGTAGCTATTCCAGGCTCCGGCACGAGAACTGCTGAAAGAAGCGCCTTGGTACAGGGATGAGAAGAATGCACATATAGAGTTCATCGCAATCCGCCAGTTCCACGACTCACTTCAGATACGTAACAGCTATTCAACCCGATACATGCTGCACAACGCTAAGATCGTGCGCAATAAACAGGTAGGTCAAGCCCAGATCGCGCTATAGATCTTGTGACAAATTAGTAACTTGTGTCTGAATAAACACATCCAGTGCCGACACGGTCTCATAAGCCACAATAAACTTGGGCTCGACAACAAAGGCGCGCGCAATTCTAATGCGTTGGCGTTGCCACCTAGAGAACTCACGTAGATAACGCCTCGCATAATTGGGCTGTAATCCTACGAGCCCCATTAGCTCGGTGACACGTGCATCTATTTGTTCGGGCGGCACAAGCTCGTAAACCTTAAGCGCTTCCCCGATAATAACGATGGAGCCCCGCAACTAAACAAGCTCCAATTACACTATACGTATCTTCTATTCGCGAGCCAAAAAAAGCTAACGGCAGCCCAGAAAAATGGCCGACAGATGCGAACCGCTGTGTACACCTGAATCAAGAAAGCGCATTGACTGACTCAAAGATTACCTAAATTTTGCAGCGCATCTTTTGCAGCCATCTGCTGTGCTTCTTTTTTACTGCGCCCCTTTCCGCGTCCTATCCGCTCTCCGGCAACACTCACCTCTACGCTAAACAACTTGTCGTGGTCGGGCCCATCTTCTGCATGCACAAGATACCGCGGATGGCCGTTGCCCTCGCTCTGTGTATGCTCCAACAATCTGCTTTTGAAATTGACAAAATCGTCACGCTGAATAAGGTCATAGAAGTCATCTAGCACGTGCGTCTTCACAAAGCGACGGCAGCCCTCTATCCCACCATCTAAGTACAGAGCACCCAGCAGCGCTTCGAATGCATCACACAAAATGGACGGTTGCTTATCTCCACCGGCACTGCGCTCTTCCGTGCTAAGCAATATAAATCGCCCCAAACCGATTTGGATTGCCTTTTTAGACAGCACCTGACGACTAACAACTAGAGATTTCATTTGCGTGAGATCCCCTTCTCGCTTGTCACTGAAATCGCCAAACAAATACTCTGCGACCAACAGATCAAGCACCGCATCGCCGAGGAATTCTAAGCGCTCATTCGACTCAATCCCGCTTTCTTGGCGAGCATACACATACGAACGATGCTTGAGCGCTTTGACGAGTAAAGAAGGGTTTTGAAAACGATATCCAATGCGTGCTTCTAAATCACCCAAAAGCTGACCAGACGGCTCTTCGAGTACTAGATTTGTGCGAAAACGATCAAAGAAAGCCGTAATCCATCGCATAATATCAGCGCTTAAACCGACCAATCCACGATAGTAAACATCAGCGTTTAGCCAACGGACTTATCCGTCAAAGCGACCCATTATTAGAGATGCGTTGTGGCCGCCAAAGCCAAACGAATTGTTGAGCGCATAACGCACTTTCATCTCGCGCGCCTCGTTTGGCACATAGTCTAAATCACAATCTGGATCAGGATTCTCATAGTTGATAGTCGGCGGGACGACGCCCTCCTTGATCGCCATCAGACAAGCAATCGTCTCAATCGCCCCTGCAGCACCGAGCAAGTGGCCAGTCATCGACTTAGTCGACGATACCGCCAGCGAATGCGCATGATCTCCAAACGATTTTTTGATGGCGGCCGTTTCTTGACTATCGCCCATGGGCGTAGACGTTCCATGCGCGTTGATATAGTCAATTGATTCGCAACTTAGACCAGCATCTGCGAGCGCAAGACCGATAGCGCGCGTACCACCTTCCGCCTCGGGGGCCATTGCCGTCTGGTGGTAGGCATCGGCTGTAAAACCCAACCCAAAAAATTCGCCGTAGATCGTCGCGCCGCGCGCCAACGCGCCTTCAAGTTCTTCTAAGACAATCGCGCCTGCGCCTTCTCCCATGACAAACCCATCGCGATCCTTATCGAAAGGACGACTTGCTCTCGTCGGCTCGTCATTGCGCATAGAAAGTGCTCTAGAAGATGCGAAACCACCAACAGAAGTCGCAGTAACAGCCGCTTCTGAACCACCGGTAATCATTACGTCGGCATCGCCATACTGAATCTTTCGTGCCGCTTCACCAATAGCATGAGAAGCGGAAGCGCAGGCTGAAACTGTGGCAAAATTCGGACCTTTAGCTCCCAGTTTCATTGAAATCATACCCGCTGCCATATCGATGATCATCATGGGCACTAGAAACGGGCTAATTCGCTTAGGTCCCTTCTCCGTAAGAACCGAATGCTGCTGCTCGTGTGTCGCGATACCACCGATGCCCGACCCCCAAATAACGCCCACGCGTTCGGCGTCGCGTTCATCAATTGTCAGTCCGGCATCTACAACTGCTTGAGTAGCCGCATAGACGCCGTAGTGAGTAAACGGGTCGTTTGTACGCACTTCTTTTGAATCGAGGGCTGTCGACAAATCAAAATCCTTCACTTCACCAGCGATCTTAGCCCGATGATCAGTCGTGTCGAATCGACTGATAAAGCCTATTCCGGAACGACCATTGACCAGACCGTCCCAGAAGGATTTTAGATCGCTACCATTGGGGGCTAATGCACCCAATCCAGTAACTACAACTCTACGCCTCGATGCCACGAATATACTCCTGCCTAAGATTTGCTGTTTTCTTGCAAATACTTAATCGCATCGCCAACAGAAGACATCTTCTCTGCGTCATCGTCGGGAATATCGATACCAAATTCTTCCTCAAATGCCATAACGAGTTCTACTGTATCCAGTGAATCAGCACCCAGATCGTCAATAAACGAAGCCTGTGGATTAACCTGATCTTCACTCACACCCAGTTGATCGACAACTAGATCGCGAACCCTATCCTCAATAGATGCCATTTTTAATCCCCTTTTGTAAAGTAGAGTTATATAGCTGAACTTAAAGTTAAATATAGTACGGTCTCGCAGTCTCTTACAAGCCCAATATCTACATAGCCATGCCGCCGTCAACCGAAAGCACTTGACCCGTTATATAAGCAGCTTCCTCGGCGGCAAGAAATGCCACGGCATGAGCGACGTCTGCCGGCGTACCCGGACGCCCCAGTGGCACATGTGATAACATACCGTCGACTACATCTTCTGACAGTTCATCCGTCATACCCGTATCAGGAACCAATCCAGGTGCTACGGCATTGACAGTAATGGACCGCGAAGCCAGTTCACGCGCCAAGCTCTTTGTCAATCCGATTAGACCGGCTTTTGAAGCCGCGTAGTTAGCCTGTCCGGCATTGCCCTGTAAACCGACAACGGAGGTGATATTTATGATGCGTCCCCCCCGAGCCTTGAGCAAGGGACGCGCCGCAGCGCGGGCGCAGTTGAAAGCACCTTTCAAGTTAACCCGCAAAACGTCATCCCAATCGTCATCTTTCAGACGCATCAGCAAGTTGTCTCTTGTTATACCCGCATTGTTGATTAGCATGTAGAGTGAACCCATCTCATCGACAACGGCTTTAATTAGTTCGTCTGCCTGATCGCTGTACGAAACGTCGGCCTGCCGCACGAGGCAGCGCCGTCCCAAACCTTCGATTTCACGCCCAACAGACTGAGCCGCCTCAACGTTACGCGCGCAAAGCGCAATGTCTGCTCCATCGGAAGCCAGGCGCAATGCAATGGCACGTCCAATACCTCGCGAACCGCCCGTTACCAGAGCGACCTTGCCTTCTAAACCCATCAGTTTTCTCCCTTTAGCTCGGCTGTAGTCTTCGCAATATCATCGACCGTCCCCGCGCCGAGCACGGTCACTTCACGAGCAATCCGGCGCATCAAACCTTTGAGGACCGATCCGGGTCCCGTCTCAACGGCCCGCTCAATACCGGCGTTGACCAACGCTCGCATAGATTCTGTCCAACGCACCGAATGCGTGATCTGCTTAATGAGATTAAGGCGCAGTATATCCGGATCGTCTACCGGAGACGCAGAGACATTGGTAATGACGGGTATGCGAGGCGTTTCGATGCGCGCGTTGCGCAGCAAATCCTGCATCCGATCGGCAGCCGGCTGCATAAGAGGTGAGTGAAAGGCTCCGCTAACGGGTAGCTCCACAAAACGCTTCACGCCCGCCTCACTGGCGAGCACTCCCAAGCGAGCAATGGCCTCTCGTTCACCGGAAACGACGACCTGTCCCGGCGCATTAAAATTAGCGGCTACTACAATGCCTGTGTCGGCAGCCCGCTCGCAAAGCGCTACAACCTCGCTATCCGTGGGGCCAATCAGAGCTGCCATCGCACCAGGTCGAGTTTCGCCAGCCTCTTGCATTGCCCGGCTTCTCTCTCGCACTAGCTCCAAGGCCGTCTCAAAGTCGAGCGCGCCTGCAGCGACCAGTGCTGAATACTCTCCCAAGCTGTGACCCGCCACAAGAGAAGGACGTACACCCCTATCGGCCAACAGTTCGTATGCGGCGATGCTGTGCACAAAGACCGCGGGCTGCGTGACAACCGTTTGCGCCAATTGCTCTTCAGGTCCGTCAAAGCACACCGCGCTCAATTCAAAACCCAGCACGCTATCAGCTCTGGCAAAGAGATTCTGCACCCCTTCGTGCTGGGCGTGCAGGTCTTGCGCCATACCTACAAATTGAGAAGCCTGTCCCGGGAAAATAAAGGCGATATCAGACACGCTAAACGCCCCAACGGAAAAGTGCACTGCCCCAAGTCAGACCGGCACCAACGCCCGTCACCAATAAAAAATCGCCCTTTCTCAAGCGACCTTCTGCACGAGCTTGGGATAGCGCTATGGGAATGGTTCCAGCCGTCGTGTTCGCGAATCGGTCTATGTTGACCATGACCCTATCTGCGGGCAAGTTCATGCGCTCCGCTGCGGCATCAATAATGCGCCGGTTGGCCTGGTGCGGGACAAAAAGAGCCAGATCTTGGCCCGTCAGCCCATTCCGCTCCAGTACGGCAGCAGATACTTCGGCCATTTTTACCACGGCGAACTTAAATACGGCGCGACCGTCTTGGCGAACGTAGTGCAGCCGTTCATCAACCGTTTCTTGCGTAGCAGGATGGGCACTGCCGCCGCCTCGCACGTTGAGGCAGTCTAAGTCGGATCCATCGGAGAAATGTTCAAAGTCGATCAGTCCAAGAGAGGGATCTTCACTGCGTTCCAACAGGACCCCTCCCGCCCCGTCACCGAACAGCACGCAGGTATTTCGATCCTGCATATCAAGAATAGAGCTCATCTTGTCTGCGCCGATAACTATAACGCGTCGATGAGCGCCATTCTGTATGAACTGCGAAGCCGTAACCAGCGCAAAAACAAAGCCTGAGCAAGCAGCAGAAAGGTCGTAAGCCCAAGCATTTCGGGCGCCAATAGCACCCTGAACGATACACGCAGTGGCCGGAAAAAACATATCCGGTGTGACGGTGGCAACTATTACCAGATCAATACTGAGCGGATCCACTCCACTCTTCTCGATCAACGATTTAGCCACTTCCACAGCCATGTGGGAAGTCGGCTCATCGTCGGAGAGAAAGCGCCTCTCAACAATACCTGTGCGCTCGCGAATCCACTCATCTGACGTGTCTACGTGCTGCTCTATTTCGGCGTTAGTGACTACGCGTTCCGGCAAGAAATGCGCGGTCTCGCTTATAACAGCACCGTATCTATGTTCGCTTCCCACGAATTTATTCGCTCTGGTAGATTTATACTTCTGGCTCTACGTATTCGCGACCGCGATACGTCCCACAACTTGAGCAGACTCGATGCGGCAGAGCCGGCTGTCCACAGTTGGAACAGGTGCTTCGTGCAGCGGCTTTGATCTTCCAATGAGTGCGTCGCTTGTCTCGGCGCGTGCGCGAGATTCTTCTCTTGGGTACTGAAGCCACGTTGAACTCCTTTCGCTATATAGCAATTTTGCTATGAAAACTCGATTTTTTTTAGCGCATCCCAGCGCGGATCGGTTTGTTCCTGTGCTTCACGCTCGACCAGTCCCTCGCCCTTGCCACAGTGGGGACAATTCCCGCCGCTGGCCTGAGAGGGAATTCGAATGGGCATTTCCAACACGATGGCCTCGCGCACGTAGTCCGCCAAATCAACGCGCCGCGTGCCGGGATCAACAATTTCAATGAAGCCGTCTTCTTCTGCCGAGGCGGTTTCTTCTTCGCTTGCTTGACGCCGCTGCAACAGCAACTCGAACGTCGTCTGCTGCAGCTCTTGCATCTCCTCAAGACAGCGGTAACATTCCCCGGTCAGCATCCACTTGACTGCTCCGCGGAGAGAAAAACTGTTAATACTGCGTCGCACTGCCACTTCAGTATCTACTGTACCGGAAAAAACAAAAAACTCATGCTCCAACTCCAGCGCTTCAGTATCAAGCGCGAAAACGAACGTATTATCCCCCTCTTCTAACTCGTCGAGGACCAGATCTACGCTGGGAGCGGAGTGCGCCAACTCTATTCTCCGAAAAAAAAGCCAATTTCTCGGGCCGCATTCTCGGGCGAATCAGACGCGTGTACGGCGTTGCACTGAACGTCTGTCCCAAAGTCTCCGCGTATGCTACCAGCGGGCGCCTCGTTGCTGTTAGTTGGACCGATAAACTCGCGCAAATGCGGAACGGCGTCAGCCCGTTCTAGTACCATCGGAACAGCCGGCCCCGACGTCATAAAATCGACGAGTTCGCCGTAGAACGGGCGCTCTTTGTGCACGTCGTAAAATGCCTCGGCCTGTTCACGACTCAGATGCATCAAGCGCAGCTGACGGACGACAAATCCGTCGCTCTCGACGCGGGCTATGATCTGACCAATGGCGTTCTTAGCCACTGCGTCTGGTTTTACAATCATCAACGTCTGATCTGCCATTTTACTTTGCTTCCTATCGTTAGCATTCACACAGTCATCGCTTATCACTTTTATGCAAGTCACATAAAATAGAAAATAATCTACGTGTGTCAATGATTTAGCAACGGATTAAAATAAGCCTAAGTCCCTTTTAAATAAGGGTTTCGGCCACAAACGGAGACGGAAAAGTCGCTTGACAGGGTGCATGAGGTGGCCTAGATTGACTATCTTATGGAACATCAATTACTTGCCGATCAAGGCAAAGCAATTCGCGACCCAGTCTGGGGATACATCCACCTTCCACCTTCCGTGCTAGCACTTGTAGACACCGAAGACTTCCAACGTCTTCGCAACATAACCCAACTTGGATATGTTCATCTCGTCTACCCAGGAGCACGCCATTCGCGTTTCGAACACTCGCTAGGCGTCTACCATCTGGCCAAGCAATTTATGTCGCGCCTCCTCGTTTCCGACCCGCCCCTACAGCTTGCTGACGAAGACATCCGCGTTTTTGTAGCAGCAACCCTTTTACACGATATCGGACACTACCCCTTTTCGCATACTCTTGAGGAGCTCATGCCGTTTTTCGTACTACACGAAGAGCGCGCTCGACAGATCATTCTCGACCAAGATCGCCCTACATACCACATATTGCAGGATCAATTTAAAGTCGATCCACTCCGCGTAGCCAACGTCATTGATTACAAAAACGCACAGTGTAGCATTCCACCTGAAGACCTGCTGCTGGCCAATATCCTTAGCGGCACGCTCGATCCAGATAAAATTGACTACCTCCTACGCGATTCGCTTTTCTGCGGTGTGCCTTTCGGGGAAAGCGTCAACCGAGACCGTCTTGAGTCGTCAATTAAATACGATTCAGAGCGCAAGCGCCTGGCCATCACGAGCAAGGGAGTAGACGCCGTAGAGGCCCTAGTTTTCACTAACTACCTCATGTATCGCAACGTGTACTGGCACCACGGAGTGCGCTCTGCTTCGGCCATGTTTAAACGAGCCGTGCAGGAAATATTGCTCCATCCGGAATGTCAGTTAGATGGCAACCGTTTTCACCTTCTGACCGAAAGCGAGCTCATAGCCCAGCTCAAGTCAGAGCAACAGCGCCTGCAGTTGACGGGCTCGGCTCAGCTTCTGGATGGCACAATCTATCGCCGCCTGTACAAGGTGGGTGCCGTCATTAATCCAAGCGAGCGCAAACGCGCACTGATGGAATACTTGTATGAGCTTTTTCACAACCCGGTTAAACGCAGAGAAAAAGAAATTGAGCTGTGTCATATGTTCTCGAAAAAGCTGGGGCGACCTCTGTCAGGCCACGAGATACTGATTGACATACCTGGCTTCAACAAAAGTCCGGAAGTTGACCTCAAAGTATTTTACGGCCCAAAGAATCCTTCAGACAAAGCCGACCCCCTCACCTTTGACAATCCAGAAGTAACGCGTTTGCGTGATTCGCTGCTGGATAATTTCGAAGATCAAGCAAAAATTTTCCGCATTTTTTGTATTGATGACCCACAACTGCGCACGCTCGTGCGAAACGAAGCGAAACGCTACCTCAACTGAGGCGTCTCTACTGTACGACATGTTGAATCAGTCGCAGTAAACGACCAGCTAACTCACGCAGACCAACTATGATTGCACGATACGTATTCGCTCTCATTGTCTGTAGCCCTATTGGGGCACAGGCCGATGCATCTTCTATAGCCATTATCGCCGATAAAGGCCTCTATGCAGACTTCGTCCAGACCGTAGTAGAAGAAACGATACAAGCAAGCGACCGCTTCACTCTGGTAGAGCGCGAACGCGTAGAGAACGTGCTAGAGGAAGTTTCATTTCAGCAAAGTGGCATCACCGACCAGAATAGTTCAGTCGAGATAGGTCATCATCTCAACGTAAAAATGCTTCTTTTCTTACAAACGCACCGCGTCGGGACGGAATACCAGCTCACGCTTAAAGCGGTTGATGTCGAGACCAATCAAGTTATTCGAGTCGATTCACATCCCCTCGGGGCAAACGCAGAGAGCATCCGTGCAGGAGCTGCACTATTAACTCGACGGCTCATTGCGCGCGCTGACCTACTGCAGCCGATTGACATGGTTCATATTCCGTCTGGCCAGTTCGCTATGGGATCTGTTGAGGGCTTAGAAGACGAACGCCCCGTGCATACCGTCCACATCAAGTCGTTTAAGATCGATCGGTACGAAGTAAGTCAAATCGCGTTAGAAGACTGGCTAGTAAGACAGGGCCGCAAAGCCCGAGCAGATATAGGCAACGCCTCCTTGCCTGCAACGCATGTAAGCTGGCAAGATGCTAGCGCTTTTTGCGCAACACGAGGAGCACGATTACCAACCGAAGCCGAGTGGGAATATGCAGCACGCGGGTCCAACCAGCGCGCGTTTCCGTGGGGCGATCACAGTCCCTCTCCCACGCGAGCTCGCTTTGCCGAACGGACACCGCTTCCGGTTCAGACAAAGCTAGAAGGCGCGACGCCCGAAGGCGTCGAACACCTTGGTGGCAACATAGCTGAGTGGGTGCAAGACTGGTGGGACCCGACATATTATAGCACTAGCCCCACACACAATCCACAGGGACCCAATACGGGGGATTTTCGCGTCGTACGCGGAGGCTCTTGGAATCAACCTGCATACGAGCTGAGATCGAGCGCACGTTCCTACCACAATCCGCTCAAAGGAGCAGGCCACATAGGCTTCCGTTGCGCCCAAGCCGCGGCAGACACAGACTAATGCTGTATTCACACGGGCTATCCCCTGATCAAACCTCACTCGCAGTGACCTCGCTCGCGTAATATTTCTGGCCAAAAGAGGCATTGAAGTCGATCTTTCACAGATGCTGCTTTCCTTCCAAGCGCGTATCGGGGACAAATACCCTACCCGGAGCGAAGAGCTGAAGTTAAGCCTCCAATTCTACTAAATAAAAAATGGATTTGTGAACGTGGACCATTCCACTCTCATACTACGCAAAAACAGCGAACACGCTGTGCGCAATGGCCATCCTTGGATTTTCAGCGGGGCAGTGGCCCAAAGACCCCAAGCCAACCCTGGCGACGTAGTCGACGTTCTCGACGTACAGGAGCGCTTTGTTTGCCGTGGCTTTTACAACCCCCGCGCCATGATTCGCGTGCGCGCTTTAACTCGCGACCCGAACGAGTCCATTGACGAGCACTTTATAACTAAACGCTTGGCCCAAGCAGTTGGGCTACGCAAGAGAGTTGGCATACATAGCCAAACCAACGCTATGCGCCTAGTTCACGGCGAGAGCGATGGCTTGCCGGGTCTAATTGTGGATGACTACGCGGGCTTTCTGGTTATACAAATCCACACCTTGGGCATGCAGACTATAAAAGAGAACGTACTCGACGCGCTAGAAAAACAGCTCAATCCCGAGGGCATATACGAGCGCAGCGATGTAGGCACGCGCCGAGCAGAAGGTTTAACCGATCGTCCTACGGGCGTTCTGCGCGGGGAACGACCGCCTGAATTTGTCGAAATAAAAGAGGGCGACGTACGACTCTTTGTAGATGTATACAGGGGACAAAAAACGGGATTCTTCATAGATCAACGCCCCAACCGCCTGCAGGTACAGCAGCTAGCCGACAACGCCGACGTGCTCAACTTATTTGCTTATTCCAGCGCGTTTTCAGCCCACGCACTGCACGGCGGTGCACGCAGCGTATTAGACGTAGATATATCTAAGCGGGCACCCTATGCGGCACGACAAAACATACAGAGTAATCGCCCATCTCATGCTACTCATCACTACCTCGTAGCCGACGCATTTCCCTTTATAGAACAGTTGGCAACCCGTGGTCCGCGTTATGACATGGTGATAGTCGATCCCCCCTCGCTGGTTCGCAAGCGAGATCGCAACCAAGTAAAGCGAGCCATGGGTGTATACACAAAAATGAACCGAAATGCTATGCGCACAGTGCGTGATGGCGGGCTCTTGGTAACAGCTTCTTGTTCAAATCCCGTTTCACAAGAAGACTTCTTTGAGATTGTGCGCCGCGCCGCCGCCAGTGCGCGCGTACAAACGCGTATATTATCCTATAACTTACACGCCGCCGATCACCCAGTAGATCCCAATTTCCCCGATGGTCGATACCTAAAGTGCGTGATCGCTCAGGTCTGGCGTTGATGAAAATAGCGTTAGTCTCAATGAATGAGACTAACGCTATTCGTTGCAAAATCAGCGCGAAACATAGACCTAAGGTATAACTCAACGCCTCAATTAATATCTCATTACCTATTTGATGGTAGGTAACTCACCATTTGTAAATGGCGGATTTGTTCAAAGATCTGAGTAACATGTAGATCATATTTTCGTTCAATAGATAACTTTTTAGAGCTATCTTAAATATTTGGTAAAGTTATTACTCATCTCAGTAACATTATCTTTCGAACATGACCAGTGTGTAAACCACTTAAAGACACTAGGTAAATTCCCGTTGAAACCGGCTGCTTCGCACTGTCCAGACCATCCCAAGAAAGTTGATGCATGCCACTACGAATAAAGCCCGTATGTAACGTGTTCACTAACTGGCCTGCGACGTTATAAACTCGAACAGAGTATTCACCCTCGGTTGCAACTTGAAATGGTATGATCGTGGACGCATTAAATGGGTTTGGATAGTTTAAAAACAAACCTGATTCTTTAGGCAAGCCAATCATTTCTTGTGCCATTGCAATTAACTTGGCTCGGTATTCTTCGCTGAAGGCATCAGCGAAAATATAAAAATCGTCGAAATCTACTATCCCTGAACCATCGTAATCGAATATCGGATCGCTACTGCCAAATGCGTCGGCAAATAAGAAAAAGTCGTTGAAATCTGTAATACCATCATCATTAGCATCTCCTATAAGTCCTTTGCTAATGGTGACAGTATGTAGTACCTCAAGCTTTATCTGCTCTCCATCTACAGGTCGCAAATTAACGGCCACGATCTGCAACTCGGCCTCTCCGTCAAACCCGTCTGCAACGGTAAAACTAACTTTCCCTAAAGTTCCTGAACCTTCTCCACTGCCATTGGAACCCAATACAGTACCCCCGATATTTACAACGCCATCGGTGGATTTCGATAGATCTTCAAGACCAATAAAACCCGGTATAAATGAGCTCGCCTGGAAACTGCCGGTGGAGTACTGCAATTTACTAGGATCGTACGATATGGTAGCATTCCAACCGTTGATTGCTTGTTCTAGATCTGCCGCATTGAGCTGTACTGTGTACGTTTTCCCAACAGCAGCTCCTTTTATTAGGCGTTGACCTTGGTCACCACTATTTGAGTTAAAGTCAAGTAAAATTGGTCCTTCCGGAAAATTTTCAGCAGGATCTGCAGAGAGATTTTCTACGAACAGTTCGTAGTCCGCTTCGTCTAACTCTCCGTCTTCGTTCAGATCCT
>CAXGPR010000068.1:0-20319 GCA_964011675.1 uncultured bacterium
TATGCCTCGGCCGATGATTATTGGGCATCCAATAGCTGTGTCCATTTCCTATCCGCAATTCGCATACCGGCTCTGATAGTCAATGCGGGTAACGATACGTTTCTCGGGTCGGAATGCTATCCCTTGGAAGCCGTGCGTCCGCTCGACCACGTTTATATGGAGGTGCCAAAAAGCGGAGGACACGTGGGATTTCCCCTAAAGGGAGGCGCTTGCTGGATGGAGCAGCGTGCTCTGCAGTTTTTCAACGAAGTGCTTAGTGACTAGGCGCCAACGCGGAAACAATGCGTTACGACTCCACGCTCCATTCGGAGCGCAGGAGAGCGTAGAGGCATTGATCCTCAAAATGATCGTAGAGCCATTCGGTTTGGCGCATTATCCCTTCGCAGGTGAAACCTATACGCTCGGGAATCGCTCGACTGCGATTGTTTCCAGTGGCGCAGCGTATCTCGATGCGGTTGAGGTCTAACTCGTTGAAACCATGGTCGATCAGCGTGCGACACCCCTGCGTTATAAGGCCCTTCCCCTGGTATTCAGCATCGATCCAATAGCCTATTTCGCTCCGTCGTGCTGTCCAGTCTATCGTATTAAAACCGATCATACCGACGAGTTTATTGGCCGAGAATAGGCCCGCCTCCAGCGCCTCGCGATTGACGTAGCGATCGCGGCAACCCTCGACAAAGCGCAGGGAATCTTCCGGCGTTTTGTTGCGGTCTAACCAGGGAAGCCAGCGCTTGAGGTAGATGCGGTTCTTGTTCGTCAGAGCAAAGAGTGCTGCTGCTTCATGCGCGTCCAAGATACGCATGTAGGCATCCGCTTTGATTGATAGGTTAAGCATGCGTTCATCACAGGGTTTGTCGCAATATTGCGAGGAAGATAAAGGGTTTCAGTCGCCGTCCTCTAAGTCGGGGGTGTGCCCATGAAGGGATAGGCTTCTCCTTTTAACCACTCAGGATCCTCAAAAGCCGGTTGGGGATAGGTGTAGAAGCCCTTACCCGTTTTACAGCCCAAGTCGCCGCGGGCAACTCGGTCTGTCAATATGGGAGGAGG
Organism: uncultured bacterium; assembly: GCA_964011675.1. Taxonomy (GTDB): domain Bacteria; phylum Latescibacterota; class UBA2968; order UBA8231; family UBA8231. The sequence goes on from CAXGPR010000068.1 coordinate 1,048, forward strand.
CGCATCTCGTTCCAAGCCGGATTCGCGATAGTATACGTTTTCTATATCGCAAATAACGTCTAAACCGATCCGATCCATCAGCGCAAAAGGTCCCAACTTCATGCCGGTAAAGATCATCCAGGCGCGGTCGACGTTTTCGTGAGAGGTGACTCCATCGTTGACCAAGTGAAGCGTCTCGCGCTTTATGGCGCGCCAAACGCGATTAAATATGAATCCCGTGCTTTCTTTATCGACTACTAATGGCGTCACGCCGATGCGCTGGGCGCAGCGATAGACAGATTTAATGGTCGCTTCGGACGTGGCGCTTCCGCGCATAAGCTCGACCATTGGGCGATCCCAAATCATGCCGTAAAAGTGCATGTTGAGCACTTTGTCGTGACGCTCGGTGGCACTTTCAATGGCAGATATCTTAATTGAAGAGCTGTTAGTGGCCAGAATGGTATCTGGCTGGGTGAGCGCATCCAGTTGTGTAAAGAGCGCGCGTTTTAAATCGAGTCGTTCGGGAATGGCCTCAACGACCATATCTACGCTGGCAACGCCCCGTGTCAAATCCTCTGTGTACGTCATACGCGTTTGTACCGAACGGGCCTGTGAAGCGTCATATAGTCCTTCGACTATGCGGCGATTGAGTTCGTCGGATACGACCTGCTGCGATTTTTTACGCGCAGTTGCAGCCGGCTCTACGAGCGTTGTTCGATAGTCATGGGCAGCGCACTGTAAGCCTATTTGTGTGCCGAGAAATCCAGCTCCGACAACGCAGATATGTTCGAATTCACGCATTGTTATTCTCTTTCACAGCGTTAGATGATACAAAAGCGGTATACAGGCGTTTGGCCTCTTATTTAACCTGTTGCTCATGCCGCTCTAAACAGGTCAAGGTATGAAATGGCTTTAATACAGAGGGTTTCGATTTTCAGCAGCTTCAATGGCTTTCTCTATCTGTGAATGCCTTGATCGTTTGAGACAGGTGGTCTATTACCGCGGCTAGGACCTGCTCACCGTGCTCGGCGCTGGCCTCTCGCGCATCTTCGCCCATTTGCGCAAAGAGGGGATGGGATGGGTCAAAGTTGACGCTCGGATGGCGCTTGTTCTCTGGAGGGGGACCTTGCGGAGGCCAAACGTCATCGTGGTGCCCGGCTTTAAGCTCCTCTAATTGGACGAACTCTGGAAAGAGGGCCAGGCCCAATGAGGTTTCCTCTTTCGCCGCATGATCGCCCTTGAGCATAACGGCGTCTCCACAAATACTCACCTCTGTTCCCGCTAGGATGAGGACGTCGGGATAGTCTTCACGCAGCGCGGGTACGACCTGATCCAGAAAGGATTGCCATGGATAGTGGCCGGCCATCAGTACGAGCACGTGGGCGCCAAAGTCGAGCAGTTGACGGGCTGTTGTGTCTAGTATGTCAGTGATCGCTTCGGGGGACTGGTAGTGGCTCCATTTAAATACGTCATGGCCGCCGCCGCCGCCCCACCACATGGTAGGTACTATGAGCCCACCCGTTTGCTCCGCAATGCGCTGGCAGGTGCGCTGTGCTTTGATCCCATCAAAGCCTATGGGCAGATGCCAGCCGTGGTGTTCTAGTAAACCCAGGGGCCAGAATGCGATGGGTGATTGCTCTAGTTGTGTCTCTAATTGATCAGGGCGGAGCTCTTCGTAGTTTTTCCATTCGGGCATAGCGTCTCCTATGATATCGTTGCCGCACATAGACGGTGTTCGTGGGCGAAGAAAATGCGATCTCCAAGAATCGGTCCGGCAACGGTAAATCCGTTCTCCTTCTCTACAATGGGATCTATGCGCAGGGACTGCAGATCTAGGCGGTAGATGGTTGAACGAGAAAAGCCATATAGGTTGCCGTCGGGACCTGTTTGTAGACCTAGGTCCAAGGGAGCATCGTCTGGTACCTGTAAAAAGTGGGTGAATTCGAACGCGCGCGGGTCAAATACAAAGAGTGCCGACCCGCTGCCACCCGTGACGGTTCCATACAGGCGCTCATCGGGCCCTGCGATTAAGGCATTGATAGTGGTATGCTCCACGCTTTGTTCCCAAGTTTTTTCGTTGCTGCGATAGTCCCAGAGAAAGAGAGCTGCTTGCTCAACGCGCGGCTGCGTTCCCGATCCGCCATGGATTGTGGTTCCAACGGCGATGCGCTCATCGTGTTCAAGCCAGGCCATTGTATAGCAGGACGCGTCGCCGCATATATTCATGTGGGCAGAGCGCGTGTCACTCTCTGGGTCATACCAAGATAGCGGTCCTCCCCATCGCCCGTAGTCGGGTACAGAAGCCGTCCATACGCGTCCTAGCGGGCCCGTCAGCGTGCTGCGCGGTCGATAGGATAACTCGTCCATGCGGCCCAACTCACGTGGGTTGTGGTCGATTTCTTCGCCAAAACAGTAATCTTGTGACGGGTCGTACACCGAGAGCCGGGCCTGCGGATAGGATGCGATATACATTTTTCCATTGAGATTAGCCATCGAATAGGCTTCCCCGGTAGAGGTAGAACAGACGCCTAAATCGACGAGATCTCCGCTTTGTGGAGAGTAGCGAAACAGGTGCAGGGGTAGAATACTAGATCCGTAAATACAGTCATCGGGTCCTCGGTGCACGTAGAAAATTCGACTGCCACTCGCTTCATAGGACAGCTCGATACGGCGTTCGCTGCCGTTGGGTTGGCTGAGGATGAGCGTCTTGTAGTGCTGCTGTTTGGCATCCGCAAAAGCAAATCGACTCCCGTCGGGCAGCGTGGCCGCAAGTTGTGCTTCGGGCAAACGCTCGACGGCTATGGCTCGTCCTTCATCAATACAAAAATTCCCCAGCGTTGAGGCGATATACAGAGCGTCATCTGAACCGCGCATGAGATTCAGCTCGCTCTCGCCTTTAATGGACACAGGGCCTACAATAGTTTGATTACCCGTTGCGGGATCGTAGCGCACGACGTGTGGTTTGGTCATGCGCACGAGGTTGGCAATGCTGCCGTCTCGATCGACCAGAGGATAGTTGTACATATCCTCTTCATCCATGGGGCCGTGGCGCTCGAACACGCCCGTGCGGGGGTCGTACATGGTCAAATCTGCTTTGGGATAGCTGCCGATCCAAAGGCATCCGTGTTCGTCTTCGTCTATGCGACAGGGGAACGTGGCTGCTTGGGGATTGATGGCCCCTAGGTCTATCAATGCATCTTGAATGGGATCGAAACACAGCAGATGACCCGCATAGGCTGAACCGATATAGAGTCGTCCCATGCGGCTCATGTAGGTGGCTGTAGGGTAGTTCGCCTCGGCCAGCTCTGCTGTGAACTGCCGGCATGCTCCGCTTTCGAGGTCGATTTGAAGGACAAAAAGCCCAGCGGCCTGTTGGCCCATCACTGCGTAGAGACAGGTCGTGCCATCGGACGTGGTGCCGGGGTGGAGACGTACCCAGTTGACGGAGCGAACCGGTATGCCTATTTCGCAAATAGAAGCAGCGTGCATGGAGGGTCCTTTGACCTGTTAATATTTGCCCGTAAGCATGGCGAGTGAATAGGAATGTGTCAAGGGAATTGAAACGGCGTTTTGCTCTCAAAAAAAGAGGGGATAATGAATATTAAAAATGGCGTATTAAATGGGGAACGCATCCGTCCATTTGTCTATTGGGCAGTCTCTCGCTGATGAGATCGAGTGTGCTGCAGGGGCCGCGGTGGCTCGTTGTCGGCTCGGCGACGGTAGACTGTATTATCCAAGCCGACAAGCGGGCATACAAGGCTGGTGGGGTGGTGGTGTACGGCGGATTGAACCTACTTCGTTTGGGGCACGCAGTCGCCGTATGTGCCAACATGGCTTCGAACGACCGAGATGTGATGGCGCTTCTTCGTGAAAAAGGTGCCCAACTGTATTTGGGAGATGATATGCATACTACGCACTTCATTAACCGAATTGAGGGCGATGATCGACAGCAGGAAATGCCCATAGCAGCTCGGCCTATTGGACAGACGGATTTACAAAAGGCCGTTAGGCCGTCGGACTATATACTATTGGGACCGCTCCATCCGCATGACGTGGCCGAGGAGGCCCTAGCGTGGCTGGTTACGCAGGGGAATCCAGTCCTTTGTGCCGATCTACAAGGGCATGTGCGCCGAGTCGAGGGCGACCTTGTGCGGGCTAAGGTCTCGGCTTCTGTGGAGGGAATACTGCAGGCGGCCCAGTGGGTAAAAGCATCGCAGGATGAGCTCGACCTGCTCTTAGCCTGGGCCCAATGCGATGTCGGACAGCTGATAGAGCGGTATGGACTGCGAGAAGTTGTTGTAACAAGGGGTTCACAGAGAGGGTATATCCAACACCGAAGAGGGATGCATCTGTTTGAGTCGACGTCGGTTTCACGCGTCTGCGATCCGACGGGAGCGGGCGACGTTTTCTTTGCTTGTTATCTCAGCAAACGGATCGTGCAGAAACAGTTGATCTCTGTTGCGGTGTGCGCAGCTGCGCGTCTGGCCGCAGAACAAGTAAGCGGCACTTTTTTAGCGGCGAACGCGCTAGGTGTGCATCGCTGATTTGAATCAGCACTCTGCACCGCGCACAGCACCGCCAAAGTGCTGCATACGTTCTTCGGTGCTTATCGGGTTGCTTGAGACGGGGCGATAGTGGAATTGTAGTGCGCGGCGAGATTGGGATGAGTGGTTGGTCGGACTGCCGTGATGAAGTAGGCCGTGCCAAATTAGGCAGCCCCCTGGGGGGAGAGGCACCGCAACGTCGAGTTGACGCTGCACCGCACTGTCGCATATTTGCCAGTCGCGCACTTTAAAATGCTCAGCTGGTCCCATGCGATGCGTGCCTGGTAGGATATGCAAACAGCCATTGTCGAGCGTGGCCTGATCGAGGGCGATCCATACGCCTATAACCGTTGTATCTATTGATAGGTTAAAGTAGGCGTTGTCTTGATGCCAGGGTTTTTCTCGACCTCCCGGATTTTTTAACAAGGCCATGTCTTGAAAAAGCTCTGGCGTATCGCCCAATAGGCGCTGCATAAATGCGTGTAGATCTGCGTGGTTTGCAAGGGCTGCAAGGCGTGCGTCATACTCGACAAAACTCATTAGTTTACGCACGGGACGATTGTCAGTGCCTTCTATTGATGCTTCGTTCTGCACGCCGCGAAAGTCCTTGTTATTTCCCGCGATGAGGTCATCGATAGCAGACTGGGCGTCCCGCACCTGATCTGGAGAAAAGGCGCGTTCGAACGCGATATATCCGCGGTTAAAGAACGCTGATATATCATCGTCCCCGAAGGAAGAAAAATCGGCTGTATACTCTGTTGATATCCGGTTACCGTACAGATCCCGTTCGTGCGGGGCTTCAGGCTGTTCATCCAAGACGGGAGGGCCTGCAGGAATTTTGCTCATTATAGAATGCGCTTGTCAGTCGTCCCATGATCGCCTTTTAATCTGAGGAGTCCTCTTCATTCTGGCGGTCTCTGTGCAATATGGCCAAGGGCAACAATCCGCAATAGCCCGCGACCAATAGAACGGGCGCCAGCGTAAGCGAAAGAAAACCGTCCGCTGGTGGTATGCGCAGGAATACATAGCCGAGCATAATACTAGTCAGCCCAGCCGCTAGTATTAGCCAGTTTTTTCGCGTGAACGGGGGGTTAGTAGGTTCCACTGTTGCAGTTCCGTTTAGCGCTTCTCTCTAATGCGGGCAGCACGGCCTTTACGGCTGCGAAGATAAAACAGGCGTGCGCGGCGGACCCGACCACGACGGGTGCACTCAATTTCGGCAATGCGCGGAGAATGCAGGGGAAAGATCCGCTCTGTTGCAACGCCCTGAGTTATTTTGCGTACGGTGACGGTTTCCTGTATGCCACTCCCTCTACGCTGAATGACAGTGCCTTCAAAAACCTGCGTGCGCTCTTTGTCGCCCTCGATAACGCGCACGTGAATGCGTAGCGTATCGCCGGATGAAAACTCGGGTAAGTCGGTTTTGAGCTGATTCGAGGTCAGCTCGCGCATAATGCTTGCGTCCATTGTTTACCTTCTGATTTAAGGGGCCTATTCCAGCCCTTCACGTTCCCACTGGGTCAGTTGTTTTTTGTCTTTGTCGTCGAGAACTTCCTTGTCTAACAGGTCGGGACGACGCTCAAACGTCTTGCGCAAAGCTTGTGTACGACGCCACTGCTGCACGCGCTGATGATCACCGCTTTGCAGGACCTGCGGAACCGATTCTCCGTTGAATTCAGCAGGTCTCGTATACCATGGGCAGTCGAGGAGAACATCTTGGAAAGAGTCCTCGAGCGCTGAACCAAAATTGCCTAATACGCCTGGTATCAGGCGAACAACAGCATCTATGAGGACGAGCGCTGCTGGTTCACCACCAGTCAAAACAAAGTCTCCAATAGAGACCTCGCGATTAATGAGATGCGTTCGAACGCGCTCGTCTACTCCCTTGTAGTGCCCGCACAGCAGAACCAAATGATCTTGCAGAGATAGCTCAACGCTGAGGCGATGGTCTAGCGTCTCTCCATCTGCCGTTAGGTAAATGCAGTGTGCCTTTTCAAACTTCTGTGCCTGCCACAGAGCGAACAAGGGCTCGGGTTTTAGGACCATACCGCCGCCGCCGCCGTAGGGCTCGTCGTCCACGTTCTGATGCTTGTCAAACGCAAAATCACGCGGGTTATATGTGCCTACTTCAAGTAGCCCATTTTGCACTGCTCTGGCCAGTATACTAGACTGAAGCGGTGTTTGAAAAAAATCTGGAAAGAGCGTTACAACGTCAATTTGCACGTTAATGTAAGAGCTCTTCAATGCCGTCAACAACAATGCGGCGCTGTTTTGTTTCCACTGTCTTAACGTAGTCTTTCACGGCGGGTATCAGGATTTCCCCATGCTTTCCACGCACCAAGTACACGTCTGTTGAAGGCATTTCCAACACTTCTTCAACGATTCCAACGGGAGCTCCAGATTCGTCTTCAACCGCGCAGCCCACCAATTCAAAGATGTAATACGAGCCGGTAGGCAAGGTCGGAACTTGCTCTCGTTCTACCGTCACATAACCTTTCACGAGCAGCTCGCGCGCCGCTTCTGGAGCGTCAACGCCGGCAAATTTTAGAATCACGCCAGGTGCCTCGCGGTGCCAGTGCTCGAGCTCAAACGTGCGGTCTGGCTGCCCGACCTTCTGTATCACAACCGATTCGAGCGCATCATAGCGCTTAATATCTGCGGTAAGTGGCTCGGCCTTGACTTGGCCACGCACGCCTTTGCTGCGGCTGATATAGGCAACGGCGATGCGCTGCGTAGAGTCCAAAGCGCTCGCTGCTCCTCGCTTGTTATTCGCTCTCGCCGCTGGTTTCTTCGGACGCTTCTTCAGCAGGTGCCTCAGTGCTGGTTTCTGCTTCTACTGCGGGTGCGGCGGCAGCGGCAGCGAGCTTGCGACGTCGCTTAGGCTTGTCCGTTGTTAGCGCGTTTTCTTTCACGGTGCCTTCGAGACCTTTCCATCGGGCCAGCAGACCTTGGCTGCGAAATAGCGCTTCAACAGTTTCGGTCATTTCTGCACCGCGATTAAGCCAGAGCAGTGCATTTTCTTCGTTGATATCCACGCTGGAATGCAGTGGATTGTAGGTGCCTATGTAGCCCAGTGCCTGGCCCTGACGTCCCGTTGTGCTGTTCATAGCGACGATGCGATAGAAGGGCTGTTTCTTCTTTCCCAATCTGGTAAGGCGAAGTTTAACCAACGGAGCTTTCTCCTTTTTAGTGTTCAGCCCGGAAAGGGCATTTTTAGTTTTCTTCCCATTTTGCCCATTTTGTTCCGACTCATTTGTTTCATCATTTTCTGCATCTGCTGAAACTGTTTGACGAGCCGGTTTACATCCTGTATCGTAGTTCCGCTACCACGCGCTATGCGCTTGCGGCGACTGCCGTTGAGTACCTGTGGGCGACGGCGCTCCTCAAGGGTCATAGAGCTTATAATGGCTTCGACCTGTCCAAAGGCGTTGTCGTCAACTTGCATGCCCTTCATGGCTTTACCCGCGCCGGGAATCATGCCGATGAGCTGGTCGAGTGGTCCCATCTTTTTTACAGCCTGCAGTTGGTCCAAAAAATCCTCAAATGTGAAGGTCGCTTTGCGCAGACGCTCCTCCATCTGAGTGGCCTTGTCTCGCTCAATCACAGCTTCAGCGCGCTCTACAAGCGAGAGAACATCGCCCATGCCTAAAATGCGCGATGCCATCCGGTCGGGGTGGAAGGCTTCTATGTCTTCAACCTTTTCGCCAGTGCCAATAAACTTAATTGGCTCACCCGTCACTTCGCGAATCGACAGGGCCGCGCCGCCGCGCGCATCACTGTCCATTTTTGTCAGCACGACGCCGCTGAAGGCGAGCAGCTCGTGAAAGCGCTTCGCCGTCTCAACAGCATCTTGGCCGATCATGCTGTCGGCGGTAAAGAGGATCTCATGCGGTGTGATCGCCTCCTTGACGCGTGCCAGCTCTCCCATCATCTGCTCATCAATACTCAGACGTCCTGCGGTATCGACAAGTACGACACTTCGGTTGGTCGCTCGGCCTTGTGCTACGCCTTGGCTGCAGATATCGACCGGGTCTGTTCCCAGCGGTGCGCTGAAAACGGGCACGTCGATAGATGCGCCAAGCGTTTGCAGCTGATCTATTGCGGCGGGTCGGTATATGTCAGCTGCCACCAGAAGTGCGGGGCGGCCCTGGTCTTTAAACTGGCGCGCCAGTTTGGCGGCCATGGTTGTTTTACCACCGCCCTGTAGCCCAACCATCATGATGACAGTTGGCGGGTGATCAGCCAGCTTGATGGGCGCGCTGTTACCGCCCAAGAGCACAACGAGTTCGTCGTGCACGATCTTAACCAGTTGCTGGCCAGCAGTGAGACTCTTGGCGACCTGTTGGCCTAAAGCCTGCTCTTTAACGCGCTGGATAAAGGTGCGAGCCACGGTAAAGTTGACGTCGGCTTCGAGCAGCGAACGGCGAATTTCGCGCAGTGACTCGTCTATATTGCGCTCAGTAATGCGTCCTTGACCGCGCAGCTGGCGGAAAATGTCGTCAAAACGATCACTGAGTCGATCAAACATGGCTGAGGTATAGGCCTAAGTTGCGCGTCTGTATGACGGTCTTGATAATCACAGGTCTACAAAATCAACGAATCAATTAATATATAGTTGCCAGTTTAATAGAGCAATAGAAATAGCGAATGCCTTCAAGCTCGTAAATCGGCAATTGCGCGACTAGGGTCAGCGGCGCTGAAAACAGCTGATCCCGCAACGAGTATGCTAGCACCGGCGCTGCGGCACGCGGCTGCATTGTGCGGATTTACGCCGCCATCAATCTGAATGGGAAGATCGAGAGCCTGTTGTTCGATCTCGTTCCGGAGAGCTTCAATCTTTTGCAGCGCTTGTGGTTGGAAGGATTGGCCGCCAAAGCCGGGTTCGACGGACATGACGAGCGCCAAATCGATTTCGCCTAGATAAGGAAGCAGGCTCTCTATGGGCGTGGATGGGTTCAGAACCAAACCGCACTGAAGATCGAGAGTGCGTATTGTACGCAGGATGGGGGTCGGGTGGGGGCAAGTTTCGATGTGAATGGTCAACGAATCAGCGCCCGCGGCTTTAAAGGGCTCTATATATGGTTGCGGGTCTGCGATCATTAGGTGGACGTCGAAGAAAAGACGCGTTTTCGGTCGCAGGGACTCGAGGATGGGTATTCCGAAGCTGATATTGGGCACAAAGCGCCCATCCATCACATCTAAGTGTAGCCAGTCTGCCCCAGCTTGCTCAATGCTTTCTATTTGTTGTGCTAAATAGGCAAAGTCAGCGGCCAGAAGCGAAGGGGCAATTCGTATTGGATGAGTTGGCATATCAACGAGCTCCGTTGTCTGGATGCTGAGCGCTCACGCGCAAATTGATGCGCGTACTGCGGGGTGTTTGCGTGCCTGGCTTGGGTGTTTGGCTGATAATTGTGCCCGGCGGCGAAGTGTTGTCGATTTGGTTTTCAACGCGCCCTAACCGCATTTCGTATTTGCGTAGCGTGTCTTCTGCCGAATTGATGGGCAGGGAGAGCAGGTTGGGTGTCTTCTTCATAGAAGACAGAGGACCGTTGCTTATGCGCAGGTCGACGTGATCGTCGCGCTTGAGGCGAGTGCCCGCTGTCGGATGTTGGTCAATTACCGCAGTCTCGGGCACCTCATTTGACGAGACATAAATAATGTCACCGGTCTGCAGCTGGTTGGATTCGAGCTGCAAACGCGCTTCTCGCAGGCTCGCTCCCTGCAGGTCAGGAGTCGTATAATAGCGCGGTCCCTTGCTCAGAATTACGGTGACGGCGCGCCCTTTTTTAACGCGCTGTCCCGCCTCGGGAAGATGGTCGATTACCGAACCTAGCGGTACGCGTTCGTGGTATATGCTGTCGCCAACGGCTATTTTTAAGCCCCACTGGTCAAGCCTTTGGGAAGCCTGTAAGCTATCCAAAGAGTGAAGCCGAGGTACTTTTACGTTGGGGACAGCGACGATGTGAGGCATAACGACGGCATCCACTAGCCCGAGCATGAGTAGGGCTGCAACGAGCGCTGAAGTCGCTACCAATATGCCGTGAGCAAAAACCTTTCTCATGATTCTACCTTGTGTATCCGAGCTGCAAACGCGCCATCGCCTAGGTGTTGACCGGGCACAGTTTGAACGTAGCGACCGACTCGCGCATCGTTGGGTAGACTCCGATGTGCCTCCTCGAGTCGGGCAGTTGGAGTGTGGGCAATAAAATTCTTTACTACTCTTTCGTTCTCGATTTGTTCCAAACTGCAGGTGCTATAAACAAGTGTGCCCCCGGGGCGCAGTTGGGTAAAGGCTGCAACCAATATCGACTGCTGGCGCTCGATGAGCGCAGGAAATTGTTCTGGGGCCCTGTTCCAGCGCGCGTCAGGGTGGCGGCCCAATGTACCCGTGCCGCTGCAGGGAGCGTCTACTAAGACGCGGTCAAACAGCTGGCTGCCGGTAATCGAGCCGTCCCAAGCGACCATATGGATAGAGTGCAGCATCAAGCGTCGAGCATTTTCGCGCAGGCGACGTAAGCGGGTATGTGACAGGTCGGCCGCAACGATAAAGCCCTTGTCTTGCATTCGCTCGGCTATCTGCGTGGTCTTGCCTCCGGGAGCGCTGCAAGCATCCAGTATATGCTCTCCAGGTTGTGGATCTAGTAGAGCCACGGCCAGACCTGCATTGGGATCCTGGATTTGAAAGTGGCCCTTTTCAAATTCAGGAGACCTGAGGGCTTGGCGTGGATCCAATGCACGAAAATAGTCGTCTGGCCCGTCCTCTAACTGAAGTGTTGCGCACAGGGTTGAGGGGGTGCTGCGCAATGGGTTGAGACGTAGCCAAAGGGGTGCGTGTTCGTTATTGCTGGCCAAAATTCCCCGCGTTTTTTCGACGCCCCACTGCTGTATCCAGCGTTCTACAAGCCAGAACGGGTGTGAATAGTGTAGTGACAGATAGCGAGTTGTATCAGCATCTGGATCGGGGAATTGGACGCGGTGAGGTTCCCTTTGGAAAGACCGCAAGACGGCGTTGATCAGGCCGCTTGCAGAGCGTGCGCCCTGTCGTTTTGCCAGTTCCACGCTCGTGTGGATGGCCGCGCGTTCTGGTACTCGGTCGAGAAAGTTGATTTGTAAAACACCCATGCGCAAGATATTCAGCACGCGCGTTTCCAGTTCGTCTACTGGACGTCGACTAAAATGGCTGATAATCCAGTCGAGTCGCAGGCGCCAGCGCAGCGTTCCCAACACGAGTTGCCGTGCGAAGCGCCGGTCGCGATCATCGCTGAGCGATGCATCGAGGCCAGACAGCAAGTCGTCTATGGGGTTTTTGTGTCCCTCCCAGCTGTCTAGTACGTGCAGCGCAGCGGTGCGGGCTAGATCGTCTCGTCGTCTCATATCAGCGTAAAAGCATTATGCGTCGTACGTGCGTCCCATTTACGGTTAATAGGCGACCGACGTATAGACCAGTGGCCGATTCTCTGCCGTCGGCATAGCGCCCGTCCCAATGTGCGCGGTGACGCCCCGCTGTCGGTCTGCCCATAAAGGGAGTCGCGACTAACTGCCCAAGCATGTTATAAATCGTCAGCAGGGTATGTTGACCGGCGTCCTGTGCGGCTATGTCAAAGATGAGCTGTGTGCCTGCGTTGAACGGGTTGGGATAATTTTGCTGTAGACTGCTTGAGCTGGGGAGCGCTGTATTCTCCTCGCTCAGCACGGCAGTCATGGGCGTGTGCCAGACTAGGCGCTGCTCTGCGCACAGTGCCTGGCCGTCTAAGTTCGCGCAGGCGGACAGACGGGCTATCGTATCGCCTTCGCTGCCGGATGCGTCAACGCGCAAAGGGGCATCTCCCTGCTGATTGCTCTCCGTTTGTAGCTCGACGGTGGATCTCGGTGGGACGGAGTAGGTCTGACGCTGGGTCAGCGCATATAGCGTCCCCGGTCCAGGGTTTTCTATGAGCCATTTAATCTCGACAGCCGAGCGAAAAGCACCCGCACTCAAGGGACGAGCTATCACGTCGACTTCGCCCTGACTTGCATCGTCCTGCGCTGCCCGATCTGCGGTTGAATAGAGACGCTTCCCGTCGGGGGCCTGAAGTAAGAGGGTGCGGGGAATAGGCTGTCCCGAATCGTCGCAATAGTTGGCGAGTATCATGGCCTCTTGCGGATACAGGTTGTCCCGCTCGGTGGAGGACGGTCCCAGCGACATAGATCTGAGATAGATAGCGAGGGGTGTAATAGCCGTGATTTCTGGCGCTAGCTCAAAGCCCACAAGAGCTAACTCGCCGTCTCCACTCAGTCCAGCGCCGCCAAACACTGCCATGCCAAACGCGGCGGTCTCATCATAAAATTGCGGAGGCCCGGGCACGATGAATCCGTTGGCTTCGGTCTCTGTCGCGGTGCCGCCGACGGCCGATGAAATAGCCCCTTTGGGTATCCAGTCAAAGTCAAACTTTATTTGCCTGACTCCTTCCATATGCTGGGCCTGGATGAGAAATTCGATCCGTTGGCCTGCTTGAAGTCCACAGGGAGGAGACAGTTGGGTGAGGCTGATTTTTACGTTCGCATTGGCGCCCGCGTGCGCCGATACCGTCGTAAGTGTGCAAAAGAGTGCAAAAAGCAGGGGCAAAAAATACACGGAAAGCTCCTCGGGAACTATTGAATTACTGCGTCAAATCTAAGCATAGGTTAGAGGGGGGCAAGCACGCGCACGGCTCTTGACGAGATTTTGAATCGCGGCCTATATTGAACTGACCTATTCCTGCCCCTTTTCCCAGAGCAATAGGGTGAATGATGCGTCTCTATCCCGTTTGGAATATTCACCATAGCCAGCCCTATAATTGCCTTGTCGACGCCTTGCTGACAGTGCGTTCGCTCGATCAGGCTGAACTGGATGTCGGTCCTGAGGTAATGTGCGATCCCGCAAATCTGCGCGACATGGACCGCGCAGTCGAACGGATTGTCCGGGCGATACGCCAGCGTGAAAAAATCGTCGTGTATGGCGATTATGATGTGGATGGCGTATCGAGTACGGCCGTTATGCTCGACTTTCTCGACGCCGTTGGAGCTGATGGAGCGTACATACTGCCCGATCGCCACGTAGATGGATACGGACTGAAGCCTCCCGGCGTAGAGCGAGCTATTGGCATGGGCGCAACGCTGATTATAACCGTAGACAACGGTATTTCGGCTTTTGATGCGTTGGATTTAGCCCGTGAGCGTGGGGTCGATGTCGTCGTTGTTGATCACCACCAGCAGTTAGATCATTTGCCGGACGCGTTGGCCATTGTCAATCCCAACAGGCGGGACTGCCCTTACCCCTTTAAAGAGCTTGCTGGCGTAGGCGTTACTTTCAAATTGGTGCAGGCGTTGAGCTCCGATTTTTTTTCGCCCGATGTACGTCGACGTTATCTCAATAGCCTACTCGATCTAGTAGTGCTGGGTACGGTAGCTGACGTGATGCCAGTACTAGGAGAGAATCGCATATTAGTACAGCGGGGGTTACAGATTCTTAACAGCACGCCTCGCCCTGGTCTACGTCAGCTTAAAGCTGTCTCTGGCTATGCGGAAAAGCCTGTTAGGACGACGGGAGTTGGTTTCCATATTGGACCTAGAATCAACGTGGCTGGTCGCCTTGAAAAACCTGACATTGCGCTTGAGCTCATACGGGCGGACAGCGATGGACGGGCGGTACAGCTCGCAGAAGACCTCAACCGTCTCAACGCGCGTCGTCAAGTTTTGCAGCGCGAGGGCATGGACGAAGCGGAAGCCCTCGTTAGCCGAGAAGATTTAGCCCGCGATCGGATTGTCGTAGTGCTGGGCGAGTGGAAGTTGGGCATTGTCGGTCTTTTGGCAGGCAAGCTCTGCGAAAAACACACCCGTCCGGCTGTAGTGTGCAGTGACGATGCGGGCGGTGGTCTTTACGTTGGATCTGCGCGTAGCGTCCCAGCGTACGATATCAGCCGAGGTATTAGCGCCTGTACAGAACATTTAGTCGCTTATGGAGGACATCCTGCAGCGGCGGGGTTTTCTTTAAAGGCGACCTCTTTCGAAGCATTTCGCTTGAAGCTTATTGAGCATGCTAATAGCCACATCCGAGAAGAGGATTTGCAAGCCGAACTCGACATCGACATAGAGCTTGATCCTGAAGATTTGGATATAGCGACCATTGAGCGCCTCGTTGCGCTGGAGCCCTTTGGCAATGGCAATGAGGCGCCGCTCTTTGCCATGCGTGGGTGCAAGGTGCTCTCTCGTCGCCAGATTGGCAAGGGCGGCACGCATTTAAAAGTAGAGCTCGAATCAAAGGGACGACATTGCAGCGGACTCTGGTGGAATCAGGGTGATGTAGCCGGCAAGATTCATCCCGGCCAGCGTGTAAGTGTAGCTTTTGTGCTTGAAGAAGATACCTACGCTGGCGGCGGTGCGGTGCAGATGGTGATTAAGGACATGTATCTCGAAAGGTGATTTAAAAGATGATCAGCAGCGAGTACACCCGCGACCTGTGCGCGCGCGACGCAAAGACCAAAATCCTTATGCTGGTGATTGATGGATTGGGCGGATTGCCTCATCCCGATTCGGGGAAGTCCGAGCTGGAGACGGCTAACTTGCCCAATCTAGATCGTCTGGCGGCAGCCGGTAGTTGCGGTTTAATTTCTCCTCTGGGCGGCGGTTTTACGCCCGGTAGCGGCCCTGCTCACCTTGCCCTTTTTGGCTACGACCCATGGAAAAGCGAAATCGGTCGCGGCGCGCTTTCTGCGCTAGGATTAGGCGTCGATTTTCGTCCCGGCGACGTGGCTTCTAGACTCAACTTTTGTACGGTTGATGATGCGGGCAACGTCACTGATCGGCGCGCAGGACGTATCTCAACAGAAACAGGTCGTAAACTGTGCGATTTGTTGGATGCGGTAGATATTCCGGGTATTCAGGTTTCAGTTGCTGCAGAAATGGAATATCGAGCAGGGGTTGTTTTCCGGGGTGAAGGCCTCAGCGATGGCGTGGGGGACTCCGATCCGCAGGGCACGAGTATTCCGCCTAAATTGCTAGTCGCTCAGGACCAAGAATCCGAGCTCATGGTTGAAGTGGCCAACGAATTTCTTGTACAGGCACGGGAAATCTTAGCGGATCAGGAACCGGCCAATATGGTTTTGATGCGTGGGTTTGGCCGCTATCCGGAGTTGGCGCAGTTTGATGACGTGTATGGTCTGCGCGCTCTAGGTATTGCAGGGTATCCCATGTACAGAGGTGTCGCCGGAGCCGTCGGAATGGACACGGTCGAAGTTAATTGGGACATGGATTCGGAATGCGCGCTGTATGAAGAGCGTTTTGACGACTACGACTACGTTTACATGCATGTAAAAAAGACGGATAGTGCGGGGGAAGATGGAGATTTTGACCGTAAAGTAATTTTGCTAGAAGAAGTAGATTCCTACTTACCTCGGCTATTAGAGCAGAAGCCTGACGTCGTTGTCGTTACCGGAGACCACTCTACGCCCTCCATTATGCGCAGCCACAGCTGGCATCCTGTTCCGACGCTGATTCACAGCGCGTTTAGTTTGGCCGATGGTGCTAAGCATTTTTCAGAGCGTGGTTGTCAGTTGGGCAGTCTGGGTATTATGCCCTCTTCGGCCCTCATGTCGTTTGTTTTGGCGCACGCGCAGCGCTTAGAAAAATTTGGGGCTTAGAAATGATACCTCCTCTCAGGATTGCCCATCGGGGAGCTTCGGGACGTGGTTTAGCCCCTGAGAATACGCTAGCGGCTTTTGAAAAAGCGCTTGATATTGGCGTCGATATGTTGGAGATCGACGTGCGGGTAACAGGCGATGGCCAACTGATTGTGCTACACGATCCAAGCTTGGATCGAACGACCGACTGCGAGGGTATTGTGCGTGAGTTGGGAATAGAGAAAATCCGACAGGCGGATGCGGGTCATGGGGAGCGCATTCCGATTCTGCGCGAAGTGTTTGATTTGGCTCGCCACCGAGCGCCGATTTTGCTGGAAATTAAATCGGACTTTATTGCGGAGCTTGTAGTGCAAGCCATTGCAGAAGCGCAATTCGCTGAGCAAGTGGTCGTCCAGTCGTTTAACCCGCAGACTGTTGAGCGCGTTAAACGAATGGCTCCGCACCTGCCCGCTTCTCTGCTCATTGGAGAGTTGCCAACAGCGCCTTCACGCCTCCGCGCGCGGCGCTTAGTATCACAAGTTCTAGAGACCGGGGCCAACACGCTTTCTATCTGGCATGCGACGCTGACGCCTTCGCTGATTGAAGAAATGCGCAAACGCGGTGTAACCGTTTGGGCTTGGACGGTTGATGAAGAGATCACCATGCGCGACTTGGCGATGATGGGTGTCCAAGGCCTCGTCACCAACTACCCAAATGTTCTGAACAATGTGCTGGAAGACCTCATGGAAAGCGGTCAAGTGCAGCCCCCTCTTGGCCGGCGGCGGCTACAAAATCGAGGGCGCTGGGCCCGCCGCAGGCAGCTGCGCAAAATGCAGGCGACGCGTAAGGGCAATTAGGCCGACTTTTTCCTCATTGTATGCCGTATTTTAGGCCAATCCTGAGATGTGGTTTCGTAAATAGCTTTACGAGCTGAACAGAAACTGCTTGACCAGTATATGTGGGGAAATTTATATTTCTTCTCACACACTCTATGTATTAATCTTTTTTGATAGATACGTATTTTTTCGTATTTCAAACGCGCTATTATGTTGCGTTGAGCTTAGCGCTTTTTCGCAAGTCCTAAGATTTCATAGGAGCACTCTTACGTGTTCGATGAAGTAGGATTTGGCACGATCGATCTACTCTTCACAGAGAACTGTTGAAACGGTGTTTGAGACTGCACTTGCCTGCCTCTTGTTGGCCGTAGTTGCGCTGAAGTACTTGAAGCCATTCGCGCCGCGCTGTCCACAGTGTAGCGTTCGGCGTGAAGACGTGGAGGCGCCACTGTGCTCGGAATGCGGTTGGATATATGAGGGAGCTGATGAGGATGATGATTACGTTGGAGAAGATGGGAAATTGATTCCCTGATGGAATGGGTTATTACTATACTGGCTATAGGGTGCCTGTTCTTCGCTTTCCAAGTCGTCATGGATTATGTTAGACACAAGGCGGTTGTAGAGCCTCGAATCCAGCGGCTCGAATCGGCCCGTGCGAATTTAGAGAAAAAGATCGAAGAGGCGCGAAAAGATCTAGAGAAAGCTCAGAGCGAGCTTGGGCCAACTAAAGAGGAGCTCGACTCGCTTGAGCAGGAGTATGTAGAGTTGCAAGAACAGATCCGCGACGAACGCGCAAAAACGCGCCGGCGATCGCCGCTAGTCGATGGGGAAGAAGCCGATTGAATGGGTGCTTAGTCGATGTTTTGGCTTGACAAGACATCGCTTTTATTTTTAGATTCTTCCCTGTTTTAAACAAACATATAATTGAATTAAAAACACCTACATCATAATGGGAAGGTGATTATGAAAATCCGGTTCTTTTCTCTCTTTTTGGCCGTGGCGAGCACGGTCCTTATAGCTGGTTGCGGCGGTGATCCCCCTGCATCTGACTTGGCCGCGGCAAAGGGAGCGCTAGATGCGGCGCGCGCGGCTGGCGCTGAGAAGTTTGCCGCTTCGGACTATTCTGCTGCTCAGGGAGCATACAGCGGTGCGGAGCAGGCAGTTAATACGGAGGCTGACAAACTCTTCAAGGACTTCGGACAAGCCAAGCAGATGATTGCCGATGCCAAAGCCAGGGCCGACCGTGCTAAGGCGGCTGCTGAAGCGGAAAAGGGTAGTCAGCGCAGTGCGGCAGAAGGTGCAATCTCTGCTGCGGCGGGCACGATTCAAGAGGCACGCACTGGCGTTGACAGCGCACCTGCAGGCAAGGGGACGGAGAGCGATATTGAGCAGTTGCGAGCCGACCTGAACGGAGCGGATGCGGATCTGAACGCAGCGCGCTCTGCCGTGGCGAGCGAGAACTTTGATCAGGCTCAGTCGAGTGCCCAAAGTGCCCAAAGCAAAGCGGCTCAGGTTCAGAGTGGCGTGCAGTCGGCGACGCAGAAATACGAAGAGTTGGTCGAAAAGATGCGTCCCTGGTACGATCGCATCTAAGCGCGAAAAATCATTTTGTTAAGCGGTCGAGAGGGTTTTTCCTCTCGACCGCTTTTTTCGTATATATGCCGCAAGCACTCTTAGCAATAACAATCCTGACTCTGTCTTTGGCGGTAGCGGCAGATGGTCGAGCATCGGCGCTCGATCAAAAAGCCGAGCGTCAAAGACTCTTAGCCGCAGTGCGCACCCAAGAGCACTCTGGCCTTTACATAGTGATCGATACACAGACTAACCGCCTGCAGCTTCGCAGGGGAAAGGACGTGGTGCGTGAAGCGGTGTGCGCTACGGGCAGCGGTCGCATACTTAAGGGTAAAAAAAGGTGGCACCAATGGCAGTTTTATACGCCCAAGGGACGCTTCTCAATTCTGCGCAAAGAGGAAGATCCGCTGTGGATCCGTCCCGTTTGGGATTTTATCGAAAATGGAGAAGAAATCCCTATCTTTGCCGAAGACAGGCGCCGTTTTCAGCGCGGCGTCCTCGGCGAATACGCACTGTATTTTGCTTCTGACTACATGATCCACGGAACGCTTTTCGAAGTTAACTTAGGTAAGAGTATAACGCATGGCTGCGTGCGCCTGGGAGCAGAAGACCTGCGCTATCTGTATGAGCAGGTCGATGTAGGCTGTCCGGTATATATCTACTGACCGTAGTGGAGAGTAGGTTCATGAAGGGGTTGCTACTAAA